>CBEUND010000026.1:0-27446 GCA_965544395.1 uncultured bacterium | reverse complement strand
CTATATTGGCATCATTCTACCATAAGCACACTTCAGACAAGCCCCTCCATCATTTTTTGTAATTTCTCTCCTTAGATTTATTATATTGAACTCTTGGTTATATCTCTGTCCAAATACTCCATGTAGTTTGGCACTCCACTTGAGGGCAATAGAGTTATAAAGATAGTATAATGTACCCCTTTGTCAAGACCACTAAACCCAGATTCACATCACAAGCGAATACCCACAAGTAGATTGCATAGGTATTTAACAAGGAAAGTTAGATACACTTAAGCAATCATAACAAAGCTTAAAGGGTAAAAAATGGCATATCACCAACTAACTCTCCAAGAGAGATATTATATCGAAGTAGAGATAAAGAACGGAACTTCTCAGAATCAAATAGCAAAGGTACTGGGTCGTTCACAAGGGACAATATCAAAAGAGATAGCAAGAAATAAGGGCAAAAGAGGTTATAGACACAAACAAGCTGATAGAACTGCAAAACAGAGGCATCAAGAAAAAGAGAAATCCATCAAGCTCATAGAGGCTATAAGAGAGTTTATTGAAGAGGAATTAAAAGCAAACCAAAGCTCTCCAGAACAGATAGCAGGGAGGATCAAAAGAGTACTTGGTATATCACTTCACCACGAGACTATCTATCGCTACATACTACAAGATAAAGCCGATGGAGGAGAGCTATACCTTCACCTAAGACATAAGCAAAAACCCTACAAAAAAAGATATGGAAGTAGTACAAATAGTGCTAAGGGGATACCTGACAGGGTAGATATAGACCAAAGACCCCAAGAGGTTAACGACAGACTAAGAGTGGGTGACTGGGAAGCTGATACAGTCATCAGTGCTAATCATAAGGGTGCTATAGTCACATTAGATGAGAGAGTCTCCAAGCTAAGACTTGCATTACCGCAAATAGGTAAGTTTGCCAAAGAGACACAAGAGTCTATAGTCGAACTCTTAAAGCCTTTTAGTGAGTTTGTCAAGACCATCACATTTGACAAGGGTAAAGAGTTTGCAAAACATATGGATATAGCCTCTTCCTTGGAGTGTGATACTTACTTTGCTAAGCCATATCACTCTTGGGAGAGAGGACAGAATGAGAATGCGAATGGGTTATTGAGACAATATTTTCCAAAGGGTATGGAGTTTGTGGATATAGCTAGAGAGGAAGTTATAAAGACTGTTCATAAGCTTAACTCAAGACCTAGGAAATGTCTTGATTATGCTACACCTTATGAAGCTTTTATGGAGCTTACAGGTTTAGATGCTACAATTCTAGTTAAGGGTATTCGCTTATGAGTCGAATCCGCCTCTCTTATTTTAGCATATTATTGCTATTTGGAATAAGAATTTATTTTATATGGTGTTGATTTGTGGGTACATTATACTTTGCGATCTTTGCATCTTTTTTCTCCTTTGGTTTAGTGACTGATATCAACACTCTTTGTATTGATCAGACTTTTTGATTGTGTTAATTCGTAACATCAGTAACTATATTGACAATAGATGAAGTCATTTAGCCTTTTTGTGTCGCACCATTGTAGCTGACAATACCATATTTGAGGTTACATATATGTTCAAATCCTAGTGATTTCATCGCATGTTGGACTTGGAAACTTCGGCTTCCAGTGTGACAATATACGATAATCGGAGTCTGTTTCTTGTCAGAGATCTCTTCTACCTTTTCATAGAACTGTGAAGTTGCTACGAGGGTATCAGTACCTACGATATGAGCCATCTGCCACTCCATATATTCGCGTACATCTATAAGATCAAATGCTACCATCCCTAAATCTCTCGCTTCTATAAGTGCTTCTAGCTCATCACCATCGAGTTGTTCTTGTTTGAGTAGTGTTTTGGCTTGTTCATCTGTCAAGCCTTTTGAGTGTTGGTGTACAACCTCTTCTATTTCATCTTTCGCTCGTGCTGCCTCTACATACTCTGGTGTACAGAAGATACCACAGTGACATAACCCATCTTCTGGAATCTCTTTTTCAAGAGCAGGTTTACATGGACAGATACGATTGTCTGCTGTTTTTCTCTCCTCTTTTGTCTCACCTATAACCATAAAACATGGACAAAATCGCTTCCCATAGATGAGTTTATTTCTAGCCAATCCCATGGCTACACCCTCATTAACCTCTTCATTTGGATTTTGGACAAAACCAAATTGTTTGTTTACTTTCTGGACAAAAGCATCTGTCTTTTCCATCTCGGCTTGAAACTCTGGTGAATTCATATCTATCTGTTGCATTGTTATTATTCCTTTGTATTGTTATTATCACTATATAGTGTTTTTGTAAAAGTGTTAAACTCTTGAGAAAAGTGTTCCATCTTTTTACCCAATATATTGAGGTAGGATTCAGTTTTATTGATATCTATATTGATTATCGTTTTATTGACTTCAATGCCCATAGGTTTTGTTATGGTGAGATTTCCCTCTTCTAACTTTTTATCTGTATCTTTGAGATTTTTCCCAAGTTCACTAAAAAAAGCTTTGGCTTTTTTCGTATCTATGATCAATTTTCCATCATCCATAGAGAAACCAAGATTGTTTATGATCGATCTATTTTTCTCTTGTGTACTATTTGTATCCAAAGCAGAAAGAGTCTCTTTTGGGAGTTGAGAACTCTTTGAGACTATCGTCTCTGCACGCTTTTGTGCATTGATACTCTCTTCTACTTTTGCGAGTTGGACTTGCTTGAATGCTTCAGCTTCTTGAGCTTTTTCTCTCTCTTCTTTGCTTTCGCATGCAGTAATAGATAGCATCATCAATAATAAAAAAATATATCTCATACGACTCCTTTGGCTTCTATATTTTTGTTATTATACATAAATTTATGTAATATTATTGAGTATCTGCTCTTTGACTCTATCACACTCTCTTTGAAGTTGCTTGAGATCTCCGCTATTGTCTATGACATATGTAGCTCGTTTGCGTTTCTCTTCTATATCCATTTGAGCCTCTATGCGTCGTAGAGCCTCCTCTTGTGTATATCCATCTCTCTTGATGAGTCGCTCTAATTGCTTCTCTTTACTCGTATAGATGACAACTGATCGCTCTATAGGGTATCTATCTCCCTCAAAAAAGAGAGGGATATCTATGATATATGGTTTGGCATATCTCTCTTGCTCTTGAGACTGCTTGGCTATCTCCTCATAGATGAGAGGGTGGAGGAGGGACTCCAACTCTTTTCGTTTGCTCGCCTCAGCAAAGACTACACTCCCTAGCTTGACTCTATCTACCTTACCATCTACGACAAACTCACTTCCAAAGAGTTCTGCTATCTTCTGATGATGTTTATCAAGCATGGCATGAGCTATCTTGTCTGCATCAATAAAGCGAAAACCATACAGAGAGAGGAGCATAGTAGCACTACTCTTGCCTGTGGCTATTCCCCCTGTCAATACGACTGCATACTTGAAAGCCATTAGAGTTTGATAAGACCTAGAAATTCTCTACGGACTACTGTAGGGAGTTGAAATGTCCCTATAGCTATATCAGAGTTGTAGTAGTGAAATCCTTCTGTGAGGTCTGCTCTTTGGAGATTGATATCTGCTGTAGGGTGGTATCTATGGCTCGCCAAGATGAGATTATGACAAGAAAGTCCTGTGCCGTGAGCGGATGCTTCATAGCTATATGGCATCACTATTTTGAAGAGTTCACCGATAGTCTCTAACTCTTTTTTGCTCTCTTCAACCTCTGTAAGTAGTCTGCTAGACATTGTTGCAACTACACCATCTGTTGTCAGTGTACGGTTAAGTAGACCCCAAAAGAGTCGATCAGTTGCGAAATCTTCAGTAGCTATGATGATCACATCAAAGCTATTCTCTTCATAACTCTCTATAGTATTTTTAGCATCTTTTGAAGCTATCGTGATAACCTCTTCGATAATTTTATGTTTTTTCACTTCTCCTTGAAGTTTTTCACATCCACCGATGATGAGTACTTTTTTTGGATTAGCATGGGTACATATTGGTATGTGAGATAACATCTCATCTTTGATATAGTGCAAATCTTGCATTGTATAACTCCTAAAAATCAATTTTTGATGATTGTAGCAAAAAAGTATATGAAAATTATTAAATTAGGAGTTTTTTTATCTTAGTTGTATAAAAATAAGGCTGTTCTCTATTTTTTGGAGATCATTCAAACCTTAAATCCCTCTTTGCTCTTGCAATACTCTTCCATAAAACACTCTTCACACTCAGGTTTGATTGCTTTGCATCTGTATCGACCAAAGAGTACCATCGCTTGATGGAGGAGGTGGAGGTCTGTTTTGAACTTTCGGGTGAGTTCCTCTTCTACTTTCGTAGCGGTGGAGGCATTACTAAGTCCCAAGCGGTGGGCTACTCTAAAGACATGTGTATCTACAGCCATGAGGTTGGCTCCCGTATACTCTATCATGACTACATTTGCAGTCTTTTGTCCTACACCAGCGAGTTTGACAAGCTCTGATTGCTCCAGAGGGATTTGTGCATCATAGTTCTCCATGATCGATTGTGCCATTTTGATAAGATTTTTGGCTTTGTTATTGAAAAATGAACAGCTTTTTATATACTCTTTGACACTATCGAGGTCTGCATTGGCTAGAGAGAGTGGGTCAGGGTAGGCAGCAAAAAGGGCAGGAGTGATGATATTGACTCGTTTGTCAGTACATTGAGCAGAGAGCATCACGGAGATGAGAAGTTCATAGAGATTGCGATACTTAAGCTCTGTGACACTCTGGGGATAGTGCAAAAGAAAGATATCTTTGATCTGGGCTATCTCTTTTTTGGTTGCTACTTTTACTCGTTTGAACTTTTTGAGAGGTTTTTTTGTTGTTTTATTTTGTTTTATTTTTATCATAGGTTTCTACTTTTCATTGAGTTTTGCAAGAAGTCTGTTATCGTATAGGTGGCTCTACATAGAGATATCTTTTTATCTTCTTGGTAGGTGTCTTGACAAACTCATCTCTTTGCTCTATTATCTTTTTGATACGCGAAAATGATGAGACTTTTTCATTGGTATCTAGGCGAATCTCTTCTAATATATCATCTATCTTTTTGTGTGTTTTGGTCTCTGATGTATGGTGGATACCTAGGAGGTTGTCAAGTTTCTCATAGTCGAGATATATTCTCGCAGTAAGTGTGCCTTTGTCATCATAGACAAGCGAATCAGAGACGAGAGGGTGTGCATTGACGATACCCTCTATCTGTTCAGGATAAATGTTTTCTCCTGTTGCTCCTACTATGATATTTTTGGCTCTTCCACTCATAAAGAAATAGCCATCTTCATCAAAATACCCTATATCTTCTGTGTTGAACCAGCCATCTTCACTCAACACTTCTGCTGTTTTTTCTGGATCCCTATAATATCCTTGCATGATATTGGGTCCTTTCGCCCAGAGTGTACCCTCTCCATTCTCTTTTTGGTCTCGTAGCTCTAGCGTGACTCCTTGGAGTGCTGGACCTATAGCTCTATATTTTGTTAGTGATGGGTTAGCTCCTGCTAAGATAGGAGCAGTCTCTGTAAGCCCATACCCTATGCAGTAAGGAAACTCCGCTTCTCGTAGAAACTTTTCAACACTAAGAAAGAGAGAAGCCCCACCTATACCAAAAAATTTGAGTTCTCCACCAAAACTCTGTTTGAGCCTCTTGCCTGCAATTTTGTTGAGTTTTTTTCGCACAAATGGAATTTTATAGAGAGAGCGTATCACGATGTTTTTTTGAAAATTTGGCTCTACTTTGTTTTTAAATATCTTCTCTATGACGAGTGGTACACTGAGCATAAATGTAGGCTTCACTGAAGCAAAAGCTTTGAGTAGTATTGAGGGTGTAGGAGGCTTCTTTCCATAATGAATAGAGGCTCCGTTGAGAAAGGGTACTATCATACCTACTGTACACTCAAAAGTATGTGCAAGTGGAAGTATAGACAAAAACCTATCTTCAGGATAGATATCAACCACATGCTGTGCGGTTGAAGCATCAAATGTAATATTTTTGTGAGAGAGCATCACCCCTTTGGAACTCCCTGTTGTGCCAGAAGTATAGATAATAGCAGCTAAATCATCCTCATCTATCTCTAGGGTGTGAGACTCGGTCTCCTCTTTATTAAATTTTTCCATAGCTTGTGTCAACTTCTCTCCACCTTTTTGCAGGACTTTTTCTACTGTAGAGGGTGTAGAGAGTTTCTCTAACACAGAGAGATTATCTATAATCACTAAGAGATTGAGTTTGGGAGGTTTCGTCTCATCGAGCATCGTCTCAAAAAGTTTTTGAGATATAAAAGCAGCTTTACACTCTGCATGGTTTGCTATATGCATCGCTTCAGAGGTATGAAAATCAGGCAAAATAGGGACTACCACAGCTCCTAGTGTCGTGACAGCAAAATAGACTATACTCCAGTTTGGCATGTTTTCACTATAGATAGCGACTTTATCACCCTCTCTAATACCATAATGGTTGAGTATATCTTGTGTAGCGTAAACTTGGGTTGCAAACTCTTTATAAGTGAGTGGTTTTTCACCTATAAATTGGACAAATGGCTTATTGGCATATCTATCAATACTAAATTCAAAGAGTGATTGGAGGGTGAGAGTTGGTAGTGTGATAAATGGCTTACTCATAACTATCTCCCTTTTTGGTGACTATTATATCTATTTTTGTTTCATATTTGCCTTTTAAAAATTAATACAATCTTAATATACAACTCAATTTGAAAGGTTCTATTGAAACTATGCTAAAATATATACAGAGATATTTATAAATAAAAAGGAGAGAGTTATGATTATGAAAAAATTGAGTGCCATTATACTGAGTTTGATGGTAATGTCACAAGTAGTAGAGGCAAGAAACAATGCTGCTCTATTTGGTGTGGCAGCAGCAGCTATAGCAGGAGCTGCTCTGATAGCCAATTCCAATAGAGAACCAAGAAGTCACTACCACCATCATCACAAGAGACATCATACAACACATCACAAAACACATCACAAAAAAACGCCTATAGTGATCACAGATGAGATGAAAATCCAAAAGAGTTTGAGCTATTTGGAATTTTATAAAGGAAAAATAGATGGGAAGTTAAACTCATATGCATCGAGAAGTGCTATAAAAAAGATGAATAAAAAGTATGATATAAGTGTTGGAACGACACTCGACTCAAGAACTTGGAATCAGTTATTGTATCTTGCAGAACTTTTTACTATGGATAAAAATCTCTTTTCTGAACTCAATACCAAGGTTGCAAAAGGTAAACAACTTCAGACAGCACTGAAAGTATATGGTGCATACAATAGCAAAGTAGATGGTGTCGTGGGGAGTGGTACGAGAAAAGCTATAGCTACATACAAAAATGCAGAAGGTCTTACTCCCACTACTTCTCTCTCACCAAACGAGAGATACAATCTTATAAATTCTGCACAAAAGATGAATACAGAAACTATAGATGAAGCTATCAAAGATCTTTCACCACAGAGAAAAAAAGTCCAAGAAGCAGCGGTACAAAACAGTCAGCAGAAGGTACAAGATACACAACAAACAAACGAAGATAGGGTAGATAGTACACATCAAGATAGATCAAATGATATGCTACCCTCCAACGGTGGAGAGTAGAGAAAATCATTGCAATTGCAATCAGGTAGGTTGGCTATTGCCAAATGCCCAAGTAAGATTAAAAGAGGTTGCAATCTTTGATAGTGAATTATTGGATAGATAAATAGTATAATTTTGATTTGAAATAGAAGTGGTGACCCCACGGAGACTCGAACTCCGGTAACATGGATGAAAACCATGGATCCTAACCGCTAGACGATGGGGCCAAACTTAAATTGTAAAGAGTGCTAGTTACGAATGGTGACCCCACGGAGACTCGAACTCCGGTAACATGGATGAAAACCATGGATCCTAACCGCTAGACGATGGGGCCATATTTGTAACTAGTGGGCGGAATTATATAGACAATAAGCTTAAAATACACTTAATCTGTGTATAATTTTACGGAAAATTTGATTTTTAGAAGATATAAGGTGATGAAGAGTGAAAAAAGTATCTATTTATATGACTATAATGCTATTTTTATTGTTGGTTGGTTGTAGCCATAAAGAACCATCAAAAGAGAAAAGCAGGATGATAGTATGGAAAACAGAGAGTATGAAGTATGCAGATATGGGTTTCATCTCGGATAGTGGAAATGTGATAAGTGTTGAGATTTATGGTGTAGGAAGTGCATTGATGCGATTGAAAATATATAACGATAGAGTATGTATGCGTCAGTTTCGATGTATGAGTAGAGGAGAGTTCAACAGCCAACACCTCAATTCACACTATCCAAAAGAGCTATTGACCCATATATTTAGAAGTCAAAAAATATTTGATGGAGAGAAAACCAAAAGAGAAAAACAAGGCTTTAGTCAGAAAATCCAAAAAGATGGAGTCTATGACATACTCTACAGAGTTACAAAACAAGAGACACTATTTAGAGATAGGTGCAACAATATAGTGATCAAAATCAAAAATATAAAATAGACCTATTTTGCGATACAATATTAAAAGACTTCTTTCAAAACTCATGAATTGAGAATATTTTTTAGTGTGCATTAGATTTTATTCTGTAGCTTTGAAGGACTAGCCTTAGCTAATTCAAAAAGATTCAGAATGAAAGATGATGTGCAATAAGAAATATACTCTTTCATTGAGTTTTGCAAGAAGTCTAAAAAATAATCAGGAAGTAAATATGAAATATGTAGGAGCACATGTCAGTACAAGCGGTGGCGTATACAATGCCCCGCTCAACGCTATGAAGATAGGAGCAAAAGCCTTTGCCCTCTTTACCAAAAACCAGAGACAGTGGAAAGCCAAAGATTTGGAGGAGAAAACCATAGCCGAGTTCAAGAAAAATCTGGAGTTATCAGGTATATTGCCTAAACATGTACTCCCACATGATAGCTATCTCATCAACCTAGGGCATCCAGAGGTAGAGAAGTTAGAGAAGTCTCGTACTGCTTTCATAGATGAGTTGGAACGCTGTGAACAACTAGGACTCGATAGACTCAACTTCCACCCAGGTTCACACCTCGCCAAGATAGGGAAAAAAGCTCCCGATAGAGAGGAGAAGATAGCCCAAGCAGAGGAGCAGTGCCTCCAAGTCATAGCAGAGTCACTCAACTTCGCTATCAAAGCGACCAAGGGGAGTGATGTCAAACTCGTCATAGAGAACACCGCTGGTCAAGGGAGCAACCTAGGGTATAAGTTTGAGCATCTTGCGAGGATTATCGAACTTGTAGATGATAAGAGCCGTGTAGGTGTCTGTCTCGACACTTGCCACACCTTCACAGGGGGATATGACTTGCGTACGAGAGAAGCGTATGATGAGACGATGGATGCTTTCGACTCTATAGTAGGATTTGAGTATCTTATGGGTATGCATATCAACGACTCCAAACCACCATTAGGCTCCCATGTAGATAGACACCACTCCTTGGGTATGGGTGAGATAGGTTGGGATGCCTTTAGGTTTATCATGAATGATCCTCGGATGGATGATATCCCACTCATCTTAGAGACAATAGATGAAACCATATGGGATCAAGAGATCAAAGCTTTGTATGATTTGGTGGAGGAGTAGGATAGTATAATCAGCCCCTTATCTATCTGATGTAGCATCAATTACTAAGTTGGCATTTTTTTCAACCCCTAAAAAACCGTAGAGAAATCTATAGCCGTCTTGCAATCATCAGAGAGTTCAAACTCATAGCTATCCTCTTTGGTCGCTTTTTTGATGAGTCTGTACTCTCCATCTATAAGCCCAAAAATATCACTGATCTCACTATTTGGCTCGATGATGATGTAGTAGGGTACTCTCTCTTTCTCGTAGAGTTTGTATTTGCTTGTGACATCTTTGAGGGCTGTAGAGCGAGAGAGAACCTCTACTACAAGTAGTGGTGTTTTAGAAAAATATTGTCTCTGCGTATCTTCACAAAATATCGCTACATCAGGTTGCACGACGGTATTTTCTGATACTTTCCAATCCACAGGAGAGATATAAGCATCACAGAGATTATAAGCACAAATCAAATTTTTATCCAACTCTCGCCAGATTTGTGCTACTATCTTTTGATGTTTGGGGTATGGAGCAGGCGACATCGCATAAGCAACACCGTCTATCAATTCCCAAGACTCCTCCCACTGTAGATAATCATCATAAGTATAGTACTTAAAATTCTCATATTGTATAGCATCCATGGGGTTCTCCTTTTAGGATATTATAGCATAAATAATTAATTCTATTTATCTCGCTTCATCACCATCACCGATGCAGTTATACCAAAACGCAACTTGACATCATCGGAGAGTTTGTCTAGTTTGATTCGTACGGGGATTCACTGGGTACATTATATAGAGCGGTATATAGATTCCGAAATACGCATTATTTATTTAATGCGTCGGGTTTAGGCTACTCCATCTCTTCACAAACTTCTCTAAACCACTCTCTCTACTCCACCAGTGAGGACACTCTTTGTCATAATATGGCTGGGTTACATACTCAAAACTCTCTCTATCTTCATAGATATTGACACACCAATCAAACTCTATATCTCTATATTTTAAAGCTTCTATACTCAACAGAGTGTCATTGATACAACCCAAACGACTCGGAGTAACAAGGAGAGTTTTCACATCTAATTTTTTGATCAAATCTATCATCATAAACTTGTGTGTGATAGGAACCATCAAACCACCTGCACCTTCTATGAGCAATATATCACACAATTTCGAGAGTGAATCTATCTTCTCTATAATCATATTTATATCTATAGTCATATCCATATCCGCACAAAAAGGAGCTGCAGGGAGTGGAAAAGTGTATGCTGTTATATCTTCTGCTGTAAACATGTGAAAAGATGGGTTGACTTTTTGAGTAGCCAAAAGTAGTGCTTTGGCATCTACTGCCTCCTCTTTGACTCCTGTCTCTATAGGTTTACATACACCTACAGAGAAGCCTTTTGAGGCAAAAAGAGAGATTAACTCTAAAGTTGTCTCTGTCTTCCCTACATTTGTACCTGTCGCAGTGATAAAGAGTTTCATCGCAAAATCCTTATGTATTTTGGTATATTTTATCTATGAGTAGCTGGAGCGAGAGATCTCCTCTGAAGTGATTTTCATTGATAGTGTATGTGATAGTGATCTTTTCACCTGCTTTAAATATCTCTGTGCTTTTGAATTTGACACCTACAAATATCACGCCATTATGTTCAAGAGCAAAACGCAAATGTTCGGATGCTTTGCCCATACTATCTGCTTGAATTATTTTCACATCTCTTGTGATAAATTTTGGTTTATGATTCTCTTGTCCGTAGGGTTCATACCGACTGATCAAACGAGTGATATCAAAGCTAATCTCTTCAAAGCCTAACTCTCCTACTATCTCTGGGTCAAAAGAGCTCTCTTTGTAAGCTCTTTTATCATATGAGATTTGCAATCTCTCTTTGAATAGATCGAGTTTATCTACAGAGAGGCTCAAACCTATAGCAGCTTTGTGTCCACCGAATTTTTGCATATATTCACGACACTCTGAAGTAACATCAAAGAGATCACACTCACCAAAACTCCTCCCACTTCCTTTGAGTATCCCCGTAGAGGATTGAGAGAGGATGATAGTGGGCTTTTCAAACTCCCTAGAGACTCTCGCCGCAACAATACCGACAACACCCTCATGCCACTCTTCTCCGTGGACTACGATCACTTTATCTCTAGGGTCTACTTGTTCCATAGCTTGTTGGGTGATATTTTGTTCTGTCTCTTTTCTCTGAGTATTAAATCCTACAAGTTTTTCAAGTCTAGATCTTGCATCATAGATATTCTTACTTGTCAAAAACTCTACCGCATAGAGAGCATCGCACATACGACCTGCACTATTGAGTATGGGTGCCAATTGAAAAGCTATATCTTCGCTAGAGAGTTCCTCTTTGCTTAGATGCTCTTTAAAAGCACGCATTGGCACTGTAGAGCTTTGATTGAGTATTTTGAGACCTGCAACTACCATGGCTCTATTGATATGTTTGAGAGGCATCATATCAGCTATGATAGCTATAGATACAAATTCCAAATAGGATTTGATATCCACAGTGACACCCAAGCGACTTTTGAGAGATGCTATCAGATACCAAGCGATCTGTGCGCCACATATTTCACCATAAGGAAAAGAACACTGCTCTTGCTTTTGATCTACTATAGCATAGGCATTTGGGATTTTGGGTGGAAGGAGATGATGATCTGTGATGATAAGATCTATCCCCAACTCTTGACACATATCCGCAGCATCTACAGCAGATATACCATTATCGACAGTAATAGCAAGATCACAACCTTCAATACGAGGTATGAGCGTCGGACTCAGTCCATATCCATCTCGAAAACGGTTTGGGATAATCCACTTCAAAGGTGTATCTATCGCATCAAAAAAGAGTTTCATGAGCGTAGTAGAGATGACTCCATCGACATCATAATCGCCTATAAGGATGATTTTTTCTCTATTTTGGATAGCCTTTGCTATACGCTGGGTAGCTCTATCCATATCTTTGAGAAGAGTAGGAGAGGGGAGGTCTTTGAGAGATAAAAACCCATCCCTATCAAATCGATTATGAAGGATCTTTTCGAGGGTATAGAATGTTATTTTGGGATAATTATAGATCAAATCTTTTAACTATGCTCAATCATAGACGCTTTGACAAATGCCAAAATAGTCGGATTTGGATTTTGTAACCTAGAGGTGAACTCTGGATGAAACTGTACACCTAAAAACCATGGATGTTCGACGATTTCCACAGCTTCTATCAAACCATGAGATTCACCTGTGATTAACATACCATTTTGTTCTAATACTTCCCTATAGATAGGGTTTGCTTCATATCTATGTCTATGTCTCTCAAATATCACAGATGCATCATATGCTTCTCTCAATTTAGATCCCTCTTTGGTTCGGCACTCATATTCACCGAGTCTCAAAGTACCTCCCATTGGTGATTTAGCCGTTCGTATCTGCTCTTCACCACTAGTATTCATAAATTCATCAATGAGATAAATCATAGGGTATTTAGTATCTTCATCAAACTCTACAGAGTTTGCTCCCTCATAGCCTAAAACATGCCGTGCATATTCGATAAGTGCAAGTTGCATCCCTAGACATATTCCCAAAAATGGTATTTTGTTCTCTCTTGCATATTGTATGGCTTTGATTTTACCCTCTACTCCACGCATACCAAAACCACCAGCGACCAAAATACTATCACAATCAACGAGATATTTTTCAGCTCCATCATCTTCTATCTTTTCACTATCTACCCATTTGATTTTCACATGTGTATCAAGATTGGCTCCTGCATGAATGAGTGCTTCAGTTAGTGATTTGTAAGACTCTTTAAGATCGAGATATTTCCCTACGAAAGCTATAGTTGTTTCATTTGTAGGTTTGATTATTTTGAGTACGAGATCGTTCCACTCATCCATTTTTGGATTGAGTTCACCTAGATTTAACTGTTTGGATATAGGAGTGAGTATATTTTGTGCCAAGAAATTCATAGGTACTTTGTAGATAGTTTCAGCATCTATAGCATCTACTACACTATCTTCTTCCATATCACAATTGAAAGCTATTTTCTTTTTGAGATCAAAAGGTACAGGCTGTTCGGCTCTGAGTACCAACATATGAGGTGCTATACCTATCCTACGCAACTCTTGTACTGAGTGTTGTGTAGGTTTGGTTTTGAGTTCACCTGCTGCTTTGATATAAGGTAACAAGGTAACATGAATATTCATGACATTATCTCTGCCTAATTCATGTTTCATTTGTCGTATTGACTCAAGAAACGGTAATCCTTCGATATCTCCAGTAGTTCCACCTAGTTCTACTATGAGGATATCTCTTCCTTTACTTGCATAGACTATTCGCTCTTTTATCTCATCAACTATATGAGGTACTACTTGTATAGTTTTGCCTAAGTACTTTCCTTTTCTCTCATTTTCAATAACTGTTTTATAGACTTGTCCCGTAGTGAAATTGTTTTTTTGTGTTAGAGAAGTATCCAAAAATCTCTCGTAATGACCTAAATCAAGATCCGTCTCTGCTCCATCTTTTGTTACAAAAACTTCACCATGTTCCAATGGAGACATAGTTCCTGGATCTACATTGATATATGGATCTAATTTGAGTACACCTACTCTATATCCAGAGTGTTTGAGTAGTGTTCCTATACTAGCAGCTGTTATTCCCTTTCCTAAGGAACTGAGTACTCCACCAGTTACAAAAATATATTTTGTCATTATTATCCTTTAGTTTACAATTGGCATAATTATTGTTACAAATGTATCGCTTTTTACAATAAAAGGTAAATTTACTTCATTTATCTCTAATTGAAATTGATCATTCTCTATTTGTGCAATAAAATCAAGGAGGTATTTACTATTGTAGTTTAATTTGATATTTTCACTCAAACCTGTATTTATTTCTAATTCTGTTTTTGCTTCGACATTTTCTGTAGACAGAGAGTTAAATATGATTTTATCACCCATTAATGTCATCTCTATATCTTGAGATATTGTAGTAATCATTTTAATAGAATTTAGCATTTCTCTTTTAGGGAGTGCTATAGTGTGTTTGACACTTTTAGGTATGATTCTCTCATAATCGGGAAATTTTCCATTGATAAGTCGCGTATAGAAGTAGTGATTTTCATTTGTTATGATAAGGTTTGTTTCATCATAATAAATTGTTATTTGATCTAAAAAAAGTTTTTGTATTTCTAATATAGCTTTTTTGGGTACGATGATTGATAATTCTTTGTCACTTTTATTTTCTATAGTTGCTACAGCCAATCTTCTTGTATCAGTTCCTACTAGATCAGTTTGCTCCTCTTTTATATTGATTAAAGCTCCATTTAATTCAAATTTAGGATTATTTGTATCTATAGCTGGAGATATTTTTTTGAGATTTTGTATGAGACTATTAGAGTTGAGATTAATTTGTGGTTTATTTTCTAAAGAAGGAAAGGGCGGGAAAGAGTTAGAGTCAAATGTAGGAAGTTTAAATTTAGATCTTTGTTGTTTTATAATGAGTATATTGTTTTCTATTTCCATTACGATTTCATCATCTTTGAGTATACGAACGATATTTAATAATTTTTTACCATTGGCAGTAAATGAACCCTCTTCATCTACTATTATTTTGTCAGTTGTTATAGATAAACCTATCTCAGAATCTGTTGCTTTTATTTCGCTTTTTATACTTTCTGATTTGAAAAAGATATGGGATGTAATTTGACTTGCATCCTTTTTCTCCAAAAAAGGTTGAAGATTTATGAGTATAGATTCTATGAGTTGTTTGTTTGCTCTTATTTTCATCTTTTTTCCTTTATATCTTCTATATAAGTAGTAGATAGTAGTAGTTTGTGTTGAATAAGTGAAAATCTCTCTCAAAATAAGGCGTAGACTCTATTTTAGATATCATTTTCTTCTCGTTACTATTCACATTTGTTCACTAAATAGGATTATATCTTTTTTTTATTAGAGCTGTGCTAAAACTTTAGCTATTAGTATTTACCTTATTGGATAGTTCTTCAAGTTGTAGCTTAAAATTTTCATCATTCTCTATTATTTCGTTAATTTTTTTCATGGTATGGCTAATTGCAGAATGATCTTTCATTCCAAAGTAAAGGGCTATTTGTGGCATTGAGTTTGGTGTTAAGTTTCTTGCTAAATAGATGACTATTCTTCTAGCATTGATTATATTTTTTGTTCTTTTTTTAGATTTTATATCACTTGGTTTGATATTTAACTCTTTGGATATGATATTGACGATATCATCTATATTTATACTCTCTTTTTTCTCTTTGAGTTGATCTTTGATTGCATTTTTTGTAAACTCCATAGTGATTGGTTGATTGAGCATTGATCCCAAAGCATTGAGCTTGATGAGAGTACCTTCTATTTCTCGGATATTATCTCCCATATTTGTAGCTATATAGTTGATAATGTTTTTTTCAAGCCGTATACCGTCTAATTCACATTTTTTCTCTATGATTGCGATTTTTGTTTCTAACCCAGGGGGTTGTACATCTGCCATCAAACCCCACTCAAATCGACTCTTGAGTCTATCTACAAGACCTGCTATCTTATTGGGTGGTCTATCGGATGTCATTACTATCTGTTTTTTTGCATTGTGCAGTTCATTGAATGTATGGAAAAACTCCTCTTGTGTCTGCTCTTTACGACTCAAAAATTGTACATCATCTATGAGAAGCAGGTCACACTCTCTATATTTTTCTCTAAATCTATCCATAGTTTGGCTTCGCAAATGTGATGTAAAGCTATTCATAAACTGTTCAAGCGTTGTATATATCACAGTTTTACCTACATCTATATGGTAATTTCCTATTGCTTGTAAAAGATGGGTTTTTCCTAAACCTACTCCACCATACAAAAAAAGTGGATTGTACTGTTGTCCTGGTTTCTCTGCAGCACTTTTGGCTGTAGTATATGCAAATTGGTTAGAATTACCGACAATGAAGCTCTCAAAGGTGAATGATGGATTGAGTTTTGTACTTTTTTTATTGATTTTATGCTCTACCATCATTGTCGTAGTATGAACATCTTTTTTTATTTTACCAATACTTATCTCTATCTCTGGTTTTATACCACTTTGTATCTCAAAAAGGTGAGCAATTTTTTTACTATATTTTGTCTTGATCCATTTTGCTATAAGTATATTGTTGGCGACATAATATATAATATTACTGCGAGACTGCCCTTCATCATAGTAGAGTTTTTTGATATATCGTTCATACTCCATCATCGTAATCTCTTTGCGTAACTCTTGTAATACTTTTTGCCCTATGTTCATCATACCCTACTTCATCTCTTAATGTGAATAACTTTATGGATTTTAACCTAAATTAGCTAAAATACTGCTACTAACTGATGGTGATTAAAGTTATTCACCATGTGAACAAAGGTGTGAATGAATATATTGGGAATAGACCCTGGAAGCCGTAATTTAGGCTATTGCGTACTCTCTTATGATGGTAAAAGTTATTCACTTGTTGAAGCTGGTTTGCTTAAAATCAAAACAAATCACCTCCAAGAGCAGATAGTGGAACTGATGGAGGGTTTGGATCTTATATTGGGGAGTAATCATATTGATGAAGTGGCGATAGAAGATATATTCTATGCTTATAACCCAAAGTCTGTTTTGAAGTTAGCACAATTTCGTGGGGCACTTTCACTCAAGATACTGCAAGATATAGGGTACTTTTATGAGTATACTCCTCTGCAAGTGAAAAAAGCACTCACAGGCAATGGGAAAGCAGGGAAAGAGCAAGTTGCTTTTATGGTGAAAAGAATATTGGGTATAAAAAAGGAGATAAAGCCTTTGGACATTACAGATGCTATGGCTATAGCTATCACGCATGCCCAAAGGGTAAAGATGCGAAAATAATTTTTATAAAATAGTCACCGTTTCATCATCACGGCGGAGTGTATTGTCATGTGTGAGTATATCTCTTGCTATAGCATAACCATGATTGAGTCCTAATGCTATGGAGCCTCCTCTCTCTTGCGTGATATCCCCTGCAACATAGAGACCTTTTATAGCTGTTTGGTAATTCTCATCATGTACGGGTTTACCATCTCGCTCCTCTATACCAGAGCTTGCGAGGAAAGCACTAGGAGTGGTACCACCTATAGCGTATACAACCCTATCAAAGGTTTCATCCTCTGCTCCTATGAAGTTGACGCGTACTCTACCATTATCATCTTCGAGTGATTCTATATTGATACCGAGTATAGCTCGTACACTTTTATCCTCTATCGCTTTAGCAATATCAGCTTGATTTGTAGGGTTTGCTCGTCTAAATGTCTCGCGTCTATAACAGATAGCGACATCATTGTGTTTTGCCAACTCCACAGCATACTCTATAGCAGAGTCACCACCACCTACTACCAATACCTTTTCACTGTTGCTACATCGCTCTAGGGTGAAATCTACGCGTTTTTTGATAGTAGTGGGTATCTTGTAGTCAGGTTTATTGGGTTTACCCATGCGACCTATAGTCACTACGACATATTTAGCTTCTATAGAGCCACCATTGATCATCACATCAAAGCCACTCTGGCTTTTATTGATCTTTTGCACCTCTGTGTGTGTTTTTAACTCAACAGAGTGAAACTCCAATACTTCATCAAAAAAATCAAGTGTACTCTCTTTGGTTCCATCCAAGAAGTAGATATTGCCATCAAGTTCGACTTTTTGCCCTTTCCAATCCTTGTCTACTCGTTTTTTGTCTTTGTAAAATTTACGGATAGTTGCATTATGATTTTCATCTTTTTCTAGGATGATGATATCTCTTACACCTAAAAGATAACTCTCAACAGCCGTTGCTATACCTGCAGGACCTGCACCAATAATTGCTAATTGATATTTTTTCTCTTGCATAATTATTCCTTTATCAATTATAATATGATTTTTTTAAAATAATCCTATAGTGCTTTTTGCCTCTCTATTTTTATTCTTTTGTTGTGTCGTTTGGCTACGCCCATTTCTCTTTACATCAATGAATCGTTGTTCTGGGATTTTGAAAGTAGCTTTTTTGTGTCCTGTCGTAGACTCCCATATCATTTGATCATAGAGATAGATATCATTTTTGAAATATGCCAATCCATCTTCTTTATAGACTGTAAAGTAGACGATATGTACAGGTATAGCTTTTTTGAGTTTTATTGTAGTTGGTTGGAGGGTATCAAGTATCTGTTGTATCCTCTCTTGGGAGTAGCTTCCTTTACTATGTTCTAGGAGTATATTCAAGAGGGTAAATGGCTTATCTACACGCATACAACCAGAGCTATATATCTTGTACCTTCGCTCTAGTAGAGACTTATTGTCTGTATCATGGAGATAGACAGCATATTTGTTTGGAAACATAAACTTGACTCTTCCTAGAGCATTATTGTCTCCGGGATATTGTACAAATCTATACGGTACACGCTTGTTACTATCTTCATAGGGATTGAGTTGTTCTGGTGTGATTGTTATCTCATTTTTTCCTGAAAAAACACGAATATTATTCTCATTGAGGTAGTTTGGATTTTCTCTAAAGACATGGATAAGATCTCGTTTGATCAAATTGTCAGGCATAGTCCAAGTGGGATTGAGTACCATATAAGTCATTTTGTCACTGAAGATAGGAGTAGGGCGGTCAATCCTCCCGACTACTACACCCGTCTTGAAAATCATTTGATTATCTCTATAATATCTCAGATTGAAATCAGGGATATTTACTTCTATATACTCATCTTCAAATTTTTGTGGATAGAGTTTACATTTGTCAAGATTTGCTATGATTTGTTGGATATTTTTTTTGACAGGGAGATTAAGATAGTAGGTCATAACTTTATCTATTGTGCCATCTACTTTGAGATTGTATCTCTTTTGATATGTAATGACAGCATTTTTTAATTGCCCATCAAAATTTTTATTGATAGGTGCTGATTTTGGATAGTCTCCAGATATTTGTAAATGTTTTTTGATCTCTATGACTCTCTTGTCTCTATCTCCAAGTTTCAGAACATCATGGCTATATGCTATTTTTGGTAGTTTTGCCATGCGACGATAATCTTTTAACATCTCTACAAGTTTGACATATCTATCTCTCATTGGGATGAGTGTATTGAAGTAATTATCGATATCATTACTCTGTATAGCTTGATTTATACTCTCTACTGAAGGGAATATTTTGGGTGTAATTTCCCATTTTGCTGCTATATCATCACTCTTTTTGAGTGCTTGCATCTTTTTTTTGAGTAGAGTCCAATCGACATCTCCCTCTATTATAAAGCGAACTAAACTCACAAAACTATTACTCATCATCATATCTAATCTTGCATAAACTTTTAATTTTTTATCGTCAGATATTTGGTCATTATCAAGTAAGAAAAAGAGTCGTTTGATCTTTTTGCTTCCTAAGGGTTTATTTTTGTAATTGTAGAGAGGATTGTGAAGTGCTTTGATGAGTTGTGATTGTCTATGGGCGTTGGATGCTCCTATCCAGAGAGGAGCATAGTTGTTGGCTTCATATATTGATTTGATGATACTTTTATTTTGACCTTTGAGTTTGCTATCTATTGTTGATCTGATCCTATCTGCGATTACTTCACCAGATATTGTCGCAGCTTCTAAAAATATAGAACTTATAAACAGCACTAGAAAGACTTTTTTCCTCATATATATCCTCAATTAACTTTATCACACCCTGATCTATTGAGATAATTATAGTGAAATAAAGTTAATTGTTAGTAAAAGTATATAAATTGAAAAATGTTTTGGAGAGGCTATTAAGCCGAGAGGCTTAATAGTGTTGAGATTCTTAGAATTTGTAAGATACACCAACATTGACACTATCAATTGTGAAGTCACTGCTATCATTATTTCCTTCATACTCATCAAAAGTATCATCATAAAGTACTACATAGTCAGCGAAGATTGATATATTACCATTGACTGTATATGCAGCACCTAGCCCCCAAGAGAAACCATCAAGATCCAAATCTTCTGGAGATACTACTTGACCTGCTACAGTATAGTCTCTACTAAATGTACTATCTGCATAACCAAGAAGTGCATATACATTGAACTCAGGAGTTACTGGGTACATTGGTTTTACATAGATACCATATGCATCTAGGTCTGCTGTTTCATTATAAGCGTCACCATTATAGTAACCCACACCATCAAGATCATTCATCCCAACCCAGTATCTACCTTCTACAGCTACATATGAGTTAAATTTATAACCAGCTTGAATCAAAAGTTGATCAAAATCTCTAGTGTCTACATCTTGTGAAGTACTACTTGTAATATAAGTTTCATCGAGACTTATTCTACCATAACCAAGACCTAGGTAGAAACCTGCATCTGTTACTTCTTCTACTACCTCAGGAGTTACTACTACTGGTTCTTGGATTGGTGCTATATCCCCACCTGCTACTGCAAATGAACTCATTGCCGCTACAGCTACTGCTGATAATACGATATTTTTCATAATATGTCCTTATTTTCTTTTAAGATAGAAGCATTATAGCATATGATATTTAAAAATGTCAAGCTATTTCTGCATTTTATTAACAAAAAGTTAATAAATTATTTATAGATAATTTATTTTTATTTTTCATTGCTATAAAGTGACTCTTCATAGAGGTATTGATGATCTTTTGGCAAAGTATCATAGAGTTTATATGCCATATCTCGTATCTCCCACAATGCCGATTTGTTGCTACGAAGTGCGATGAAGTTTTGGAGTGACCTTGCATTGATAGTCCAAGTAAGTTCTGTTTTATAACTCTCTGGTAGACAAAATTTTGCTATATCATTGCTCACGCCACTTTTGAGTATAGATTGGAGATTGTTGAGGGCTTTGATAGAGGCAGCATCCACGAGTTCATTTCTCGTGAGTACGATAAATTTACTCGCACCCTCATAATCATCCTCTGCAAATGGTTCGGACTCTTTGAGCTCTTTGAGCGTGTATCGTGTACTCTTGACGCTTGGGCTTGCTATGCGGTGGCGTGCAAGCTCTTGGAGTAGGGCACGACTCACTCCTCGGATATAAAATGTATAGACGAGATGCTCTAAAGTTGATGCATGTTTATATTTGTTGCCTACTCTATCTATGAGGGCTTTATCTTTTTCGCCTCCATCATCGCTCTTGTCAAAACTCTGCCAACAAGTACGGATAGCATGAGCACAAACTTCTAGTGGTGTATGGTGCATTAGTGTTATAGTCATTAATAGTATCCTTGCTATAATAAATCAAATGATATTATATGTGTAGGTTTGGCATTGCCAAACATTATATATGAGATCTATCTATTTTTTGTTCAGTAGTATACAACATTATAAATTAAGGTATTAGAATATGAAACCTACTCAGAGATTTTTCGAATTCCAAGAGGATTTTAGGGAGCCATTTGCTAGAGATAGAGATAGGGTGCTTCACTGTAGCTCTTTTCGTCGGCTAGAGTACAAGACACAAGTTTTTCTCAACCATGAGGGTGACTACTTTCGCACGCGACTCACACATTCACTCGAAGTGAGTCAGATAGCTCGTACACTCTCTAGGATGTTACATCTCAATGAGACACTCTCAGAGGCGATAGCTCTCTCACATGATTTGGGGCATACGCCTTTTGGTCATATAGGTGGAGATGCCTTGGATGCTCTCTTGCGAGAAGATGGACACCCTCTAGGGTTTGAACACAACTTCCAATCTTTTAGAGTTTTGACCAAGCTAGAGAAACGATACAAAGAGTTTGATGGACTCAACTTGACCTTTGCTACCCTGGAGGGTGTACTCAAACACTCCTATCCATACAAAAAGAAGTTTCTTGAAAACATAGATGCATCTTTCGACTTGGAGAAACACCCCTCTCTCGAAGCGATGGTAGTAGACCATGCCGATGAGATAGCTTATACGAGTCATGATATAGATGATGGTATCAAATATGGTCTCATATCTTTTGATGATCTCATGGAAGATAAACTCTGCATCAGAGTAGATGAGATGGTGAGAGAAGAGGGGGTGAGTAGGGGAGAGTCACTCTATCGCCATAGATTTGTCGCAGCTCTTATCAAGTTGCTTGTAGAAGATTTCATAGCTCACTCTACAGAGGCTGCACAGAGATACAGAGAAGAAGAGCCAATATCCTCAATCCTGAATGCTAGCTTGGATTTACCATTAGGTTTTAGCAAAACAACTGCAACTCAGCTAAAGAAGCTCAAAAAACTGCTCCATAGAGAGCTATATAAGCATCAAAAAATTTCTCTGAAGATGTACGCAGGCAAACAGTGTATAAAAGGCTTATATAGGGCATTCCGTGACGATAACAATCTATTGCCTAAAAAAGCCAAAAATTTGATGGCATTTCGCAACGAATCCAGAGTCATCGCAGACCACATAGCATCCATGACCGACAGATACGCCCTCAAGACATACCAAGAGATTTATGGGTTGTCGTTTGGGTAATAATAAATATAGATATATTAATCTATTCTAAGTATAATTGATAATATTAATTTAATTGGGGGAAGTTATGAAAATATTGCGTATATTTATACTGTTTTGTTTACTCTTTGTGTCAGGTTCTCTTTTTGCAAATAGTTACGGAGGGGAGATTGTAGATGCAAAATATAACTATCGCTCCTATTCTGATTCATCGTATGTTTTTACAATAGGGCATATCCAAAACAATGGAGAGTATCCCCTCGAAGATGTCTCTATTGAAGTTCAGTTTTTTGATAAGAGTGGAGAAGTTGTTGATGTAACCTATAAATCTCTCTATGGAATAACAATCGCTCCTAAAGAGAAAATTGTATTTAGAGTAGAAACTTTTGCTGCACAAAAACAAGAGTTGTATGTTTCACAAAAAGTTCGTATTATAGATGCTAAAGAGGATAGACCCTGTAGTAAAAAAGACTCCAAAACAAAGAACGGATTTATAAGTGAACTTATTGGTATGTTGTTGCCTATTGTCATCTTTTTTGTTATATTTATTTTCCTTATGAGAAAGTATCAAGGAAAAGGTTCCAGTCAAGAGAGACTTATCAACTTAATGGAAAGTCAAGTGGAGTTGATAAAAAAACAAAATGGTGAATTGTCAAAAATAGCAGATGCACTTACCGAAAAAAATAATAGATAAAAACTCATCAATTTCATAGGGTGGATGAAATCCACCACCATACAATCTATTTTTGGTGGGATACTCCCACCCTACAAATGAAATATCTCTCTACTTCTTCCCAAACACCCTCTTAAATATCCCATCTACATTTTTAGTATAGTAGTCATAATTGAAACACTCTCGTATCTGCTCTTCGCTCAAAGACTCTCTGAGTTCTTTGTCTGCTAAGAGGTGACCTAGGTAGAGGGATTCTCCTTTTTTGTTGGTGGTTGGTTTGCCTTGTTGAATCTCTTCCCATACTTTCATCGCGTTTCTTTGGACGATTCTATAGGCATCT
Organism: uncultured bacterium; assembly: GCA_965544395.1. Lineage (GTDB taxonomy): Bacteria > Campylobacterota > Campylobacteria > Campylobacterales > Sulfurovaceae > SZUA-451. The sequence continues at coordinate 3,409 of CBEUND010000026.1, read as the reverse complement.
TCACGACTCACACCAGCCAGAGGTAGCTCTAGGAGTACGCGTTGAGAAAATACAAGTCCACCAGTAAGATTGAGGTTTTTCATCATATTTTTTGGCATCACTGTAAGGTTAGCTATAACACTATTCATTCTATGGAGCATAAAGTCACTAGTGATGAAAGCATCAGGCAACCAAAATCGTTCATTTGAACTATGAGAAATATCTCTCTCGTGCCATAGAGCTACATTCTCCATAGCAGGGACAGCGTAGGCTCGTACAGTTCTTGCTAATCCTGTGATATTCTCTGTGAGGATAGGGTTTCTTTTGTGTGGCATAGCAGAGCTACCCTTTTGCCCTTTGGCGAAATACTCTTCACACTCATAGACCTCTGTTCTTTGGAGGTGTCGTATTTGTACTGCAAACTTCTCTATACTTGATGCCATCAGAGCCAAGGCACTCGCAAGTCGTGCATATCTATCTCTATGGACTACTTGGTTACTACATGGTTCAGGTTTGAGTCCTAGCTCTTTCATAGCATACTCTTCTAGCTCTAGTGGAGCGTGTGCAAAGTTCCCCATAGCACCAGAGATTTGACCTACAGAGATAACTTTGAGTGTCTCTTTGAGGTTCTCTAAGTGTCTTTGCATCTCGTCATACCATACAGCAAGAGTGAGACCAAAAGTGATAGGCTCTCCGTGGATACCGTGGCTTCTACCTACCATCAGTGTCATCTTATGCTCTTTGGCTCTCTTTTTGATAGATTTCATCAACATCTTGACATCTTTGATGATAATCTTTAGTGAGTCTCTCATCTGCAATGCCACACCAGTATCGACAGCATCAGAACTTGTCATACCATAGTGAAACCATCGTGACTCTTCACCCAAGCTCTCACTTACAGAGGTATTAAATGCGATTAAGTCGTGTTTGGTTACAGCCTCTATCTCTTCGATTCTCTCTACACTAAAAGAGGCATTTTTGACAATATTCTTGCACTCTTTATCAGGGATAAGCCCTAATTTGTTCCACGCTTTGACAGCTGCTTTTTCTACCTCTAGCCATGCTGCATATCTCGCCTCTTGTGTCCAGTGTTGACTCATCTCTTCTCGTGCGTATCTCTCTACCATATAGTACCCTTGATATTAATATGCTATTATTCTATCAAAATAGCAGTTATGAAAAGGTGAAAGATGCCATTTGTCAAAAAGAGCTTTATCGTCCCACAGAAGATAAAAGCATTTCTCTATCTAATACGAGAACACAACCTCTCTCAAGGAGATGCACAAAGACTCATCGCTAGAGGTAGGATGCTCATAGAGGGTGCATCTATGCGAGAGAGTTCGCAAACTATAGAGGGCAAAATAGAGCTTGTCTATTTTGAACCAAAGGGGAGGGGAGTGCTACCACTCTTTGAGACTAGAGACTTTATGCTCTTTGAGAAAGAGAGCGGAGTACTCGTCCACCCCAACACCATGGCTACAGAGTACTCTATGCTTGATGAAATTCGTACGCTATCGGGTGACTATGCCAATGCCGTACATCGTATAGATATGGAGACCTCTGGACTACTTATGGCCAGTAAACACAAAGGAGCAGAGTCTCCACTCAAGATGCTCTTTGAAAAGAGAGGTATCAAAAAGTCGTACTTAGCTTGGGTAGATGGGAAACTTACAGAGAGTTTTGAAGTAAATGAGCCTTTGAAAGTACGAGATGACTATAGTACTTCCAAACACAAAGTAGAAGTCCACCCAGAGGGAAAAGCTTCAATCACGCATTTTAAACCGCTCAAATATGATAAGGAGTTAGATGCTACACTCATAGCGTGTTATCCTCATACAGGACGCACCCATCAGATACGCGTACATTTGTTTCACGTGAAACATCCCATACTAGGTGACCCAATTTATGGTACAAGCTTTCAAACAAGCAATGACTACTTGGAGGGTAGATTATCCGATAAGGATAGGCATATAGCCACAGGTGCAAGTAGATTGATGCTCCATGCACAGAGCCTAAGATTTCATTTCAAATCAGATTTTTATCTGGAGAGTAGGGTAGATTTCGAGCGGATGAAGAGTGAGATATACGCAAAAGAGAAGAGGTTGTTTAATAAAAGTTAATGGAGGTTTCTGCTATAATTTATTTGTGAACAATCTTTTTTATGCTTGTTCCCTGCTTGATTGATTACCAAGTATTCTGATGAGAAATAATTTAAAATATTTCGATTAGTACCCTATTTATTTCTCATCTTCACTTCAAGCCTCTTTGATAAACCAACCGCCACCGATGACTACTACTACTACAATAAATACTATTAAAAACAGATCTACACCTGACACTTATTCTCCTTTTTCTTGTTCTCTAAGCTGTCCACAGGCTGCTGATATATCTAAGCCTTTGGACTCTCGGATAGTACAGTGTAATCCTCTACTCGTTAAATACTCCTGAAATCGGAGCATATCTCTCTCTTCTGGTCGCTGAAACTGCGTACCTCCATAAGGATTGAAGTAGATAAGATTGACTTTGGCTTTGATGCCATCTAGTAGGGAGAGTAGCTTTTTGGCTGCTGACATTTGGTCGTTGACATCTTTGATGACCAGATACTCAAACATTACTCGTTTTCGTGCATTGATAGGGAATGCTTTGACTGCGTCTATGATAGATTGAATATTATAGGCTTTGTTGATAGGCATCAGAGTTTGACGCAAATCATCATCTACCGCATGTAAAGAGATAGCAAGATTGATACCCAAATCCATCGCTCCTAGTTTGCTTATCTTGCTACTGAGTCCACTTGTAGAGATAGTTTGTCTATGTGTAGCGATAGCCATCCCATCTTCATCTGCAAATATCCCTACAGCTTTGACTACATTATCCAAATTATCCAGTGGTTCACCCATACCCATAAAGACGATATTGAGTCTACGGTTGGCTTCTATACCATTATGCTTTTTGACTATGCGGAGCTGTTCGACTATCTCACCAGCACTTAAATCACGCATAAAACCACCCTTTGCAGTCAAACAAAAGGCACACCCTACCTTGCACCCCACCTGAGAGGAGATACAGACTGTATACCGCTCCTGATGTTTCACAGAGCCATCTTCGTGATACTCTTTCTCTCTCATTAGCAGGAGGACGACTTCTACTGTATGTCCATCATGGAGTTCAAAGAGATATTTACGACTCCCATCACGGCTATCTTGGACTGTGAGCATCTTAAGTGGAGTGAGTGTAAACTCTGCATCTAACTCATCTCTAAGCTTTTTAGGGAGGTTCAACATCTCATCAAAAGAGGATGCATACTTATGATAACTCCAGTTCCATATCTGCTTTGCACGAAATGCTGGTTTTATCATTGTGGATAGTTCTTGTTTTGTGTAGTCTTGGAGGATTTTTTTCATTTGTTTTCTTTCACCTTTACATTATT
>CBEUND010000025.1:0-27627 GCA_965544395.1 uncultured bacterium | reverse complement strand
AAAAGTAGTAGTAAATCTACAAACCCACTCACTCCTAAAGAGATTATTATAAAAAAATTTGACTGCTCTATCAAACAAACATCTTATGACCCTATGGTACTCAAGAGTGTCGAACTCAATGGAAGCAAAATCATCTTTGATATTCCTAAGCTTCTCGCCAAAAGTGGCATGATAGATCTCAATGTCTCAACCAACTTAGCTACACTCTCCCAAAGTGCAAAAATCACAGATAATCAACTCATAAGTCAAGGCTTACTCAAACCACTCAAAAAACTCTATGAGAAGTATAAGATACCATTGAGAGATAAAGCTATAGAGAGTATCCCACTCACAATAGATGCCAATCAAGAGCTACTCAATATCTCTCTTCTTCTTAAGGGAGAAAATCTGCTCATAGCAAAAGAGGATAAGTTCAACATACAGAGACTCTCCCTCACAAATAATCTCAAGTACTCTATCCCAAAATCTACACTTAGAGTAGAGAGCAAAGGGAATATCTCGACACCATATGCCAAAAAAATAAGACTCTTCAATCTCTTACGATACGAAGATAATATACTCAAATATAGTGGTAAAGTAATCCCTGGAGCATTAGAAGGTATTGATACAAACTATACAAAACCTCTCAATAATCTCAAAATTTCATATGCTGGAGATACCAATGGCATAAGTGCACACTTAAACTCTGATGCATTCGTTGGTAAATTTGTCTCTTCTGACTTCAAAAAAGCAGAGTTGAACCTCACAACAAAATCTGCACTTTTGCTCAATAAACTCGTGACTATGCCTCAGCCATTAGAAGCTGGTATTGTAAATATAAATATGCATGTACCACTCGATTTAGCACAAATTACACCACTCAAAGCTGATATGAATATCAGCTCAAATATTGCTAATGTAGATGCGACTTTGAAGTATGACAAAAAGATAAAACTCTTAACTACAACCACTCTACCCCCTAATACTCTACTTAAAGGCTTTGGCAAAGAGATCAACTTCAAAGCGATAGAGACTATCCAAACAAATCTCATACTAGCAGAGAAAAATCTCTCTATGGAGATGCACTCTGAAGCTATTGACTCCAATCTCAACCTCAATTTGAAATCCAAAGATATAGCAGGGAGCTTGAAAGTAGTCGATACAAATCTATCTTTCAATGGAAATCTCGATAAAAACATCACACTCAAACATAAATTTCCATCAATTCAAGCACTTATGACAAATATCCACTCACTCTATGCACTCGATCCTCTGCCTCTCGATGGTGACTTGGCTCTGGATTTGGTCGTGAGTCAGCTCAAAGATATCACTCTAGGATTGAATGCAAATCATCTGCTCTACAAGGCAGATCGTATCACCAATCATGAGCTAGATAATACAGCTCTCTTGCTACATTTTTCCGATGGAAACCTCACGCTTGACCACTATAACACAATATTTCAAAAGCAAAAAATATTTGCTAACAAAGCATCACGAATAAGAGTTCAAGAAGATAATATAGTCATATCACCCCTATGGATCAATGATCAACTCCAAGTGACAGGGTACTACAATATGCAAGAAAAAAGAGGCGATATAGTAGCATATGCAGAAAAATTCAATATTTCACATGAGATGATAGATCTCAATAGCAAAATAGATATCCAAAGTAAACTAGACAATAATAATACAGATATAACTGGTAGCGTGACGCTCCTTGGGGGTAATCTCTATATAGATATGGATAAAAAGAGTTTTGCATCAGATAGTGATATCATCATCGTACAAAACTACAAAAAGAAACAACCAAGTACTTTTATGGATCACCTCTCGATGAATGTCAAAGTAGATACAAAAAAGCCACTAAGATATAAAACAAAAGATGCAAATATCCATATATTCGCTGATCTCTTGGCACAAAAATCTAAAAATGATACTCTGCACATACTAGGGACAGCCAATATCATGAAAGGTTCATTCTATCGATTTCAAAATAAAAAATTCATCTTCAAAAAGAGTCTCATAGCATTCACAGGAGATATCAAAAAACCTATACTGGATATCAAAGTACTCTATAGCTCTATCAACTATGATATCACTATACAAATCACAGGAGATCCACAAACACCTAATATCATCTTCTCTTCTATACCAAGTCTCAGCAAAGAGCAAATACTCTCTGTCATACTCTTTGATTCTGAAGATGCAGGAGATGGAAGTAGTGGTAATGATATGATGAAAATGATGGGAGGTGCAATAGCAAAATCAGCACTCTCAAACCTAGGGGTCAAGATAGATCACCTCTCTATAGGCACAGATGGAAGTATGGAGATAGGCAAAAAGATATCTGATAAAGTCACTATCATCTATGTCAATGATGAAGTATCAGCTGCTAAAATTCAATATGATTATAACAAAAATATCAAAGCTACCATCTCTACAGATGGAGAGTCGAGTGGAGCAGATATTATCTACAGAAGAGAGTTTTAGAGTTTCTCTCTTATGGATAAAGTTGTAGTGTTACAGATAGGTAGTGTGAAAGCATCTCAGTATCTGTAACAATTGGTGGGATGCTCTTACTCTACAACTTCGTATAAGGCTACCCAAGGAAGTTCCTTAACTTGCTGCTTTTCCTAAATCCCACATAGGCATGAAGATACCAAGTGCCATAAGGAGAACCAACCCTGCAATAAAAAACATCATAATTGGTTCGATATAAGTAGAGAGGTTATCAATAATATTTTGAAAGCTCATATTGTAATACTCTGTCACCTTGTCAAGCATAGCATCCAATTGACCACCAGCTTCTCCAGCTTTGATCATCTGAAGTAACATATTTTCAAATAGTCCTGTATTATCCAAAGCTTCTGCCAAACTCATACCTCTACCAATATTTGCATTGACACTCTCTAGTTTGGTTTTGATTGCCAAATTATCTACCATACCAACAGCAGTATCAAGTGCTTCTGCTACAGGTATACCAGCCTTGACAAGTTCACCAAATACCAAAGTATATTTATGCATTGTCGAAAGAAAGATAACTTTGTTGATCAAATAAAAATTCTTATGTATAAGCATTTGGTCGATCTTGAGTTTTACATCCATATTATTTTTATAGAGATACTTCACAGTACGGATAGCAATAAAGCCTGCAGCCAAGATATATAAGCCAAAGTTACTAAAAAGATACTCAAGTGTCAAGAGTATCTGTGTAGGCACAGGTAGTGCTGTCTGAAATTTTTCAAACATAGCTTTAAATTTAGGGACAACAACCATAATCAAAATAGTAAATGCTATACCCATTGCAGTAAGTGTAATGAGAGGAGAACGAATACCCTTTTTAAATTTGGCTGTATTATCTCTAATATCTTCCAATATATTTGATAGCTTATGATACGAACCTGATAAGTTACCACTCCGTTCACCCAAATCTGTCATAGCTACAGCCACATGCCCAAACTCTTCGGAAAACTGGGACATAGCATCAGAGAGACTCTTTCCTGAGTTGATATCATTGGCAACTGTTGAGTATATCTCTTTGAGTTCTTTGTTTTCTGTATTTTCTGCTACATCTGCAAGTGTATCATTGATAGCAATACCAGCATCTGTCATAACCGCAATTTGTCTAATTGTAGAGATTTTATCTGCAGCAGGTATACTCTTTTTTGTAGATTTTCGTAGATTTTTAGTAAAATTTTTCAAAGTCTCTTCTAAAGGTGGTGAAGTCTCTATCGCTTTTGGTATCATAGCTTTAGGGAACTTACTCTTTGCTACTTTGACAGCATCTACCTTATTTTCAGCTTGAATTAACTCTTGTGTTTTTTTCCCTTTAATAATAACTGTTACATCAAAATATTTCATTATAACCTCGCAACTCTATAGACCTCTTCTAGGGTTGTATTCCCCTCCAAAGCCTTATTTATACCATCTTCAAACATGGAGACAAATCCCTCTTGTATCGCTTGTTTGCTCATCTCCTCTTTAGATGCACCTATGGCAATCATTCTTGAAATTGTGTCTGATATAGGAAGCACCTCTGATATCATCTCACGACCTCCATACCCAGAGTGTTGACACTCTTTACACCCTTCACCCATATAAAATACAGGATTTTCAGGAAGATACTCTGCTATCTCTTGCATCATATGCTCTGGCGGTATCATCTCTTTTTTGCAGTACGGACAAGTTTTACGCACCAATCTTTGTGCTTGTATAGCGACAATTGCTCCACTGACAAGATAGTTTTCTATACCCATATCCAAAATCCTATTCACCGCTGATACCGCATCATTGGTGTGTAGCGTAGAGAGAACCAAGTGACCAGTGAGTGCTGCTTGTATCGCTATTCTCAAAGTCTCTTGATCCCGAATCTCCCCGATCATTACTTTGTCTGGATCCTGTCTTAGTATAGATCTCAAAGCTTCTGCAAATCCTAATCCTACTTTGGCATTGACTTGTACTTGCTGTATCCCAGCCATTTGATACTCTACAGGATCTTCTACCGTAATAGTCTTATCTTTGACATCCCTGATGGCATTAAGAGCTCCATAGAGGGTTGTTGTTTTACCGCTCCCTGTAGGTCCTGTCACTAGCACTATCCCAAAAGGTGCTTTGATAGCTTCAGAAAATATATCATAGTTTCTTGTACTCATCCCTGCATCTTCAAGTCGTATCATAACTTTTGATTTATCCAAAATCCTCATAACAATAGATTCACCAAAAAGTGTAGGGAGTGTCGAAACCCTAAAGTCAAACTCTCTACCGCTTACAGTTGTACTAAATCTTCCATCTTGTGGCTTTCGCTTCTCAGCTATATCGAGATTTGACAAGAGTTTCATACGAGATGCGAGTGGTCCAAAGATATCTTTATCAAAAATAAAACTCTGTTTGAGCATACCATCAACACGATCACGAACAATACAACTCTTCTCGGATGCTTCTATATGAATATCACTTGCTCTTGAGACAATAGAGGATTTAAGAATGATCTCGATTAACTTCAAAACAGCAGGAGATTCATTCTCGTTCCCCTCTTTACCTGCTTGTCGTAAATCTTGTCTGACTTCATTGATCAAACCTTTAACACTCTCAGTAATCTCAAGTTGCTGTAAATGTTTTCGTATTTGTGAAGGCTTTGCTATAGCAACATTAATCGGTTTTTTAGGAAAAATCCTCTGAAGAGCATCTCTAGCTGCCATATCTAAAGCATCACCAAAAGCAACAAAAATACTTAAATCTGTCTCTTCAATAGGCATCGCATTATATTTAATCAGCTGCTTATAAGGAACTTTACTAAAGAGATGCATATCTATCTCCACATCATCTAAATCAACATACTCTATATTGAGTTCTTTGGAAACTATCTCCAAGATAGGAACAATATTGATACCTTCAATAGTTTCAAGGTGTTCAAGTGTGATGACACCTTGCCGTATCATTTTTGCCAAATAAGATTCAACAACATGAAGATCAATCATCTTCTCTTTTACAAGATTGCTAAAAGAGACCTTCTTTGGAGGTCTACTTCTTACAAGTTTTGCTATAGCATCTTTTGTTATAAGCTTCTCACTCAACATCATTTGAATAAGTTTAACCATCTACAACACCTCCATCATCAGGAATAATATAAAATTAGTATAGCATCCTTTTGCTATGGAAAGCATTGATATCAAGTAGAATCTTACAATTTGTTCTGTTTAATATCTTTAAGTAAGCTTTTTGCAGCTTCTGAATTTGTTTTTTTGATATATACATTTAGCACTTCTATCGCCTCTTCTGTCTCACCCATTTTTACTTTGGACTTTACAAAGATAAGCCAACTCTCTTCTACCTCATTATTGAGATTATTTGTTATTAATGCCCATTTTTCAGCTTTTCTATACTCAGCATTGTCATAATATGCCTCTGCTAAAAAGAGAGAATCTTCATAGTTTTTAGATTTTACAAAATCCATTTTTACACTTTTTATGGTTTTCATAGTTTGAAAATCTATAACATCTTCATCATTCAATCTCACCATGTCATCTTGCTCTTGTTGATATTTATCTGTCACTTCAATCTTCAAATATTTTCTCTTATGCTCCTCTTCTACTTCTTGTTTCAACTCAGGATCGTCTATATCTATCTTGATATCTGTTTTGTTATCTTCTACTGAGCTATTATTATCTTTTGGTTTTGTGATCTTCTTCTCTCTATCAGATCCAAATGGGCTACTTATATTATTATCTTTTATATAAGTAGATACAACGCTATTGATCTCTATTTGATTGACATAATAGATTGCAACAACCAATTCAAGTATAATAAAGATATACCAAGGAGTACGCTTTTTTGATCTATAGACTCTCCACTTCTGCTCTAAATCCTCTACATCATACATCAATATACCTCAACTTTATAGCTGCCATCTCTAACAACTTGGTCGAAAATTTCTTATAATCTATTTTTGAAGATTGGTTAAGATCATAATATTCGTAGAGTTCAAAGACAGTAAACAGCAACTTATTTGTCTCCCTATAGTTCCCTTGTGTTAACTTATAAATCATTTTGATATGTTTTTTCTTTATCATATTTGCCAACTCAAAAAAATTCTTTTTTAAAAGTTTTTTATGTACATAAGTTTGTATATCATCTAAACTCCCATTCTCTAACTCTATCACTTCCCAAATACGCGACTGAAAATGCTCTTTAGCAATCAAATCTTCATCCTCTGTTTTGTGCAAAGAGACAACAAATTTCATACTTCGAGTATCTGCTAAGAGTCGGATCATCTCCATAGTATCTTTGGAGTACATTTGAGCTTCATCTAAGAGTATAATAATCTCTCGCTCACCTCGAATAGTACGGCAATAGTCAACCAACATAGAGAAGTTGACTTGTGTATTTTGTGGTAAATCTTTTTTGGTAATAATTTTAAAAAGTTTACTTAAAAGCTCTTTTTGATTTGTGATGGGTGTAGCAAAATAGTGGAGATCTTTTTGATATTTATTTTTAAAATAGAGCCTATTGAGAATAATACTCTTTCCTGTACCAGGACGACCAAAGAGTAGTATCATCTTCAACTCTTTTTCAATACTCTTTAGAAGTTGGTCATATGCCTTTATAGATGACTCTAAATTGATATAATCATCTACATCTATAGAGTCGATAAAGACATTTTTGGCAGCACTATATCTACTTTGCATTGACTCTTTTATACCCCAAATCTCTTAATGACATATCTTTTGAGTTATCAACTATATGTGGTGTAACGATAATGACCAGCTCTATAACTGTTTTTATCTTCTCCTCTTTTTTAAATGCATACTCAAAGAGTGGAAGATCACCTAAAAGTGGTATCTTATCTACTTTAGTTCCAGATTGGCTCGTGATCAAACCACCCAATATTGCGTGATGACCATCTTTGACCTTAATCACTGAAGAGAGTTGTCTTTTGATCATATCAGGTGGTATATCTCTAGCACTAGCTTGCGAAGAGACGGGATCTAGCGTATCCGTAATAGATGGATTTATCTTGAGTGTAATCATATCGTTTTTCCCTATCTCTGGTGTAATATCTAACAAAACACCTGCAAATACGGAACCAACAGATTCACCTTGAGCAGCACCACCTGTCGCAGTACTCCCAGAGAGTACAGTACTAGACTTGATCTTATAGTAGAGCTCTTTACCAACACTGATCATAGCTGGCTGATTGTTGAGCGTCATGACTCTTGGGCTAGAGATAGCTTTTACATCTCCTTGAGTTGCCAAAAATTTTACTACATCTGATACTGTTGCACTCCCTGATACATCTGCAATTGATGCTGTTGTCGGTTCGGCACCAGTCTCATATCCAGAAGGTACTATTCCTGCATCAGAAGAGGTAAAATCTGTAACATTTTTCCGACCCATAGCATAAGCATTGATAGTAAAGTTTTGTAGCTTGTAGAGCTGATTCCAATCAACACCAGTTGTAGTACTATCATCAAAGGTCACTGTCAATATACGGACATCTATAAGTACTTGTGTCTTCAACTGCTTTTTGAGTGTCTCTATATATTTGGCTACTCTTTTTAACTGTTTATCAGTCCCCGTAACAGTGATCATTCCCGCAGCTGGATTGACTATTGGTAAGAGAGGGTTATACTCCCATTTTGTTCCATCTGGTCCAATCCAAGCAGCACCTGCTTTTGTATAGTGCATACCATCATCAGCAACACCACTAAGTACTTTTTGAATGTCATCAGAGACAGTAGACCAAAAGGTAAATTCATCACTATTCTCTATAGACATCCCTGTCTCACTTCCCCCACCACCGCTAGAACCAGCAGCACCCGCTGCAGAGTTACTTGACTCAGAGATGATTACATTTGATCTGCTTTTGCCACTTCTTTGACCTGATATGTAGTGTACCCGAAATGTACGAGTAGTCAAATAAGAGATCATCAATTTATTACCTTCAAGCGTATAGTGTATATTGTTATCACTTAATACAGTATCCAAAAAACCTTTGAGTGTTACATTTTTCAATTTGACAAAATAGAGTTTCTCTAGTAACTTTCTCTTCGCCCAACTATCTTTTACAACCACGGTCAAATCACAAGTATCAGCCAAATTCTCTATAGCATCTCCAATTGAGAGTTTACTATCAATCGTGACTGTAAAGAGTTTCGATCTACAACTCCCAGCATTTGCTAATATAGGAACTATCTGTAGTAAGATATAAAATAGTATACCTCTCCCCCATCTATTATCTATCTTCATTTTTTATCATCCTTCATTATGTTTAATTTTTTCTTATCTTCATGTAAAAAAATTGTTTTTATCTGTCTACCTTTTACAAGTACTACACCCCTAACTCCTATATGTTTGAGAGTATACTCTGAAATTGGATCACCCTCTTTGTACCAACTATCATTGATATACGCTTTATCATTTACAATACCACCAAGTGTCATTTTTGTAAATTTCTTCTTTGGTGCAAAGACAATTGTATCATTGACATCTTCTTTCATTGCAACAAATGGATTGAGTGTCGCTGATAGCTCTTTGAGATCGACACCTTTTCGTGGTGCTTTTATCTCATCTATCATCTTATCTATCTCAATAGTTGCAACATTTGCCAAAAGAAAAGAGCTTAAAAATAGAAAATTTATTATTAAATTTTTCATTAGTGGTTAATCCCCCATACTGATATATTAATATCTGAAGTGATACCCTCATCACTACCCATAAGATGACTATTATAAATATCAGTTACAAGAGTATTTTGTTCCAATACATTCAAAAACTTCACCATATCTTTAAAATTACCAGAACTCTGAACTTCAACTTCAAGAACATGCCCAAAGCTCCCCTTTGTATTTGTATACTTATTTTTTATCAAATTGATTTTGACATTATACATTCTTGCATTCGCTGAAATTGAGTTCAAAAAGATTGCCCAGCTCCTCTGGTTGAAGAGCATCGGTGAGAGCTTATTGAGACTACTATTGATATATGCAATTTTTTTCTTAAGCCTTGCAATAGTTTGTTTATCATCTTCAATAGTTTTATCAAACTCCTTGATATAGTAATTAACATCACCACCAACGGTAATAGAGCTAAGATATTGCTTTTTCTCTGCTACGCTTTTATTGAGACGGTTTTTCTCTGCTTCACTCACTTCATAAATACCTTGAGAATAAGGCAAAAGGTAGTTATATGCTACAAGTGTAATCAACCCTGCAACCCCCAAGATCATCAACCATTTTTCACTCTCTTTCTTTGTGGAGAATGATTTATCCATCTCCTCTAATTTATCAGCTATAAATTTCATTTCAATTCAACCTTTAATATTGCATGGTAATATCCATCTTCACTATCTTTTGAAATCATTGCCACATCTATAGCACTAATCATATCAAAATGAGTTTCAGAAATATGTTTGATCAATCTCGTTATCTCTTTATCATCTTTACTTAACAGTGAAAAAGTCAAATTATTACCATCAGTAGCAATAGTATCTGTGTTGACCTTAAATTTTCTAATATCTTTTGAGAATATATAATAGAGCTCCGACTTCATAGTATAATGTACTTTTTTATTATATATTGTTGTAAGTGTCTTCTCTTTTGCATGATATTTCTCTTTGAGTGTATCAATCTCTGTATCGAGTTCTGAAATTCTTTTTTTCTTTTTACCTAATACTTTTTTATATTTTTCAGATTGTTCTTTCAATTGTACTTCATTCGCTGACAATACAATATTTGTAGCATCATTCATATAAGAACCCACAAGATAGACAAGAGGGTAGGAGACCCCTACGAGGATGGAGATCACTGTAAAAATAATAAACTGTCCACTGGTTCGTTTATAAAAAACAGGTGCTCTCTCAAAGATAGTAAGATTGATTATACCCTCTTCGCTTTCCAAAAATTCCATAGAAGTTATTGCAAGCATCAATTGAAATTGATCTGTATACCAATCATTATTTTCTAAATTAAAATTGAAATTGAGTTCTGATGATTCTAAACCTAGATAGTTTTCACTATACTCATCAAGCCCTATGATAGGACCTCTGGAACTACCAATAAACATTTGATCTATCGTAGGAAGATCAAATGCTCTCTTGGCATATATGACGATATCATTGATAGTGATAAAGATATCACCAAAAAGTTTCATTAAGTTTTGTTGATAATCAGCATGAATAGTTTTTAAACCTTCTGACTCCAAAATCTTAAAGAACTCATCTTCATCTACTCTATCTCCACTCAATTCGCAATATTTATCATAAATATGCTCTAATGAATACTCTATAGATTTCGAATAGAGGTACTCACTATCTTTATAAAAAGTGATTAATGCATCATCTTTTGTGAAATATATAAAACAGTGAACTCCTGAACTACTCAAGATTTCACGATGATAGAGAGATTTGAAAAGCATTGGAGATGGGATAAGAAGATCTATGAATTTTGTCTCTTTAATAACATCCGCATAAGTCTCCTCAAGCAAAGAGAGTTCGATAACAAAAACATCATAAAAGAGTACATTTCCTTCGCCATCATCCTCTTTTTCAAAATATCGTATTAGATACTCTGTTGCTTCATCTAACCCTAGCTCTTCATAGGCTCTGAACTCTATAACTTCATCATCAACTGGAATACTACGACTCACTTCAATAGTAGATGATATCATGTCTTTATTATTGATAAAGGCTGAAACTAAATTCAAATTACTAAAAGAGAGACTCTTTACGGATTTAAACTTTTGACCTTTTAAAGTATAATATTTTTTATCATAAGCATCAACAGTTAGTACACTTTTTATTTTTGCTTTTTGGCTACTTGTCACTTCATCCATCCTCTCAATTATCCAATGAAACCAATTATATATGTTATAATATTAAAAGTGTCTTATCTTACTAAATATTTATAAATTAAAATCTATTTTATGATTTCTATAAAATCAAAATGACATTGCCGTGACAATTGGGAACTGTACAAGAACAATTCTACCAAGATAACGAAGGAATTTTGTTTCTAGTTGGATTGTCTCATGAGGAGCATAGTGATTCTATGCGACGATTGAGAGAATCCAACTAGGAGCAAAAGGGCAAGTTAGGTGGGTAGAATTGTTTTTGGGAGGTTCCTTAGGTTTAAATATTACAATATATACCCAAACTCCTCCAAGCCATCTCGCTCTTTGCTCCAACCTTTTTTTACAGCTACGAAGAGATTGAGATATATCTTTTTGCCACTGAAGAGCTCTATATGCTCTCTTGCTTTTTTGCCTAGTCTCTTGATGCCTTCACCACGGTTACCGACAATGATACCTTTTTGTGTCTCTTTTTCTACAACAATTGTTGCATAGATTTTGTCTAAGTGTTCACTCTCCTCTATCTTCTCTATAGTCACATCACTCTCATAAGGGATCTCATCACTGAGATTTTCAAATATAGATTCACGGATAAGCTCTTTATAGATATCTCGGATATTATCAGTAGTCAATATCTCTGTATCATATAAAAATGGCGAAGTTGGAAGATGCTTGGCTATCTCATCAAGTAGTTGTTTTTTGCCTACCTTTTTGTTGACAGAAAAAGGGATGATCGCTTCAAAGTTCTCTTGGTACTTTTGGTATTCACCCAATTTTTTGAGTAGATCACTTTGCTTTATATGGTCTATTTTGGTGAGTAGAACAATATGTTTGAGCTTCTTTGTTTGGGGGAGTGCCAAAAACTTCTCATACTCCACAAGTTTATCGGTAGCAGGAGCGAGAAAGAGTATGAGGTCACTATCTCCCATCGCTTTGAGTGCTTCATCAAGCATAAATTGGTTGAGTAGTCGCTCTTTCTTGTGGATACCTGGAGTATCGACAAATATAATTTGGGCATCTTCATGCATTACGATGATATTCATCCGTCTTCTAGTTGCTTGGGCTTTTTTGGAAACCATCGCCAACTTTTCACCTACGATATGGTTGAGTAGAGTACTTTTGCCTGCATTTGGGCGACCTACCACTGCTACAAAACCTGCTTTTGTATCTATATTTTTATCAAACATTGCTCTTCTTTTTATGGTATTTAAGGGTAGCCTAATGGATGAAAGACTCTCACCCATTGCTTTGGCTCTTCTATAGAGATCACTTCCTATGACTCTATATCTAATCTGCTGAGGGAAAGTCTCATCCATCTTCACCCCACCTATGAGTGCAACTGGATGTTTGGAGTGCTTGGCTATCCCCAATAGTCGCTCTCCTCCTATTGTGACATCGCTTTTTGTCTCTGTAGAGCGATAGGCTCCCAATCCTATATAGTCTATATTGAGTCTATTGGCTTCACTGATTTCATCTTCATTATGTGTAGAGAGTCCTACTATCTTCTCTCCTACCTTTTGGCGTATCTGCTCTAGTGCTTTTGATTTGTCTCTATCATAGAGTGCAAAATCCTCTTGCCCTAGATGAATACCATCTACATACTCTATCAACTCTACTGTATCATTGACGATGATTTTCCCACCATAGTGTTTTTTGATATACTCCAAATCATACTTTTTTTCATCGAGAGAGCCTGTTTTGTTTCTATATTGGAGGATAGGGATTGAGAGTTGGTTGATAGAGTGCAACAGATCCGCCAAAGAGAGTCTATACTCTTTGAGGCTCTGTTTATCTATAAGTGCATAGAGCATTAGGCAGATTTGAGAAAGAGTCTCATCAAATCAGCAACTGTCTGCTTCATCTGTGTACGATTGACTATCATATCTATGAGACCATGTTCGAGTAGAAATTCTGCTCTTTGGAAGCCCTCTGGCAGGTCCACACCTACTGTCTGCTTGATAACCCTCTGACCAGCGAAACCTATCAATGCCCCTGGTTCAGCCATAATGATATCACCTAGCATAGCAAAAGAGGCACTCACACCACCCATAGTTGGATCAGTCAATATAGAGATAAAAGGCAAACCTTTTTGATGCAAACGGTTCAATGCAGCCGATGTCTTACTCATCTGTAACAGTGAGTAAGTACTCTCTTGCATTCTCGCTCCACCACTCGCAGAGATGATGATGACTCCTGACTCATTCTCCATGGCTCTGTTGGCAGCTCTAACAATCTTCTCTCCCTCTACAGAACCCAAACTTCCTCCCATAAATGAAAAGTCAAAGACCACCAACTCCACAGGAACTCCATCAATAGTACAACTACCACTTACTACAGAGGAGCTTTTGCCAGTTTTGTTCTTGCCCTCTTCGATGCGTTTTTTATAACTCTTTTTATCAGAGAACTTCAAGGGATCTACGGGTAGTAGAGAAGCATCTTGCTCAACAAAACTGTTTGCATCAGCGAGGATCTCTATACGCTTCTCTGCGTTGATACGAAAGTGGTTATTACACTTTGGGCAGACATTGCTCTTTGCTTCAACCTCTTTATAATACATCAATGCTTGACACTTCGGACACTTGATCCAGTGACTCGGTGCATCCTCAACCGTCGACGGTTTTTTCATACTACCAAATAAACTGCCAAAATTCATCAATATTCCTTTATCATTTATCTAAACTGAGAGATTTTTTGACTATATCTTCTATCTCTTGGAGAACTCTTTTCTCTTTTGATACTATAACATAATCCTCTTCAACTACCACTTCAAGATCTTCACAAAGTGCCAAACCTGCTGCAAAATCGTAAATACGATACGAACCTACAAATAGCATGTAGTTTACAGTTCGTGCATATGCCAAGGAGAGTGCTACAGCTCCAGGAGCTCGAAACTTCAATCTTGCCTCACCTAAGAGTGCTACTATCTGCGGATGTTCATATGCCTTCTCAAAGAGTCCTATCTGTGGATGAGGGGCTACAATAGCTTCTCTAAACTCATCACTATCGAGTCTACCTTGCAAAAGTGATGCTCCACCCTCTTTGAGAAAGATATCTCCGTTGACGAGATTACAAACTACTGCTCTATCAAGTATGCCATCACTATTGATCTTCGCAACAGATGTACCATAATAGGGAAAGAGTGAGAGTGCATTTGAACTCCCATCAATAGGATCGATGATAATAGTCTCATCACCCTCGCCTATCACTCCGCTCTCTTCAGACTCTATCCTGCCAAATCTACCCAAATATTTAACAAAAACTGACTCTGCATAGAGATCTAATCCACTACTTCTATCGCCACCAGCACCGATAGCACCCTCTATAAAGTCACTCTCATCATAGCCCACTTTGAGTTTGTGAAATATCTCCTCGTTTGCTTGGATAGAAGCACGCAGAAAATCATCTTCTATACAAAAACTGTTCTGCATACTATGCTAAAAGTTTTTTCGCCATAGCTTTGGCTGCATCTCTACCATCACGCACTGCAGTTACCACCAAGTCAGCACCACGATGACAGTCACCACCAGCATAGATGCCTGCCATGCTTGTCTCATAATTCTCATCTACTATGATACCACCCCACTTGTCTGTCTCTATACCATTGGATGCGAGGAATGGATACTCTATAGTATCAAAACCAAGAGCAAAGATAACGATATCAGCATCTACTTGATACTCACTCCCTGCTATCTCTTCTACTCTTTGCCGTCCACTACTATCAGGCTCACCGAGTTTAGTTTTGACCATCTCTATAGCGATCACTTCACCACTCTCATTGGTGATCAAAGCTTTAGGGGAAGCATAAAATTCAAACTCTACACCCTCCTCTTTGGCATTGATATACTCTTTGCGACTTCCTGGCATGTTGTCTGCATCTCTTCGGTAGAGACACTTAATAGTGCGAGCTTTTTCACGCAGTGAAGTACGCACACAATCCATAGCGGTATCTCCACCACCTATGACTACTACTCGTTTCTCTTTGACATCTATATCTTGCACTCTTGGCTCTTCAAATACCTTTTGTTGTATTGAAGTCAAGAAATCCATAGCGAGATATACATTGGGTGCATTTTCGCCTGTCACTCCTGGACGACGACCTTTTGTAGCACCGACACCCAAAAAGAGTGCATCAAAATTCTCGCAGAGATCTTCAAATGATATATCTTTGCCTACCTCTACGCCTTGGTGCAATACAACTCCAGCCTCTTCAAGCAGTTTTACTCTTCGAGCGATGATATGTTTATCGAGTTTGAAACCAGGGATACCATAAGTGAGTAATCCTCCTGCTCTTGGCTGTTTGTCGTATATCTCGACTCTTATCCCCTCTCTTGCGAGAAATGTTGCAGCTGAGAGACCAGCAGGACCAGCCCCTATGATCGCTACTCTTTTATCTGACTTGATCTCTGCGAACTTTGGTTTGAGTCCGTTTTTAAATCCCTCTTCGTTGATATAAGTCTCTACAGAGCCTATAGTGATAGCTCCATGTCCATCATTGAGTGAGCAAGAACCCTCACAGAGTCTATCATGTGGGCAGATGCGTCCCATCACTTCTGGAAATGGTGAAGACTCATTGGAGAGTGCAAATGCAAACTCCAAATCCTTACTAGCAGTTGCTTTGAGCCACTGTGGAATGAAGTTGTGGAGTGGACAGCCATTGTGACAATATGGGTCACCACACTGCATACATCTATCCGACTGTTCACCTGCCTTGGAAGGCTTAAAGACTTCATAGATCTCATCGAAATCTTTGGTTCGCTCTACAGCATCTCTCTTTTTTGCGTCTATTCTCTCTAAATCAAAAAATTTAAGCATATTATTCTCCATCCTCTATCTTGAGAGGTCCTTTCATATCTTTGGGTCTCACCATCCAAAAGTTACGAATCTCAACTCTGAAGTTATCTATTATTGTTTTGGCTCTTGGGCTTTTCGTCTCATTGTAATAATCTTTGAGAAGCTTTTTGAGATAGTATCTCTCTATATCCGTATCTTCTGTATCTATCCTATGAGCTTCTACTAACTCTTGGTTGATATTTTCTACAAGCTCATGCTCTGTATCATAGACAAAAGCGATACCGCCTGTCATACCAGCACCAAAGTTGACTCCTGTTCTACCAAGGATGACGACTACACCACCTGTCATATATTCACAAGGGTGATCTCCTGTACCTTCAACGATAGCGATAGCTCCAGAGTTTCTTACTGCAAACCGTTCACCAACTTGTCCATTGATAAAGAGTTTACCACCTGTAGCACCGTAGAGACAAGTATTCCCACCGAGTGAAAATTGCGGTCCACATTTTTGAGCTGTAATAACTATGCGTCCACCACTCATACCTTTGCCTATATAGTCATTACCCGCTCCATTGACATGCAGTGTCATCCCTTTTATGAGAAATGCACCGAGTGATTGACCAGTTACTCCATTGAGTCTAATATCTATCGTATTACAAGGAAGTCCTTCGTCACCATAATATTTGGCGATCTCTCCAGAGATTCTCGTACCAAAACTTCTATTGAGGTTACTGATATCTTTCTCTATCACGATAGGGTTATTTGGATTTTTAATCGCTGGCATCACCTCTTTGAGTATCTCTTGTTCATACTCATTTTGGTCATATGGCTCATTGAATGGTACTTGTCGTGTGTTTGGACCATCAAGTTTATAGAGGAGTTTGTCAAAAGAGAATTTCTTAGCAAATGTATCATCTATCATCTCAAGAAGCTCATTCTTACCGATGATCTCTTCAAGTGATCTATATCCGAGTGAAGCTAATATCTCTCGTACATCTTTTGCAAGTAGAGTAAAGTAGTTGATGACTCGCTCTACAGAACCCTCATAATGCTCTCTGAGTTTCTCCTCTTGGGTTGCGATACCTACGCTACATCTATTCATATGACAAATACGCAATATCTTACACCCAATGACTGTCAAAGCTCCTGTACCAAAAGCATAACTCTCTGCACCCAATATCGCAGCTTTCACCACATCGAGTCCTGTTTTGAGTCCACCATCAGTCTCTAACTCCACTTGACCTCTAAGGTTATTGGCTTTGAGTGCATTGTGTGCCTCTATGAGTCCTAACTCCCATGGGTTTCCAGTAAATTTGATAGAGCCTTGGGGAGCAGCACCTGTACCACCATCTGCTCCAGAGATGATGATCTTGTCTGCATAAGCTTTGGCAACACCAGCGGCAATAGTCCCGACACCTGCTGTAGAGACGAGTTTGACAGCTATTCTCGCTTCAGGATTGATCTGTTTGAGATCGAAGATCAACTGAGCCAAATCCTCAATAGAGTAGATATCATGGTGCGGTGGTGGTGATATGAGTGTCACACCTGGCATAGTGTGTCTCAACCTTGCGATAAGTGGACTGACTTTGGCTCCTGGAAGCTGACCGCCCTCCCCTGGTTTTGCACCTTGTGCTACTTTGATCTGCAACTCTTCAGCTGACCGTAGATAGGCAGGTGTCACACCAAATCGTCCCGATGCTACCTGTTTGATCTTGGAGTTTTTGATCGAATCGAATCGCACCTTATCCTCTCCACCTTCACCTGAGTTACTCTTGCCACCTAGAGTATTCATCGCTTCTGCTAGACACTCATGGGCTTCAGGAGAGATAGAACCTAGACTCATCGCAGCTGTAGAGAATCGTTTGAATATCTCCGAGAGTGGTTCGACCTCATCTACAGAGATAGCTTCCCTATCACTCTTGAGTTCAAAGAAGTCACGAATGAACTTTTTGTCTCTTTTGTTAATAATATTTTTGAGCTTCTCAAAATCCTCTTTTTTCCCACTCATTGAAAGATTGTGGATGGCATGCACTGTTTTTGGTGCAAAATCGTGATACTCATTGTCATCGAGATATTTATAGTAGCCACCAATATTGAGTGGGAATACTCTATTGGCTGCATCTTTGGCATAGGCTTCATTGTGTATCTTGATGATACGATCTTCTATATCACTATATCCTAATCCTTTGAGCATAGAGTAAGCATCAGGGAAACACTCATTCACTATCTCATCACCCAAACCTATGACATCAAAGAGGCTAGAGTTTCTATAGCTAGATATCGTAGATATACCCATCTTTGACATTATTTTCAGCAATCCAAAGTTGATAGACTTTCTCATTTTTTTGAGTATAGGAGCGATATCTACATCTGGCTCTGTGCGTCTCAATCTCACTGCTATTGTTTGATAAAACATATATGGATATATAGCAGCTGCACCAAAGGCTATGAGTGATGCTGCCATGTGAGAGTCATACATTTCACCTGTCACTGCGACGATACTCACAAGATGGCGTACTTTCTCTTTGAGCAAAAGATTATTGAGACGACCGACAACCATCAACATCGGGATGACCATCCTCTCGCTATCCAATGCTCTGTCATCGAGTACAATTATCCTGATACCATCATTTTTGACATCATTTACAATCTGCTCTACAAGCTTCTTGAGACTCTCTTCGAGTCTACATGTGAAAGTGGTATCGTATGATTGCGACTTATAACCCTTATCATATTTTGGATCATTTGGATCTCCAAATTCTCTCAAGATTTGCAATTTTTCTAGTGAGAGTATAGGTGATACTGTCTTGAGTCTCTTGGCATGTTCAGCATCATCTTCGAGGATATTTCTAATTTCACCAAAGCCTGTATTGAGACTCATAACTACTCGTTCACGGATAGGATCTATCGGTGGGTTCGTTACTTGTGCAAACTTCTGCTTGAAGAAGTCTGAGAAGTTTCGCTGACTTGTAGAGAATGCTGCTAGAGGGGTATCATCACCCATAGAGCCTGTAGCCTCTTTGCCCTCTTTGGACATTGGTTCGATAAGTTGCTCTATCACCTCTAGTGTAATATTGAAGTATCTCTGTTTGGCTTCCATTTTTTTGGCATCAAGTGTATTGATAGTAGAGAATGGATCATTCATGAACTCTTGGAGATAAACCATATTTTCAGTGATCCACTCTGTATATGTATCTCTATTTTTGAGATACTCATTGATATCATCATTTTTGAGTACTTGCCCATATTTGAGATCTATACCCATCATTTCGCCTGATTGGAGTCTACCTCGCTCTAACACCTCCTCTTCGGGAGTATTAAGTACACCATACTCTGAACTGATAAGTAGTCTATTGTCTTTTGTGATAATATATTTAGATGGTCTCAAGCCATTTCTATCGAGAACACAGCCAATATATCGTCCATCTGTCATACTCACAGCCGCTGGACCATCCCATGGCTCAAAACATGTACTTGTATATTCATAAAATGCTCTAAGTTCTGCATCCATATGTGGAGCATTTTGCCATGGAGCAGGCAATACAGAACGAGCCGCCTTGAAGAAGTCTACACCATTGACACGGAGAAATTCAAAGAAGTTATCAAGACTTGCTGAGTCACTCATACCATCTTGGATAATAGGCAAGATTCTATCGAGCTCACTTTGAGTGAAAACTCCACTCTCTATATTTTCAAGCTTTGCTGCCACATTAAATCTATTGGCCTCTACAGAGTTGATCTCACCATTGTGAGCAATCATTCTAAATGGCTGTGCAAGTTTCCATTGAGGCAGAGTGTTGGTGGAAAATCTCTGGTGAAAGAGACAGAAAGATATCTCAAAGTTCTCTTGTGCCAAATCTTTATAAAACTCTTTGATATGTGTAGGCATCACGAGTCCCTTATAAGAGACTACTGAGGTAGAGAATGATGCGATATAAAATTCATTATCATCTTTGAGTCTATTCTCTATCTCTTTGCGTGAGAGGTAGACAAGTGCTTCAAATCGTCTCGTCCCCATCAGCGTATTTGGCGTGACAAAGAGTTGTGTCATGACAGGCAGTGAAGCGATAGCCTGCTCTCCTAGAGCTTCTCTATCTATGGGTACTTTACGACTATATGTTACTCGCAAATCATTACTTTCACAAATCTCTTTGATGATTTTAAAATCTTGGCTATTTTGGTTGAAAATCATTGCAACAGCATAGATATCAGGGAGTATTACTCCATCTTTCTTTGCTTCTTTGAAGAAAAATTTCTTAGGGATAGAGAGAAGCAATCCACTCCCATCTCCTGTCTTCCCATCTGCAGCTATAGCCCCTCTGTGCATCATACGCGAGAGTGAAGTAATCGCATCTTCCAAGTTTTTATGTGACGGTATATTATCTATGGATGCAAGAAGTCCAAATCCACAGTTATCTTTAAATGAGGTGAAGAGATCTCTCATAAGCCAACCTTTAATTTTGTTTTTGCCTAGGTTTAACCAAAATTATGCAACAGAAGTAGTGCGAGTTTAAGTTTCCTAGAAATGAAGTTGATTATACATAATTTTAGTTAAAAAGAGGTGAAAAAGGGAGTCTCTATAAGTCAAAGAGTAAAATACGGAGGTTCCTTAAATAGTTCAAATCATAGTCTTGGTACGTAAGCTCAGTTACTTATCATAACACTTCAACTCATTATATAGACTATCCCTCTCTACAGGAGAGAAACCACTATTCTGGATCAATCCTACAAACTCTTTGAGATCCATCCCATGACTACTCGCAGCTCCTGCAGCTGATTGGATAGACTCTTTCTCTATCGTACCATCGAGATCATCTGCTCCAAACTCTTGAGCGATGAGTGCCAATCCTATAGAAGCAGTGACCCAATACGCTTTGATATGTGGGATATTGTCTAAAAGTATACGACTGATAGCATAAGTTTTGAGTATCTCTTGACCTGTGGGATAGTTGATCACTTTGAGGTAGTTGTTGTCTCGCTGATAGACGAGGGGAATGAAGGCATTAAACCCTCCTGTTTCATCTTGAAGTTCACGCAAACGAAGCATATGATCGATACGGTGACGACGCTCTTCTACATGTCCAAAGAGCATCGTGACATTACTCATACGACCTCTTTGGTGCCATTTACGGTGGATATCAAGCCACTGCGTGGATGTCACCTTCCCTTTACAGATAAAGTCTCGTACCTCTTCATCAAATATCTCTGCACCGCCACCCGGCATAGAGTCTACACCACTCTCTATCATCATATCAAGGAGAGCATCATAGCTCATATTATACTCTCTTGCCAAGAAATCTACTTCAGCAGCAGTGAGTGCCTTGATATGGAGCTGTGGATATGCCTCTTTGATCTTTCTAAAAGCTCCCATATACCACTCAAGACCTACTTGAGGGTTGTGTGCTGATACGATATGCACCTCTTTGGCTCCATTCTCTACAGAGTGTTTTGCGATAGTGAGTATCTCTTCATGGCTCATAGTGTATTGGTTGGGATTTTTTCTCGTAGCAGAGTAGGCACAAAATTTACAAACATCTTTACATATATTTGTAGGATTGATATGACGATTGATGTTGAAGTAGCTCTTATCGCCAAATTTTTCACGACGAATTGCATCAGACAACTCTCCTAGTGTATAGAGATCAAGCTCATAGAGTGCTTCTGCCTCTAGCTGACTCAACCGTTCACGCTTTTTAACCTTCTCTATCAATATCTCTCTCTTCATTACTTTATATCACTTTGTTTCAAATTTTTTGTATTATATCAATAAAAGGTTAAGGATAGACCAAGGAGATCATGAGTTATAAAGATACTGTAAAGAGTATAAAATTTGTAAATTATTTTGGGGGGATTTCTAATACAACAACCCAAAGGGAGGAGATTGGGTTAGCCTTTCAAAAGAAGAACTATAAAAACCGCATAATTGCGGTCGGCATAAGAGTCTCTTAGTTTACAGCGACTACTACAGGTGTACTTTCCCAGATGCCATGTTTTGTACAGTATCCATGCGCTACAAGGTTGAGTTTTTTTCCTGTAGGGATAATAGTGAATGTAGTTGTGTTGTGAGCTTTTACATTACCAAGTGTTCCTGGCACATATGTCGCTTGTGCTAGTTTTGTCTCACCATTGAAGAGTGTAATTGATTCGATATAGTGATCAAAGTCATCAGGGTGAGTATACTCATTCCCCATCTTCACAGTCACTTCAAATGGCTCACCAGCTGTTGCTGTATCTGCACAGTGAATAAATGGTGAGTGTCTATCGATGAGATCTTTTTTTGCTTCTCTCTCGACTGTATCTATATCTACATATTTGTTAATCTTTGGCATTTCTAATCCTTTATTTAAGTAATTTGTACAAGAAGTATAACATAAAAACTTTTAATTAGGATAAAATCTATCTGATTTGAAAATATTTCTTTTTTATCAGTGTGTAGTTATGAAACAAAAGCAAGAGTGACCTAAAGAATTTCCCAACAAAACTCTATCAAAATCAAAATGATATTTTTAGTATTTTATGATAAAATACGCGTAGTAAATCATAATACTTCACTAACTATTAAATACCAAAGAGAGAGGATTGTAATGTCAAGAAAAATAGGTATGTGGCTCTACCAAAATGGCGGTGGTGATAAGATAGAAAAAGAAATCATCAAAAAACTTAAAGAGAGAGAGATAGAGACACTCTCAGGATTGAATCTGAGAGATGCTATAGCCAAAAATGGACATATAGTACACCACAAAAAGAGAACAAAACTTGACAAGCTTGATCTCTTCTTCTCTTATAATGCTGGAGAGCAGACACAGTATCAAATGTTTTTATATCAAGCACTTGATCGTGTGATACCGATGATTAATAGTTATGAAGCTTTTTCTTTGACAGAGGATAAGTTCCAAACCTCTTTTTTGTTGCAAAATCATGGAGTATCTACGCCTGAATTTAGACTCTTCCATAGAGATGATAGCGAACAACTTAGAGCTTTTATCAAAAAGTGGAATAGACTTGTCTACAAACCAACGGATGGATGGGGTGGTGTAGGTCTTACCAAGATAGAAAACGAAGCGACACTCGATACACTCTTGCCATTTCTCAACCATATGGACTTACGATTTTTCTATGTAGAGAAGTTTCTCAAATATGATAATACTGATTTTCGTATAGATGTAGTTGATGGTCAATTTGTGAGTTGCTATGGACGAAAAGCAAGTGGGAGTGACTGGCGTACCAATGTCACAAGTGGTGGTTCTGTATTTTTGAGAGAACCTGTAGAGGAAGCCGTTGCTCTTGCTATCAAAGCAGCCAAAGTGTGTGGTGCAGATATAGCAGGTGTTGATATTATTTATGATTTGGAGAGAGAAGAGTATGTAGTATTGGAAGTTAATGGTATACCAGCCTTTGCTACACCAGAACAAGAGAAGATGGGGCTAGACTTCAATAAGAAAAAGATTGAACTTATTGTTGAGCTTATAGATCGTAAAACAAAAAAATAAAACAAGGGAAAATAATGGGTAAAAAGCAAAATAAACTTCCAAAGATAGGACTTCTTTATCTTGATTTCGTATTGAGATTTTTTGATAAATCAAACTTCAAAGGGTGGCCAGACAAGATAGAAACAGTGACCTACCACTGGAAAAATGATAAAGATAGATTTATCCGTGAAGTCAAAAGAAAAAAGGTAGATATCCTTATAGGAAATATCCCAGCAACTGCGTATGAGACTTTCAGAGAGATTGCTAGAGAGTTACCGCATGTTCAGTTTATTCCATCTCTTGATACACAGTTTTCTAATAAATCCAAAGAGAATGTCACACGGTTTGCTTGGAAGTATGATATACCTATTCCAAAAACTTATATTTTTTATAATTCCAAAAAAGCTCAAAAGTTTATGGAGACAACCAAATATCCAAAGATTATCAAAAAGAGCTATGGACCATCTAATTATGGAGGCTATTTTGTACATAAAGTAGATTCTAAAAAAGAGGCAAAAGAGTTAATTGCAAAGAAAAAATATCATCCTGTCTATATGCAAGATTTTGTACCAATGGAAGCAGATGTGCGTGTGATGCTTATAGGTCACAAACCTGTCTGTGCATTCTGGAGAAGACCGCCTGAGGGTGAGTGGTTGACCAATACTTCTCAAGGTGGCTCTATGGATTATCAAAAAGTCCCCAAAGAGCTTTTGGATTTGGCTGTCAAAGTCTCAAAAGCATCTAATGCCGAGTATTGGGCATGTGATATCGCTGTAGGTCAAGATGGCAAATACCGTATCCTAGAGTGTGCGACTGCTTTTGCAGCATTCCCATATATCAGAGATTGGATTGGTCAATACTTGATGTGGAAATTTAGCAATGGGAGATTCCCTCTACCAAATATCCCTCTCTATAACTGGGAAGAGCTTGGCAAAATGGATAGTACTATACTCAGAACACTACGAAATATCACATTTGGTAGATATACCCCTAGCTATGATGGTGCCTACTTCTTAGATAGTAAATATGTAGAGACACAAGAGGGAGAGATAGCACTTCATAAGCTAGACTCACTCTACCCTATGCTTCTCACAGAAGATAGAGACTACGAAGAGTGGCCAAGTGAAAAGTGGAATTTTCAAGATAACTACGGCAAATCTATCACCAAGCTACCAAGCAAAAAAAATCCAAACTATGATGAAGATGAAACTCAAGAGAGTACAACGCCTGCAACCATAGCACTCGATGATGAACAGATGCTAGATATACTTCAGTCAGTCAAAGGTATAGGCAAGAAAAAATCCAAAAATCTACTCAAACAACATACAACAGTAGAACTCATCTCTATCCTAGAGGATGAGCCAAAAAGATTGATGGATATATCTTGGATCAAAGTAAATCTACTAGACAAAATCGTAGAAGAGTGGAATAATTTCAAGAAACAACTATAGGATAGCAAGTGAAGAACCAATACCAATCATATGAAGAGAGTTTAGAGTTTCTAAGGGATATGCAAAGAGCCTATCCCAATCTCATCGAAGTGATAAAAATAGGAACTACTTACGAAAAACGAGATATCGTTTTGGTCAAAATATCACAAAATGTTGTAGAGGCTGACAAAAAGCCTGCCCTACTCTATACAGGAAGTATACACGCTCGTGAGTGGATAGGCAATGAGTTGGCTTTGAAGTTTATAGAGTTTGTTACACAAAATCAGTTCGTAGATCCAGGGTTAGAAAAAAGCCTCAATGAAGCGACACTCTACATGGTGCCTTGTCTCAATCCCGATGGTTTTGAGTACTCACGCAAACACTTCTCTTTTTGGCGAAAAAATAGACGCAAAAATCATGATGGTACTATAGGTGTCGATCTCAACCGTAATTTCTCTATAGGCTGGAGTAAAAACAGCAATACAAGCTCCAATATCTACGGTGGCGAAGCTCCATTTAGTGAAGCAGAGACAAGAGCTATCAAAGATTTCGTCGATGCACATGACAATATCACTATAGCCTTTGACTACCATTCCCAAGGCAATGTATTTTTCCCTGCACACAAATTTAACCATGAAGCAGAGATAGATGGTACAGACCTCAATGCTCTTTGTGCCAATATGAATGATGAGATAGCCAAGGTAACAGGCAGACACTATGGTATCCATAGAGGCAAGCCACCAGCAGCACTCATTAGCGGAAGTGGACGAGAATACTACTACTCCAAAGGTATCATCGCTACCGTCGTAGAGGTAGGCACCAAGAATATACCTGACTACATGAAGAGCATGAGTAGCAGTGTCAACGAAAATATCCCTGCTCTCAAATATGCCTTTAGCGAAGTAGTCAACTACTCTAAACGATCTCCTAGAAGAGTGGATAATTTTACACTTGGTAGTGTGGAGAGTAATACAGTAGAGTTACTGTGGGAGTATGAGGAGCGAGAGGATATCTATTTTGAAATCTTTCGTTCGGTAAAAGACAAAGATGCTTGCAATGATCGCACTTGCGTTGCGATAGTCGGTAACAATAGCTATATAGATACAGATCTCAATAGCTCTACCAATTACAACTATACCATCAGAGCCGTGAGTAAATCAAGCGGATACAAATCACCATTTGCACCGCTTGTCAAAGTACGCACCGCCCTAGAAGAGGATGAGTTTTTCAAGCTTATATTTGCTAGCAAGGGTGGCACAGGATACTTGGGTCAATATACACAAGAGCAAAACAGATCACACTTTGGACTCAACTCACTCTTTGTGGGTATCAACAAATCCAAAGGTATCTGCGATGCTGTCTTGAGCTTTGATTTTGATTCTTTGCCTGAAGATGCTATCATCAAAGAGGCGAGAGTCTACCTCTATCCTATGAACCGAGTAGGAGCGAAGATAGAGAAGTTTGGCGAATGGAATCTCTCGTTGATGCAACATAACAGTTTCACTGATGTGACAGATTTCAAACAGATAGATCAAGCAAAAACCAAAGGCACAATAGGACGAGCCATAAAGTCACACAATCTCACCCAAGGGATATGGAACTTTTGGGAGTTCTCTAGTCGTGAGTGTGAACTCCTCCAAGAGGAGTTGGTCAATGGCAAAGCTCACTTTCGCATAGATGGTCCTAAAGAGTTGCCAGATGGTGAAGATTCGCAAATGATGCAGTTTGATATAGGGTATGGTCAATTTGGTGGAGGGCTTCACTACCGACCGATACTTGATATCAACTATACACTCCCAGAGAGCAAGATCAAACTCCCCGCCGAACGACTCGCTACTATAGCCAAAGATGGTGTAGATGATGGAGTACTCAAAAGTGGATTTGACAAAGATGGCAACAAAATATATGGCTATCTTGAGTTTGATATCTCTGTATTGCCTGACTCAAAAAATACTATTGTCACCCAATGTGCCCTCAAGATCAGAAATAGTAATAGCTTCAAAAAGAAGAGAGATGTACAGTACTATGTAGAGCTGGTCGATCTCGATGAAGTAGGAAACTATGAAGATATCCAAAACCGTGAAAAGATAGAGTATCTCGGCTATGAAGTATCCGAAAATGACTTGGCAAGTAAAGAGTATCAATATTTCAATTTTGATACACTCTCCAAACAAATACTCGATGAGATGCACAGATATGGCAAAAAGCTCAAACTCGTCATACGAGCTACATCCCCATCTGGTGCCAAAGATCGTGTCACCAAATGGGTGCCTGATGTGGAGCTAGTAGTTAAATATATTCAAAAACACAGAGAAGCCCCAAAGAGTGCCGAAAATCTCCATATCACAAGAGAGAAAGGTATGATCAAACTCAACTGGGATGCCCTCAAAGATGAGAATGTCACAGGCTACTATGTCGTGAGAAATACTTTCCACACTCCTCAACACTTCAGCGATGGAGTCAAAATTTATGGCGGTAGAGACACTTACACTTATGACAACTTCGCATCTATGGATATAGAGAAGCACTACGCCGTATTTACCTACGACGATGTCCCCAACTTCTCTAAAGGTGCAACTATCAAGTATAATCCTTTGGAGAGTTATTAGGTCGAT
>CBEUND010000024.1:0-27753 GCA_965544395.1 uncultured bacterium | reverse complement strand
TGGGGTTTATCTAGGAGGTATTCGTATATATTACTTTGGTTCATTTGGCTTCTTTATTTGTGATTGGTAAATGAAGAGTATTTTGTGCTACAAATACTTCTTCAAAATATCTTCTTTTTGTTTTGGTATAGACGCTAACTCTTGCTCTTTTATTGCTATCTCTTTTTCTATCATTTCAATTTTGAATACTATCTCTTTTTGTTGCTCTAGTGAAGGGAGAGGGATTTTAATCAAGTCAAATGTTTTAGTCGTAATAGTATCAAAAATTGCACCATAAGAATTATTTTTAAATTGTTCAACTTCAAATTTAAGCGAATAATATAAATAATCTGCAAACAACTCATTTTTTGCTTTTATACCATAACACGATTGATGAAATGTCATCGGTTTTGTTAACTGGGCTAATGCTCCTACTGTTCCTCTAGCTGAAATAATAATATCGCCTACATCTAAATATTTTGTACTACTGTTATTTAATCCTTCAACAGTTATATTTTTTTCAGTTCTAGAAACATATCTTTTATTATCTTTGAAATCTACTATAGACAGCCAAGGAATATCACCGTCCCAATATTCAGGCTTGTGTGTATTAGGGGTTCCTCCACCTAAGATGTCTATGTGATTTGATAAAGTAGAAACTTTCAGTTTAGGCTTTAAAGATAAATACAATTCTTTAATTTTTTTATCTAAATCCTGAATATCTTGATTATTTAATGCATCAACCTTTTCCAACTTTTCAACCTCTTCCACAATCTTTTCTTGAATATCTTTTGGGGGGAGAGGGATTTTAATTTCTTTTAAATTACCTTTGTTTAACTTGGGCACATTCAATCCTGTGATGTATTCAGATAAATCAAATTTATTTAATATCTCTACCAAATATTTATCTAATAATTCATTTCTATTTGGCTTTAATACATGAGCATGGTTATTCACCCAATATTTTCCTTTTACTATAAATGATGAATTTTCATTTGCACCCCATTTGGCTCCATCTTCACCGATTAAAACTAATTCTTCATCAAATATATAATCATTAATGTAGTCAATTATTCCTGTTGAACCATAATAAGGATAATTTCCTTTAATTCTATTTCTCTCACTTAATGGGACTCTTTTGTTATCAAATATTTCAATTTTTTCACCTATTTTAATAATTTCCCACTTACTCTCAATCTTTACTTTTTTTTTCACATTTAAAGAGATAGATTTATCAAATTCACTCCTATCAAAAATCATCATATCAACTAAATCAATATAAGATATATTATTTTTCAAGCTCTCATCAATTTCTTTAAACTCACTATCAAAGGCATTATAGATATAACTGTTGGCTTTTAGATTATTGGTATAGGAATTATCATCATAAAGAGAGGTGCACTCATCTATAGATTTACCTCTTTGTATAGGATGTATCCCTTCACTACCTCGGCGATTACTAAACTCATACCCCAAAAACTTTTTTTCTTCTTTTTTCTCACCTGTTTTGACAATGGTCACTTTTTGAGGGTATGCTACTATAAAATAAAAGAGTTTCTCTTTTTCAAGCTCTATTATCTTATCTAACTCTTTAATTTTTTTACTGTACTCTTGATAGAGTTCATTTGATTGTAGATTTTTATTTGGGTTTTTATCTAACAAGGTTATATAATCATCTAGGCTTATATCTTCCCAAACATAATTGATATATTTTGAAAGAGGTTTTTCAATACCATTGATAGTTATATCTTGTTTGGTTTCAAATAATTTTTTGATAGAAGCTTCACTATTTTTATGCTCCATATTGTTCTTGCGTCTCAAAAAGAGTACTACGGTATTGGTTCCTGTAGCCATAAAGGTGTTTGACCCTAGTTGCGTGATACCAATAACTTCAAAATATTTGAGTATTATTTCTCTAGTTTTGCTATATATACCGCCATTACTTAATATACTATTAGGCAATATAATCCCTGCTATGCCACCATCTTTGAGTAGTTGCTTAGTTCGCTCTATAAAAAGAGCCTCTATCTCACTGCTTTGGTCTGTAAGTCTATCGTAGAGTTCAAAATCATCACTATTAAATTTTTTGCTAATATTTTTAAAAGCACTTACCGAATATGGAGGATTAGAGATAACTATATCAAATTTTTTGTTATCTTGTGGATAATTTTTATCTCTATAAGTAAGTTTACCTTTATACTCTTTTGTCTTTGTAAAATTTGCAAGTCCATCACCGTGAATAACTTTTGCTAATCCATCACCATGAAGATAACATCCCACTTTAGCAGTTTTAACTAATCTATAATCTTTTTCTATCCCATAAACATAATCATACGCCCAGTCAAAGTGATCTTCTTTCCAGCTTTTGAGTTTGCGTGCCGTGTCAGATATATACTCATCAGGATTAGAGATATTGATATACTTTTGTATCTCATCCATCGCCTCGGTGATAAAGTGACCACTCCCTACGGCATAGTCTATGACATTAGGCAAAAGCTCATCTCTCTCACCTTTGGCTAACTTCTCTTGCAAGATTTTATCAAGTGGTATACTTCGTATGATAAATTTAGCAATAGGCACAGGGGTAAAAAACTGCCCTACCTCTTGTTTGAGTCCTGTAGTTAAAAGTAGTTCAAAAAAATCACTTAAAAACTGTTGTTTTTTGGTATATCGTATTTTATAGTTTTGAAGTAGTTCTACTATCTCTTTGACAACTATTGTATTCTCTTCAAAGGTTTCAGTGTCAAATACATCTTTGATAGCAAATTCATTATTTTTTTGTAGTCTTATTTTGGTAAACTCATCTAAGAGCTGTTTTTTTATACTGTTATCTAGTGTTCCAAACTTCTCTTCAAACTCATTATCACTTAAATCAGTAACTTCTTTGTCTAAAAACTCTTTCATACCTTTTTGGTAGAGGTCTGTAAGTCTTTTTTGAAAAGATATATGGTCATCAACCCCCTCAAACCATTGAAAGCCTAACTCATCATTGGGTCTAGTTATCTTCTCATCCATAATCTTACATAAAAAGAGAGTAAATATCTTACTAAAGGCATTGGGTTTATCAGAGACTACATTATGTCTTAATATTTCCATAAAACGATTAAAGATAAAACTACTATCTTCTTGTTTTATATCTGTTAGATTTTGAGGAGTAAGTGCTTGGCTTTTGTAGTTGTAGGGTGTTGTCCATCGCTCAAATACCCCATTGTTTTTAGGTACTTTATTCCATCTATCATAAAAGTCTTTGAGGTTACTTGTCTCTCTATATTCATCTTCTATCTTGACTATTTGATTAGTATATTCTATAGCATCATTATCTAATCTTGAAGCATAGAGTACCAATACATCGGCTTTGGTATCAAATCGAAAGTAGGTAAAGAGCTGTCCCCCATCTTTATTGAGTTTTGTAAATGCTTTATCAAACTCTTTACCCCAAGTTTTACACTCTATCATCATATAAGCAGAACCATCATCACGAGTGACTAATATATCTAATCTACCACTATGACCATGCCCTGCATCCCAAACTTTTTCTAATATAATATTTTGGGGATTATATCCTTTTGTAAGCAGTCTATCTACGCATTCTAATACTACATAATCTTCATCTTTGGTTATATTTTGGGTAGTTTTGTCACTATCATTAAAAAATATCTTCTCACCAAAGTTGATACTCTTTTTTCTTATATCAATCTCTATAGTGTAACTATTATGATTTGAATATTTTTTTTGATAAGTGTTAGTTATATTCTCTTGAGGGAAAAATCCTAAATAAGTGATAAAATTTTTCATTTTGGATCCTCTCTTTTAAATACCATTTTATCTAAAAAATTCAAAAAGAGATATTAAGGAACTGTTTTTGGGAGGTTCCTTACCGAGAAAAATATGATTTATAGTATCACAGATTTTTATAAAATATATTTTAAATTACAAAAGAGTTTGACATAAAACTCTTTTGTGTAGTAATATGAGATGCTCTCTAATAGGGTTGTTGTCCTGTATAGTTCCCCGCAGGGTTATATCTACAGACGACTATGTCACCCCCTGCAAATCGTCCCACTTGAGCAACAGCACTCCCACAACCCACTTCAGTACTATTTTTCCAAATCATCTGTGTATAGTGACCACACATTGTATCTGTTACACAGCTGTTGGATGCATAGTCATAGTTAGGTTTTTCTCCGTACCAGAGTTCAGCGGCATAAGCAAAACTGATTCTTGCAGAAGAGGCTGCGAGATTTTCACCATAAGGGCTATCATAGTCATGCTGTAGCTCGCCTATCTGTGCCAATTTTTCAGCATATGCTTGAGATTCATTTGCCAAATCTTGACTCCATGTCATTTGTGATCCTGAGTAGAGTTCAGCTCTTACGGCATTATGATAGTCGACCACTGCTTGTGCATCGGCAGGCAGAGTTGTATCTGAAGATGGGTTTGTATTTGAAGATGACCCTCCTAAATTTTCAATCTCAGTTAAAGCAGCCTCTACCGTAGTATTATCGGTAGTAATATTGGCTATGACATCGTTAGCTATTTGGATATCTTGGGATGATGTTTGGGCATATGCTAAACCTACTTGTGTTTTGTTTGCCAAAAGTGTCGCATCATCTCCTTTAGCCCCATTGATAGCAGCCAATATAAAGAGTGAAGCTGTGATATCTTTATTATAGAGTGCATTTGCCCAGTACTCTTCACCTTTTGCATCTGGAGATCTATCAAAAAGGTTGAAGTAAATAGCAGAAATAAAGTCACCTATAGTTGATCCTGTAGAATACTTCTCTATTGTCTCTTTCTGGTCAAAGAAACTCATCGCTATACTCTCCAAATCAAACCCTGAATTGAGCCAGTAATTAAGCCCATCTTTATCTGGTGCTCTGTCAAAAGTTGCTATATAAAGTTTGGTGACATTCTCTTGTGTCGCTGTAGTTGCACTCAATGAACTGACTATTATAAGTAGTACCATAAACCATTTCCATCTCATAATCTTCTCCTAATTTAGATATAGTAACTGATGTTACACAAAGCACTATTATATTACTCTTATGCTTAAAAAGAAATCTTGTGCAATGTTAAAGAACTTCCCAAAAATAACTCCTAAATTGTAATCTTGATAGATAATTTTTTATCTAAAATAGAGCGAAACCCTTGACTCCTTGATAATTTTGTGCTATAAACAAATAAGAGTTAAATTATCTGAATTAAAATAATTCTTGTAAAAAATAATTCCTGTATAGAAGGATTTTGAATGAAAAATGATGGATTGGACAAAGCTGTCTCAGGCGAATATACTTTAGGCTTTGAGATAGATATAGAAACAGATACTGTGCCGCCAGGGCTTGATGAGAGTGTCATCGCCTATATCTCGGCAAAAAAAGAGGAGCCAGAGTGGATGCTAGAGCTTCGTCTCAAAGCTTTTCATAAGTGGGAAACTATGCGAGAGCCTCACTGGGCACACTTGGAGTATGAACCTATAGATTATCAATCTATCTCTTACTTCTCTGCTCCCAAAGAGGGTATCAACTCCCTAGATGAGGTAGACCCTAAGATACTCGAAGCTTACAACAAGCTAGGTATCTCACTCGAAGAGCAAAAGCAACTCGCAGGTGTCAAAGTCGCTGTCGATGCAGTCGTCGACTCTGTGTCGGTCAAGACAACCTACTCTGAAGAGTTGGAGAAGCATGGTATTATCTTCTGCTCTATCTCCGAAGCGATCAAGGATCATCCAGAGCTCATCAAAAAGTATATGTTTTCTGTCGTACCAATGGCGGATAACTACTTTGCTGCACTCAACTCTGCGGTATTTACAGATGGTACTTTCGTCTATATTCCCAAAGGAGTACGCTGTCCGATGGAGTTGAGTACCTACTTTCGGATCAATGCGATGAATACGGGGCAGTTTGAACGAACACTGATCGTGGCAGATGAAGGCTCTTATGTAAGCTACAATGAGGGGTGTTCTGCACCCTCTCGTGATGATAATCAGCTGCATGCAGCTGTGGTGGAGCTAGTCACTATGAAAGATGCAGAGATCAAATACTCTACGATCCAAAACTGGTTTCCAGGGGATGAGAATGGCAAAGGTGGTATCTACAACTTCGTGACAAAAAGAGGCTTATGCCGAGGTGACAACTCCAAAATCTCATGGACGCAGGTAGAGACTGGTTCGGCGATCACTTGGAAGTATCCTAGCTGTATCCTCAAGGGTGACAACTCTGTGGGTGAGTTCTACTCTGTGGCAGTCACTACCCTAGCACAACAAGCAGATACAGGCACAAAGATGATACATATCGGTAAAAATACGAGTTCAACTATCATCTCCAAAGGTATCTCAGCGATGAAGGGACAAAATATTTATAGAGGTCTCGTCAAAGTAGGTGCAAATGCCACAGGAGCTAGAAACTACTCCGAGTGTGACTCTCTGCTCATTGGGAGTGAGTGCGGTGCGCATACTTTCCCTTATCTCGAATCCAAAGATACGCAAGGACAAGTCGAACATGAAGCAACAACCTCCAAGATATCTGACGAACAACTCTTTTATCTGCGTCAAAGAGGTGTCAACGAAGAAGATGCAGTGAGCATGATCGTTCACGGCTTTTGTAAACAAGTCTTTAGCCAACTACCGATGGAGTATGCGGTTGAAGCCAAAGCATTATTAGAATTAACATTAGAAGGAAGTGTAGGATGAGCAGCATGATAATAGAAAATTTAGAAGCAAAGATCGGTGACAAAGAGATACTCAAAGGATTGAACCTCCAGCTAGAGCCAGGAAAAGTCCATGCTATCATGGGACCAAACGGTGCAGGCAAATCGACCCTCTCCAAAGCACTAGTAGGACATTACGATGTAGAGATCACAAGCGGAGATATCATCTACAAAGGCAAAAGTATCCTAGAGATGGATCCTGAAGAGCGAGCCTTGGAGGGGATATTCCTCTCGTTTCAGCACCCTGTAGAGATAGCAGGAGTCAACAATGCTTACTTTTTGAGAACCGCACTCAACGCCAAACGCAAACACGAAGGCAAAGAGGAGCTCAATGCTGCTGAATTTTTGCGTCTGATGAAGAGTCATTTGGAGATGCTAGGGATGCAGTCTGATATGATTAGTCGATCGCTCAACGAGGGCTTTTCAGGTGGAGAGAAAAAGCGTAATGAGATACTACAGATGCTCATATTGGAGCCAGAGATCATCATACTTGATGAGATAGACTCTGGACTCGATATCGATGCACTCAGAGCTGTATCTGAGGGGATCAACAAGATGAAAGATGCAAATCGTTCCTTTCTTGTCATCACCCACTACTCACGCATACTTGACTATATAGAGCCTGATTATATCCATGTACTCAAAGATGGACGCATCATCAAAACAGCTGGTCCCGAACTCGTAGCAGAGCTCGAAGAGCATGGTTATGATACCATAGAGGAAGCGTGATGCAATCATACTTCCAGTGCAGAAACAATCATAAAAATGTCGCATGTATCCCATGTAGCATATGTATTAATAGAAAGGAGAGAGACAGATGAAGCTCTCAGAACTTAAAAATGCAGACAAACAAGCCCTAATGAACGCATTGGATCTCAAATGGAGAGATCGCCTACTTGAACGCTTTATTGCTTTGGGATTGCCTACGAAAAAGAGTGAAGAGTATCGCTATTTTGATTTGAAATCTCTGTTTGACAAAGAGTACAAAAAAGTTACTTATATCCCTAAAGCACACACGGTCTCAGAGCAGATCATCATCACAGATGGTGTCGTCACCTCTGCACCAGAGGGTATACGCGTCTATTATGGCTCATGTGAGCAGATAGATATGGAGCATTTTGATCCGATCTACTATCTCAATCACTTGCTTTGTCCACAGAGTATCAAGATAGAGTTAGATGGGGATATAGAAGTAGAGATCCAACATCATTTTACTCAAAGTGATGCACTCATAAACTACCGTATCGAACTCTCCAATCAATCAAACCGTCATTCGACACTGTATGAGAGTTTTGTAGCAGATGCCATCAGCAATACACTTGTGCTG
Source organism: uncultured bacterium (assembly GCA_965544395.1). Taxonomy (GTDB): domain Bacteria; phylum Campylobacterota; class Campylobacteria; order Campylobacterales; family Sulfurovaceae; genus SZUA-451. The sequence goes on along the minus strand of CBEUND010000024.1, from coordinate 19,742 downwards.
TATGGTTATGATATGCATATCGCACAGGACTCCACACTGCGTCTAGTCAAGATGCAAACTATGCAAGAGCAACAATATAGCATGATCGCTTCACACAAAATCAATGTAGCTAAAAATGCCAATATGCTATTGAAGAGTTTTGATATGGGTGGAGACCAAGGGTTGCAACTGCTCAAAGTCGATCTACAAGAGCATGCACATATAGATGCAGGACATCTGCTTTATCTCAATGAAGCTTCCGTGCGAGGTACAGTTTCGCAGATAGTACACAAAGGAGAACACTCTAGCTCGACACAAATAGCCAAAAATATTTTGGATGGCAATGCGAGAGGGATATTTGATGCTCTCATATGCGTGAAGCCAACAGCTCGATATACCAAAGCAGAGCAAAACTCCAAATCGATTTTGTTGCATGAGCGGGCATATATGGCAGCCAAACCACAGCTTGAGATATATATAGATGAGCTTGAAGCAAGTCATGGTGCTACTACAGGACAATTGGACGAAAAAGAGATTTTCTATCTGCAAAGTCGTGGTATTAGCTACACAGAAGCGAGAAAAATGTTGGTGATTGCCTTCGCAACTACACTCATAGAGACAGTCAAAGATAGTAGACACCAAGAGCGTATCAAAGAGGCTTTTGAAGCAGTTTTTAGCTTGGCATACACAAAGGAGAGCAGATGAGTATAGAAGAGACCGTAGCTAGATATAGAGAAGACTTTGAACTCTTCCCTACATCTAATGATAAACTTGAATATATCTTTGACCTTGGCAAAAAGCATACGACACTTCCAGATGAAGAGAAAAATGAGGCAAGCTATATAGATGGCTGTGCAAGTGATGCATGGCTTGTAGGGGAGTGTAGGGGTGGCATACTCCATCTGCGTGGTGAGGGGACATCAGAGATGGCAAAAGGCATGCTTACACTTTTGCTCGATATATTTGCAGATAGAAGCCCTGATGAGATACTCGCCTTTGAACCAGCCAAACTCCATGACATGGGTGTAGTCGAACTACTCTCTCCTGTACGCCAACAGAGCCTCGAAGCATTTCTAAACAAAGTCTATACCTATGCCAAAAATTGTAAAGAGAGAGGAGAAGTATAATGGATAGCAACAATATGAAAGAGAGTGATGTACCTACTACAGCCGACGAGCTAGTAGCCTATGAAGAGAAGTTTGGTCGACCTAAACAGGCAGAGATTGATGCAAAGATGGCAGCACAGAGAGAAAAGTTTCTCAACAAACAACCCTCAGATGCAGAGATGGAAGAGAAGATTGTAGAACATCTCAGAGAGATTTATGATCCTGAACTTCCTGTGAATATCTATGATTTGGGATTGGTTTATAAGATAGAGTGCTGGACGAATGAAGTCTCTATGCTCAAAATGTGCAAAGTGACTATGACACTCACCTCTGCGACTTGCTCCTTCTCCAATGTCATCGTGGACTTAGTCAAAAGCATCGTCAACCGCCAAAGTGGTCTTGAGAGTCTCGATGTAGATATCGTCTTTGATCCACCATGGAATCAAGAAACTATGTCAGATGAAGCAAAATTGGCTATGGGGATGATGTAGGGGAGGCAAAATCAAGAAGCTTTTGCAAAATTTATCGGAAACGATGGCTAAAGCTTCACTTTTCATCGCAATATAACGGATGTTAGATACTTTATGATTGTTATGTTTTTAGGGATTGAAGTGGTAGCAAGAGGGAAACTCGAATTCCCGACCTCCGCCTTATGAGAGCAGCGCTCTAACCAACTGAGCTACCTTGCCACTTATTTGAAAGATTGGCATTATACACAAAAAAAACTCCAATGTCAAGAGAATAATTAAAATTTTTATAATTTTACAATATTGAATAAATATATGCATAATACTTTAGTCGATATAGCTCATATTTCTTAAATAATTTTAGAAAAACTCTTGACAAATTGGTAAAAAATGATTAAAATACGCATCGTAAAAAGATAACTAAATTAAAGGAGTCTACATGGCATTTAAACCATTGGCAAATCGAGTACTAATCAAAAGAGAAGCAGAGGTAACTACAACAGCAACTGGTATCATCATACCAGATAATGCAAAAGAGAAGCCTTTGACAGGGAAAGTATTGGCTGTTGGTCCAGACGCTTTGGATGAAGGCATCAATGAAAATGATGTTGTACTTTTTGGTAAATATGCAGGGACTGAGTTTACACTCGATGGAGATGAGCTATTGATCCTCAATAGTGATGACATTCTAGGGATTATAAGCTAGTCTACTATAAAAATTATTGATATTACATAGAGGTAGGGTGGGAGTATCCCACCATTATGGTGGATTTCATCTACTCTACCTAACAACACTGTATGATTTGAGACAAAACAAACAAACAAAAATATGAAACACAAAGGATTACAATAATGGCAAAAGAGATTTTTTATTCAGACAAAGCAAGAAATGGACTCTTTGAGGGTGTGAGCAAATTGGCAGACGCTGTCAAAGTAACTATGGGACCTAGAGGTCGTAATGTACTTATGCAAAAGAGCTATGGTGCTCCACACATCACAAAAGATGGTGTCAGTGTAGCTAGAGAGATAGAGTTGGAAGATGCCCTCGAAAACATGGGAGCACAACTTGTCAAAGAGGTAGCAAGCAATACCGCTGATGAGGCTGGTGATGGTACGACTACAGCGACTGTGCTTGCACACTCTATCTTCAAAGAGGGACTGCGAAATATTACAGCAGGTGCAAATCCAATCGAAGTAAAACGAGGTATGGATAAAGCGAGCAATCGTATCATCGAAGAGCTCAAAGAGATTACTAAAGAGATCAAAGATAAAAAAGAGATCGCTCAAGTAGCAACAATCTCTGCTAACTCTGATGCAGCGGTAGGAAATCTCATCGCTGAAGCTATGGAGAAAGTAGGTAAAGATGGTGTCATCACAGTAGAAGAAGCCAAAGGTATCAGTGATGAACTTGAAGTAGTGGAGGGTATGCAGTTTGATAGAGGTTACCTCTCACCATACTTTGTGACCAATAGTGAAAAGATGACTTGTGAGCTAGAGTCTCCGCTCATCCTCCTCACAGATGGCAAGATCACTTCACTCAAAGATCTCGTACCAGTATTAGAGCAGATACAGCAGTCAGGACGACCACTGCTTATCATCTCTGAAGATGTAGAGGGGGAAGCACTCACAACACTCGTACTCAACAGACTCAAAGGTGTACTCAACATTGCAGCAGTCAAAGCACCAGGCTTTGGAGATAGAAAAAAAGCAATGCTCCAAGATATTGCTATCCTCACAGGTGCGACACTCATCACTGAAGAGTTGGGACTCTCACTAGAGAAAGTTACTATGGAAGAGCTAGGTAAAGCAAGTAGAGTAGTAATAGACAAAGATAATACGGTGATTGTAGATGGCAAAGGTGAAGCAGCGAGCGTAGAAGCAAGAGTAGCAGAGATCAAAACACAGATCGGCAATACTACAAGCGAATATGACAAAGAGAAACTCCAAGAGCGACTCGCCAAACTCAGCGGTGGTGTAGCTGTTATCAAAGTAGGTGCAGCCACAGAGACTGAGATGAAAGAGAAAAAAGATAGAGTAGATGATGCTCTCTCCGCTACCAAAGCAGCTGTAGATGAAGGTATCGTGATTGGTGGTGGTGCTGCCTTGATCAAAGCAGGCAAAAAAGCAACCTTAGAGTTGAGTGGTGATGAGCAAGTGGGTGCTGATATTATCCTACGAGCTATCACTGCACCTATGAAACAGATTGCATCCAATGCAGGATTTGATGCAGGTGTTGTAGTGAATAAAGTAGCCAATAGCGAAGATGTCAACCTAGGATTTGATGCTGCTACAGGTGAGTATGTAGATATGCTCCAAGCAGGTATCATCGATCCACTCAAAGTAGAGAGAATTGCTCTACAAAACGCTACATCAGTTGCAAGCTTACTTTTGACAACAGAAGCTACAGTCAGTGACATCAAAGAGAATGCACCAGCAGCTCCTGCGATGCCTGATATGGGTGGAATGGGCGGTATGCCAGGGATGATGTAAGACGACTTCATCGTTTCTCAAATTTATAGCTGACACTCCATGATAGTAGTCGTACCAAACTCTTTGTGGAGGAGGAGTATCTCATTTTGTAGTTTGCTGCGCATATGAGGATCGAGTGCAGAGAGAGGCTCATCCATGAGTAGAAGTTTCGGACGGTTCATCAAGGCACGGCAGAGACTCACTCGCTGTTGTTGCCCCCCACTCAAGCTCTGAGGCAGTCTCTGCTTGAGTTGGCTAAGTTCAGTCATATCCAAAAGATGCTTTGCCAAGACTCTATCATTTCACACAAAGAGTAAATTTTGCTCTATAGTCATATTGGCAAAGAGGGCATAGTCTTGAAATACAAACCCTATCTCTCTCTTCTGTACAGTCAAACTCTTATGCTCATCCATCCATCGTTGACCTCCTACCTCTATAAGACCTGTCGCGTGTTCTAATCCTGCCAATATACGCAAAAGCGTACTCTTGCCTGAGCCACTTGAACCAGAGAGTGCGACAAAGTCTCCCTTGTTGATCGTGAAATTGACATCCAACTGCATATCACCATTTGCACCGTGGAGGTTTTTGTTGAGATCTATCGTGATCATGAATGCAATGCTCCTATTTTGTTGTTCTGTTTATGGTTGAGTATATAGACCAAGAGGAGTACCACAAAGCTAAGAGTGATCATAATACTCGAATAGATATATGCACTCGTATAGTCAAATGTCTCTACCATCTCATAGATGGCTACAGAGGCTACTTTCGTCTCGTTTGGTATACTTCCCCCCACCATCAATACTACGCCAAACTCTCCAACTGTATGTGCAAATAGGATTGTTTTTCTTCTGTTTAGCCTATTTTTTTCAAAATGTTACGATATACATTGACAAAATAAAAAATATTAGCTATAACTATGGTCATGAAATCTGTATGATTACTGTACATTTAAAAAAGAGTATAGTATACTATGGTTTATTCAAATATAAAAGGATGTAGATATGGCAAAATATGTTGAACTTAACAACAGTAACTTTGATGCAACAATCGCTGAAGGTGTAACAATGGTAGACTTTTGGGCTCCATGGTGCGGACCTTGTAGAATGGTCGCTCCAGTAATAGAAGAGTTGGCTGAAGATTTTGAAGGAAAAGCTACAATCGCTAAAGTCAATACAGATGAAGAGCAAGAGATCGCTGTAAAATATGGTATCAGATCTATCCCATCTATTCTATTCTTCAAAGATGGTGAGATGGTAGACCAAATGGTTGGTGCTGCAAGCAAAGATGCATTTGCTGAGAAAATAAACGCACAGTTATAAGAACTCAAGTAACTAGAGGGGTGCAAGATCCTTCTAATTACTTATTTTTATTCCCTCTTTTGATAGAGTTTTTAAAGAGATCTTATCTCTATAAAGTGTAATTTCTTTCAAAACTTTAACCCAAAACAAAAGGATATATTATGTTGGATTGTGCGATTATCGGTGGGGGTCCTGCTGGACTGAGTGCTGGACTTTATGCGAGCCGGGGTGGACTCAAAAATGTTGTACTCTTTGAGAAGGGATTGCCAGGTGGTCAAATCACTCAAAGCTCAGAGATAGAGAACTATCCAGGATTTTATGAGCATGGCAAGACAGGTATGGATTTTATGGATACATGGCAAGAGCAGTGTTTTGCTTTTGGTATGACACACCGTATGGAAGAGGTGAAAGCTGTACGCAAAGAGGGTGAACACTTTGTCGTGGAGATAGCAGGCAAAGAAGCTGTAGAAGCCAAGACAGTGATCGTCTGTACAGGAAGTACTCCTAGAAAAGCAGGTGTAGCTGGCGAAAAAGAGTTTTTTGGTAAAGGTGTGAGTACTTGTGCTACTTGTGATGGTTTTTTCTACAAAGACAAAGAAGTTGCCGTACTAGGTGGTGGTGATACAGCCTTGGAAGAGGCACACTATCTCTCCAATATCTGTAGCAAAGTGCATCTCATACACCGTCGAGATACTTTCCGTGCGTCACCCTCTACAGTCGATAGGGTAAAACGAACAGAGAATATAGAAATCATTACAGATACTACTGTAGAAGAGATCTTGGGTGATGCTATGGGTGTCACAGGGTTGAAGATCAAAAGCAAACTCAATGGCGAAGAGAGCCAGCTTGATGTGCCTGGTGTCTTTGTCTTTGTGGGTCAGAATGTCAATAATAGTGTACTCAAAGATGCCTCAGGTGCATTCATCTGTGATGTCAATGATTATGGGCAAGTGATAGTAGACCTCAATATGAATACAAGTGTAGAGGGTCTCTTCGTCGCAGGTGATATTCGCATCGAAGCACCAAAACAGGTAGTATCTGCTTCAGGTGATGGTGCGATAGCAGCACTACAAGTGATATCATATATTCAGGAGCAAGCATAGTATGTTCAAAGTAGGTATTGTAGGAAGTACAGGAAGAGTAGGAAGTCTCCTCATAGAGAACCTCAAAGGTGATGAGGTAGCCAAGTTAAGTGCAGTGCATGTGTTTGACACACTTGAAAAAGAGTTGCCAGCAGATGTGTTGGTGACTAATAGTATGGATGAGTTGTTGCAAAATTGTGACTTAGTGATAGATTTCTCTGCTCCAGCAGCAACAGAAGCACTCCTAGAAGCAGCACTCAAAAATCCAAAGCCACTCGTGATAGCGACGACAGGATTTACCCAACATCAGCAAAATTTGCTCAACGAAGCATCTAAAGAGATGCCACTACTCTACGCATCTAATATGTCAGTAGGTATCGCACTCCTCAAGCAACTTGTAGAGAAAGTCTCTGCAACGCTAGAGGATTTTGATATAGAGATCGTCGAACAACACCATAGGTACAAGGTAGATGCACCGAGTGGAACTGCATTGACACTAGCAGAGTTTGCAGCCAAAGGGAGAGGAGTTGATCTTGAAGATGTCCGCGTAAGCGGTAGAGATGGGCAGATAGGTGCAAGAACAAAAGATGAGATAGCAGTCATGGCTCTCCGTGGTGGTGATATCGTAGGTCGTCATACTGTAGGATTCTACAATGATGGGGAGTTTTTGGAGCTCAATCACACAGCAACAAGTCGTGATACATTCTCCAAAGGTGCTATCCGTGCCGCTAAGTGGCTCATAGATCAAGACAAAGGTCTCTACTCGATCAACGATTGTTTGGGAATATAAGGAATAAATATGTGTGCAATTGTTGGTGTTTATGGTACGAAAGAAGCTTCCAAGCAAGCGTATTATGCTCTTTTTGCTATGCAACATAGAGGGCAAGAGGCGACAGGAATATCTGCCGCCAATGGTAAAAATATCCGATTGGTCAAAGATAGAGGATTGGTTACAAAAGTTTTCAAGAAAGAGAAAAAGCTCCAACTACTCAAAGGTAGATGTGCTATAGGACATAATAGATACTCAACTGCAGGTGATGACTCTATTCTTGATGCACAACCTGTATTTGCCCGCTATAAACTCGGCGAAATCTCTGTCGTACACAATGGCAATCTTGTCAACAAAGAGAGAGTCCGATCAGAGTTGATACAAAGAGGTGCTATCTTCCAAACAGATATGGATACAGAAAATATCGTACACCTCATAGCCAAAAGCCAAAAGGAGCATCTCGTAGATCGTATCAAAGATATGATTACGAGGATAGAGGGTGCATACTGTCTTGTGATACAGAGTCGCTCCAAGATGTTTGTGATACGAGATCGTTATGGTATCCGTCCTTTGAGTCTCGGCAAGCTCAAAGATGGTGGCTATATCGTTGCAAGTGAGACTTGTGCCTTTGATCTTGTGGGAGCTGAATTTGTCAGAGATATAAGACCTGGTGAAATGCTCACTTTTTCTAAAGACGAAGAGCCTTTTTCAGAGCAGTTGTTTGATGCGGACTATCACCCTTGTGCTTTTGAATATATCTACTTTGCTCGACCAGACTCTATCATAGATGGCAAAAATGTCTATCAAGCACGCCTAGAGATGGGGCGACAACTCGCCAAAGAGACACCAGCAGATGTAGATATCGTGCTTCCTGTACCAGATAGTGGTGTAGCGGCTGCGAGGGGGTTTGCAGAGGGATTGGGTGTACCATTTGAGATGGGAATAGTACGAAACCACTATGTGGGCAGGACATTTATAGAGCCTACTCAAGAGGTGAGAGATCTCAAAGTCAAACTCAAGCTCTCCCCTATCAAGCACCTTATAGAGGGCAAAAGAGTCGCTATCATAGATGACTCTCTCGTGAGAGGCACAACCTCCAATCAGATTGTCAAGATGCTCAAAGAGGCAGGAGCTTTAGAAGTGCATATGCGTATCGCAGCTCCAGAGATCAAATACCCTTGTCGCTATGGTATCGATACACCTACCAAAGAGGAACTTATATCTTCTAGGCTCTCTGCTGAGGAGATAGGCAAGCAGATGGATGCTACGAGCTTGGGCTTTTTGTCTATAGAGGGGCTCAAAAAGTCTCTAGGAGATGATAGGGAGTACTCTCTTGTAAGTTTCGATGGGAACTATTTTGCAGGTGGCTGTGCAGATAGCCCAAGCTGTTGATAGAGAGTCTCACTTGAAACAGTTATATACATATGGTCGCTATCTCAAGAGTAAATTTGGTACGAAAGTGAGCAAAGTTCCTCTAGGTTTGAGTGGGTTTACTTGTCCCAATATAGATGGTACAGTCGCCAAAGGTGGCTGTACATTTTGTCTCAACGACTCTTTTAGCCCCAACCTAGCAAAAAATGTCAAAAAAACTTTTCTCAACCTTCATAGCAAGAGCAACCCCATCCTCGACAAGCAACTCCAAGAGTTAGAGGAGCAGGTAGTCACAACTAGTGCAAAGATGGCATCGGAGTGGAAAAGCCAAAAGTTTTTGGTCTATTTCCAATCATTTACCAACACTTATGCACCCTTTGAGACGATCAAAACACTCTATGATAAGGCTCTTACTTATGATGGTGTAGTGGGTCTGAGTATAGGGACGAGAAGCGATAGCATCACAGATGAAGTGCTAGAGTATCTCGTAGAGTTGAGCCAAACAAGAGAGATATGGATAGAGTATGGCATACAGTCAATCTATGATCAGACACTCAACCGTATCAACCGTGGACATGATGCACTCAATGTAGAGAAAGCGATCAAAAAAGCTAAAGCCAAAGGACTCAATGTCTGTGGGCATTTGATATTTGGTCTCCCTGGGGAGAATCAAGAGATGATGCTCAACTCTGCCAAAGCAGCCTATGAGTGGGGTATAGACTCTGTCAAATACCATCCACTCTATGTAGTCAAAAATACACTCTTAGCCAACGAGTACAAAGCAGGTGAGTTTGAGCCTATCAGTAGAGAAGCATATATTGACACGCTTGTCAAAGCGATCAAGCTCAAACCAGACCATATATCTATACAGAGAGTCACAGCTGGTATAGATGATGATACACTGCTTGCTCCTGCTTGGTGTGGACTCCCAAAAAATAAGATGTTGGTCTATATCAACCAAGAGCTGATGAGAGAAGGTTTGATTTACTAAATTAACGATTCTTTGGTATAATGAATAAAAATAAAAAGGAGAGCAATTGATTCCGTTTACAGATGAAGAACTACAGCCTGCTGTAGAGAATGTGATAGAAAAAGTGCGACCATCTATCAAGTTAGATGGTGGAGATATAAAGTTGATAGATATCAAAGAGGGTGCTGTCTATGTCCAGCTACAAGGTGCTTGTGTTGGTTGTGCTAGTAGTGGTACTACACTCAAATATGGTGTAGAGAAGCAACTCAAAGAGATGATACATCCAGAACTAACTGTGATAAATGTACCTTTAGGATGGGAAGATAAGCTTGATCAATTAGGATAGAGTTATGATAAAAACAAATACAAATATACTGCTCAAGAGAGCTGAAGAGCAGTTTGCAAGTGGAGAGTATAGCAAATCTCTCCAGAGCTATGGACTGCTTCTCAAAGACAATCCAGACTTGGGTGAAGCCAAAGTAGGGGTTTTCCTCAGTGATCTAGGGATGGAGAGTGAAGATGATGCTCAAGCTCTTTTCGACTACTATCAAGTGATCAAAAGCGAAAAAGAGAATCCAGAAGAGATCATCAACAATATCATAAGTACTTTAGATAACTCCAAAAATAGCCTTCAAGAGCTACTCATAGATCCCCTCACCGAACAAGCAGAGTATGAAGATGGCATTCGATATGACGACTTTTTGCAACTTGTAGAAGATAGAGGAGATTTCAAGCAAGCGTTTGAAGATATCATGTTCTCTACAAAAGTAGTGATCACGGGGAAAGAGGAGTTCATAGATTTTATCAAACATTTAGCTCAAGAGGGTTTCTCTGATATCGCTCTCAGCTATCTCGATGGTGCTGTCAATACATTTGAAAGTGATCAAGATCTTTTTAAGCTCTACGAACTCTTTGAGAAAGATAGCAAATGAGATTGGATATCAAATATCAAAACTATACTCACATCACAGATGATACAAACAAAATAGACGCGACAACTCTTTTCCTCAAGACAGCACAAAATAGCCGATATTTTGATGCTCTAGTGAGTCAGCCAACCTCTATCACTCCTTTGGAACTCATAAGCCATTGGGGCTTAGATAAATTGAGCGTAGTTGGTGTCACTGGAACCAATGGCAAGACGACAGTTACTGCTGCGATCTATTCATTGCTACTTGACTTGGATGAGAAGCCAGCACTTCAAGGCACACGAGGTCTCTTCGCAGAGGATAAGAGAGTAGAGGATAAGAGCATGACTACCCCCTCTATCTTGGAGACTCTGCACAATATGAAGCAGACCCTAGATCTGGGGTGTAACTACTTCATCATGGAGGTGAGTTCGCACGCTATTGATCAGCAACGCATAGAGGGTATTACCTTTGCTCTCAAAGTCCATACCAATGTCACAAGCGACCATCTCGATTATCACGGGACAGTAGAGGAGTATAGGCGAGTCAAAAGCCTCTTTTTTGCAGATGATACACCCAAACTACTCAACAAAGATGCTATCAAAAATATTACATACAATCCTATCAATGCCCAGAGCTACGGCGTAGATGAGCCAGCGACCTTCAAAGTACAAGCCTTTTCTCTCATACATGGTATCACAGGCGGTGTCAAACATCTCCAAGAGGAGGCTTCGTTCCACTCTCCTATGGTGGGGCTGTTCAATCTTTTTAATATCATGGCTGCTATAGGCTCTGTGGTGATGCTCACAGACAGGAAGATAGAAGAGGTGTGTGAAGTAGTAGAGCACTTCGCTGGTGTAGCAGGTCGTATGGAGGTAGTGAGCCGTGATCCTCTCGTGATCGTAGATTTTGCTCATACAGATGATGGGATGTATCAAGTCCTTGAGAGTATCAAAGATAAAGATATCTCCGTAGTTTTTGGAGCAGGAGGCAACAGAGACAAAACCAAACGCCCCAAAATGGGTGCAGTTGCTGGTAGATTTGCCAAACGCATCTATGTCACTAGTGACAACCCTAGAGATGAAGTCCCCGAGATGATACTCGAAGATATCCTCGTAGGTCTCCACGGCAAAGATGGTGTAGTAGCTACCCCAGACCGCCGACTAGCGATCCATATGGCACTCGATGACCTCCAAGAGGGAGAAGTGCTACTCATCCTAGGCAAAGGCGATGAAGATTACCAAGAGATCAAAGGAGTCAAACATCCTTTTGACGATAGAGAAGTTGTTCGAGAGTTTTTGGATATATAACTGATGTTATACATTGGAACTATTTGAGCATTGTTTCAAATAGGTAGGAGTAGGCTGTCAAAAAAGCACTCTCTACACTGCTCTATTTCTGATTTTTGGATAATGGTAGCCATTATCTGAGCAGAACAAAAGGCTAAATATGAAAAAGATAATCTACGGATTAAGTAACTACAAGATGGTGAAAGAGAATGACTACTTCTATATAGATAAAACCAATTATATAGAGAGTATGGAGAATTTAAATGAGAGTTTTCTAATCTTCCTACGCCCCAGACGCTTTGGCAAATCTCTCTTTCTTTCGACCTTGCAATACTACTATGATGAAAATAGCAAAGATGAGTTTGAAGCGATGTTTCATGATACTTATATCGGTCAACACCCAACACCATTGCAAAATAGCTTTAGGATTCTGTTTTTTGAGTTTTCTGGGATCAATACAGATAGATCCTTGGAAGAGATATTGCAACAATTCACATTTAAAATTAGAATTTCATTGAGTAGGTATTTGAAAGAGTATGGCTACGATACGAAGATTATTGAAAAACTTGACAATATTAACCGTCCAGCCTCGCTCATGGAGTACTTCTTTCAAATCACAAAAACAGACTCCATCTACCTCCTCATAGACGAATACGACCACTTCGCCAATGCTATCTTGGCTTACTCTATGGATGACTTTTTGGCTATAGTAGGCAAAGGTGGTTTTGTGAGGAGTTTTTATGAAGTCTTGAAGTCTGCTACACAGATAGGAACTCTACAAAAGATGTTCATCACAGGAGTTACTCCTATCACGCTAGATAGTTTGAGTAGTGGATTTAATATCGCATCAAATATCTCTCATGATAAACCCTTTAACGCTTTGGCAGGTTTCACCCAAAATGAAGTAGAGTACTCTTTGGAAGAGACCATATTTAAATGCTGTCCCACAATAGATAGAGAAGAGTTACTAGAAAACGTAAAAACTTGGTATAACGGCTATCTCTTTAATCTAAAAGCAAAAGAGAGAATCTACAATCCAACCTTGGTAAACTACTTTATCTCAAAGTTTGATTATGATGATTGTACTATGCCCACAAAAATGCTAGATGTCAATGTAGCAAGCGACTATAGAGCTATTATGAAACTCTTCAATATAGGAGATAGCCAAAGAAACTATGAACTACTCCAAGAGCTTATAGAGAATAACTCTATTATAGGGATCATAAAAGATAGATATGATCTCAACCACGACTTTAGTGAAAATGACTTTTTGACACTGATCTACTCTATGGGGTTTATTACTATCAAAAAAGAAGTTTTTGGTGAAGTGATGGAGTTTGAGATACCCAACTATGTCATCAAAATACTCTACTTCAACTACTTTGCAATAGAGTTAAAAAAGAGAAATAACCTCCAAACAACAAAAGATATATCCAAAGTTGTTACTGAATTGGCGATGGGCAAAATAGAGTCTTTCCAAACTCAACTCAATGAAGTGATAAAAACCCTCTCCAACAGAGACCATTATGGCTTTAGTGAGAAGCACTTTCATGTCATCACTCTTTCACTTCTAAGTTTTGCAGAGTTTTACTTCATAGACTCACAACCTGAACTAGATAACAAATATCCTGATATTCTACTCATCGGAAGAGATGAAAAGATACCCAATAATTATCTCTTTGAACTCAAATGGCTCAAACAAAAAGATGATTATGTCAAGGTCAAAAAAGAAGGATTAGAGCAGATAGAGGGATATCAGAGACTTGACAAGGTACAAGCCATTCCCAAACTGAGGAACTTTTTGTTGATTGGGTCAAAGGATGGGGTGGAGTTTTTGGAGGGGTAGGTATTATACACTTCTGACTTTGACCTGAAATTTACTTTTGAACTTGATTCATCTTTTTCTTTTATTATATAATTTTTATCTATCGTATCGCTTCTCTATCTAGCTCTCCATCTCTCCATTTGCTCATATAGGCTGCTAAGTTTGCTCGGACATCGCCTTGTAAGACATAGAGACCGATCAAGTTTGGTAGAGCCATAGCAAAGAAGAGCAAATCAGAAAAGTCCAACATGACAGAAGCACTCGTGACTGAAGCCATCACAGTAAATGAGATAAAGATAATCTTATAGAGTAGGGTATATTTTTCCCCAAAGAGATATGTCCAAGATCGTTCTCCGTAGTATGACCAAGATATCATCGTACTAAATGCAAAAAGTATAATAGAGAGAGATAGTACTATAGGGAACCAAGAGATCACTGTCCCATACGCAGCAGCTGTTAATGCTGCACCCTCTTTGGATGCAACGAGTGATGCAAACTCGCCACTAGGATCATAAACACCCGTAGTCACGATCACAAGAGCAGTCATAGTACAGACAACTATAGTATCTATAAATGGCTCATAGAGAGCTACCATCCCTTGTCTGACTGGATATTTGACTGCCGCTGTGGAGTGTACGATAGCAGCAGACCCCACACCTGCTTCACTAGAGAAGGCAGCCCTCTTGAACCCCTGCACAAGTACACCTATGAGACCCCCTACCGCCGCAGTTGGTGCGAATGCTTCATGAAATATGAGTGAGATAGCTTTGGGGACATCAGCGGCATGTACTATCAATATCCATAGAGATGCACTCAGATAGATCAGCACCATCAAAGGAACTATCTTTTCAGCTGTAGATGCAATGCGTTTGATACCTCCTATAATGACAAATCCAACTATAGATGCCAAGATAATTCCAAAAACGATAGGATTGGTATCAAAAAATGGCACCATCTCTTTGACAATTCCTGTCGCTTGGCTTGTTTGGAAGGCATTGCCAGCCCCTAGTGACCCGCCTATGGCAAATATAGAAAAGAGTATCGCGAGGAGTCGTCCTGTTTTGGCATGACCTCTTGCGGCGAAACCTTTGGAGAGATACTGCATCGCTCCACCCATTATCCGCCCATCTGGTCTCACTTCACGGTAGATCTGTGCGAGTGTCACCTCTGTAAACTTCAGTGTCATACCAAAAAACCCAGCCAATATCATCCAGAAGGTAGCCCCTGGACCACCTACAGAGATAGCGATAGCGACACCTGCTATATTGCCCAATCCCACTGTAGCCGAAAGAGCAGTAGTGAGTGATTGAAAGGGGGTGATCTCACCTACATCATCAGCAGTTCTATATTTGCCTGTGATGATCTTATAAGAGTGAGCAAACATTCGTACATTGATGAAACCAAAACGAAAGGTAAGCAATATCCCACCTGTGATCAACCATGCTACTATGAAAGGCATAGTTGTATCCCCCATTTGTCCAAAAAAGATATCAAAAAAGAATATAGAAGATAAAAATCCATTAATCTGCTCAAAAACACTATCCATATGCTAACTCCCAAATTTTGTATATTGCGTATATACAGTATTATACACTTTCAGTCTAAAAAGAGGTAATTTTCAAGAAATTTAAAAGTTTTTTGCATTTTTTTGCATTTTTTTGCATTTACCCTTGACAAATGAAAAAAAATAGACTATAATCGCACTCCAATTTAGCACGGAGTGTAGCGCAGTCTGGTAGCGCACCTGGTTTGGGACCAGGGGGTCGAAGGTTCGAGTCCTTTCACTCCGACCATTTAAATTGTTTTTTAAAATCATAATAATAATACTGTTTATCTAATTCATGGTGGATGTAGTTCAGTTGGTAGAGCACCTGTTTGTGGCACAGGTTGTCGCGGGTTCGAGCCCCGTCATCCACCCCATTAACAGCAGTATGAGCGCTAGTGGCTCAACTGGATAGAGCATCAGACTTCGGATCTGAGGGTTAGGGGTTCGAGTCCTCTCTGGCGTACCACTGATACGACTTCAGCAGTCGGCTCATTTGAGTTTATTGATTGAAATATAAATTTATTATTGTTACTTTGTGCACCTATAGCTCAGCTGGATAGAGCATCGCCCTTCTAAGGCGAGGGTCTTAGGTTCGAATCCTAATGGGTGTACCACTTTATGCGGATGTGGTGAAATTGGTATACACGCTAGACTTAGGATCTAGTGCTTCACGGCGTGGAGGTTCGAGTCCTCTCATCCGCACCACTTACAAAGCCCTATCTTAGGCACTTCCAACAACTTTTTAAAACTTAGGGGATGCCTTTGTTACACTTAACATCTTTCAAACCAAATCTCAAAACTTTATAACTGATCTTATATACAAACCCAAAACCTGCTATAATACACAATGAAAAAAGATTGAGGAAAGTATTGCTAATAAGGTAAAATATCAAAGAGGTGTCACATGGGTTATAGTGAAGCAGATACAAAAGCAAAATTGATTACACCACAGTTAGTATCAGATGGATGGAGTGAAAACTACATTGTAAGAGAGTACTACTTTACAGATGGTAGGAAACTCATAGGTAATAAAAGGGGTAAGAGA
This sequence comes from uncultured bacterium, assembly GCA_965544395.1. GTDB lineage: Bacteria > Campylobacterota > Campylobacteria > Campylobacterales > Sulfurovaceae > SZUA-451. The sequence goes on along the minus strand of CBEUND010000024.1, from coordinate 3,618 downwards.
TATTTTGTAGATTATCTCTTGACTTATAAAAATACCAACTTAGCTATAGTAGAAGCAAAATCAGAAGATAAAGACCCTTTAGATGGATTACAACAATCAATCAATTATGCCACTAAACTGAAAATAGATTATGTCTACTCAACCAATGGTAAAAAGATATATGAACACTGTTTATTGGATGGAAAAGGAAGTTATATAGATAACTATCCCTCTCCGACTGAATTATTTCACAGAAAATATGGCAATCTAAATGATAAAGAGATAGATGTTGTAACGCAACCATTTCATATCGAAGGAAGTATGAAACCGAGATTTTATCAACAAATAGCAGTTCAAAAAACAGTTGAAGAGTTAGCTAATGGAAGAGATAGAGTATTGCTCACTTTAGCTACGGGTACAGGTAAAACATACATAGCATTTCAGATTGTCTATAGACTGTTTCAATCCAAATGGAATAGAGATAGGAGCGATAGACGACTAAAAGTATTGTTTTTGGCTGATAGGAATGTACTCAAAGACCAAGCCTATAATACATTTAACCCGATTGAGAAAGATTGTGTTGCAGTAAACGGCAAAGAGATTAAAAAAAGAGGTGGCAAAGTTCCAACTGCTGGAAATGTATTTTTTGCTATCTATCAATCACTCAGTAGTGCAAATTTTAGAGATGTTACAGAAGAGGAGATGGATGATGATGTCATGGAGTATTACAAACAGTATCCAAAGAATTTCTTTGATTTGATTGTAATAGATGAGTGCCACAGAGGGAGTGCCAATGAGGAGAGTAGTTGGAGAGAGATATTGACTCACTTTGATAGTGCCGTGCATTTAGGATTGACTGCTACACCCAAAAGAGATGATAATGGTGATACTTACAAATACTTCGGTGAGCCTATATATGAGTATTCACTCAAAGATGGTATCAATGATGGTTTCCTCACACCATACAAAGTAAAAAGAGTACAAACTAATATAGATGAGTATAGATTTGACCCTAATGATATTATAGAGGGAGAGTTAGAGAAACAGATTGTTACGCTAGAAGAGTTTGAAAAAAATGTCATCATACCAAAAAGAACAGGGTTAATAGCCAAAACAATTGTCGATAATATAAATCCAATGGATAAAACAATAATATTTTGTGTCAATCAAAAACACGCAATGGATATGAAAGTAGCTATTGACCAATTCAAATCACTAAAGGACAACAATTACTGTGTCAGAGTGACATCAGATGAGGGAAAGATAGGAAGAGAGTTTTTGGAGAAATTCCAAAACAATGATCTGGATATTCCAACTATCCTTACGAGTTCAAAAATGCTCACAACTGGTGTCGATGCAAAAAATGTAAGAAATGTAGTCTTAACAGCTCCTATCAGATCAATGACAGAGTTTAAACAGATCATAGGTAGAGGTACGAGGGTTTTTGAGGGAAAAGATTTTTTTACTATTATAGATTTTGTAGGAGCTACTAATCTATTTTATGATGAGAGATGGGATGGAGAAGCTGTTGAAACTCAATCTACAAAAACATCTACAAAAGATAAAGATGAAAAAGATGATACTTTGTATTCAGATTATCCTAATGGAGATGATGAAGATACTCCAACTGATACAGATACACAATCAAATGAAAAAGTTACTATCAACATCAAAGGTAAGAAGTTAAAGGTAATAGATATTGAAACTAACTATGTTGGAGAAGATGGAAGACCACTGAAAACAGAAGAGTATTTAAAATTTCTTATTGGTATATTAGGTGAGTTTTATGATGATGAAGAGAAACTAAGAGAATTGTGGAGTAATCCATCCAATAGAAAAGAGATGTTAAATAAACTCTCTGAAATGGGAATAGACGAATCACAACTCAATGATTTAAAAGAGATATTTGAAGCAAAAGATAGTGATATATATGATCTATTGGCTCATATATCATTCAATTTAGATATAAAAAGTAGAGATGATAGAGTTATGGCTGTATATGATACAGATTTTGTAGAGAAGTACCATTCTGATAAAGCCAAAGAGTTTATAGAGTTTATATTGGATAGATATAGAAAAGATGGTGTCAAAGAGTTGGATGAAAAAAATCTATCTGTATTGGTAAAGCTAAGTGGGAATGATGTCAAAGATTTAAAACAATCGTTTGGTGGATACAATATTAGAGATGAGTATTTTGGGCTACAAAGAGAGATTTATAGATAAAGAAGATAGAAAAATTTAAAAGTAGGATAGTAATTGGAAAGTAAAATAAACCAAATAACAGACATACTCAGAAGAGATGATGGGATAAGTGGTGCTATGCACTATACAGAACAGATTAGTTGGATTTTATTTCTAAAGTTTTTGAATGATTTAGAAGAGATGAAAAATGAAGATGCCCAACTTGATGGAGAGGTATATAACTACATCTTAGATGAAAAGTATAGATGGGGTCTGTGGGCTGTTCCTAAAAAGGACGGGAAGATAGATCTCATCAATGCAAAAAGTGGAGAGGATTTATTAGAGTTTGTCAATAAAGAGTTATTCCCTTATCTCAAATCATTTAAAAACATTACAGAAAATCCTAAATCAATTAAATATAAAATTGGTGCTATATTTGAATTTTTAGATAATAGAATAGCCAATGGACACACACTTAGAGAAGTATTGGATATCATTGATGCAATGAATTTTTATAACAATAGTGATCTCTATCAACTCTCTCTCATCTATGAGAAACTTTTGAAAGATATGGGTAGTGATGGTGGTAATAGTGGAGAGTTTTATACTCCTCGTCCGCTCATCAAAGTGATAACAGATGTAGTCAATCCACAAATAGGAGATAAAATATATGATCCAGCTGTTGGGAGTTGTGGATTTCTCATCGAAGCATATAACCATATCAGATATGAAAATATAGCACAGAACAGACAAAGAGATTTATCAACAGAACAATTGAGATTTCTAAGTGAAGATACATTTTTTGGCAATGAAAAAACTCCATTATCCTATGTAATGGGTGTAATGAATATGATTTTACACGGAGTGGAATCGCCCAACATATCAAAAACAAATACACTCACAAAAGATATCAGAGGATTAGAGGAGAGAGATAGATATGATTGTATCTTAGCCAATCCACCCTTTGGAGGCAAAGAGAAAGAGCAAATCCAACAAAACTTTCCTATCAAGTCAAATGCTACTGAGTTACTCTTTTTGCAGCACATGATGAATAGTTTAAAACGGGGTGGAAAATGTGGAGTCGTCATCCCAGAGGGGGTATTGTTTCAAACCAATAAAGCATTTCAATCAGTCAAAAAAGATTTATTAGAGAGATTTAATGTGCATACTATATTATCACTTCCTAGTGGGGTGTTTTTGCCATATAGTGGAGTCAAAACAAATGTACTCTTTTTTGATAGAAATGGAAGTACGACAGATATATTTTATTATGAAGTCAACCCACCCTATAAGCTCACGAAAAATAAACCAATCGAGTATGACCACTTCAAAGAGTTTTTAGAAGTGTGGAAAGATAGAAAAGAGAGTGATAATAGTTGGATAGTCCATACCAATGATATTAAAGATTTTGATATAAGTGCGAAAAATCCAAATAATATAAAAGTGATAGAACACAAA
>CBEUND010000023.1:0-28127 GCA_965544395.1 uncultured bacterium | reverse complement strand
AGTTTTGCTACTCTCGTGAGTGCCTCTCTCGTCTGCTCTTCTTCGTGTACGAGTGCTAGTCGTACGAAGCCTTTGCCTTGCTCCTCTCTACCGAGGTATGAACCAGGGATGAGTTTGAGATTGTACTGGCTATAGGCTCGTTTGGTGAATGCTATCTCATCATCTACCTCTAGCCATATATAAAATGTTGCTTCAGGGGCATTTATATCGAGTAACTCTCTTGCTAACTCAAAGTTGCGGATATATTTGGCTCGAAATCTATCGACATGCTCTTGGTCTGCCCATGCCAAGGCTGCTGCATATTGGAGAGGTAGTGGAGAGGCACACCCTACATAAGTGCGGTATGTCATATAGTCTCGTAGTATCTCTGCATCTCCAGCAATGAAACCACTACGCAAGCCTGGAGCACTTGATCGTTTGGAGATAGAGTTGATGACGAGTATGTTTTTGAAATTACTATTGCCTACCTCTCGACTCGCGTTGAGCAGTGAGGGGAGAGCCTCACCGAGATAGAGGTCTGCGTAGCACTCATCGTTGAGTAGGACAAAATCGTGTTTGAGTGCTAGTTTTATCCACTCTTTGAGTGTATCCATATGCATCACTGACGCTGTAGGGTTATTGGGGGAGTTGAGTATCACGAAGTCACAACGAGCAAGATTCTTTTCATCGACTATAGGTTGGAAACTATTGTTACTCTCTAGGTTGAGGTAAATCACTTCAGCTCTGCTAGCCTTGGCCGCCCCCTCATATATCTGATAGAATGGATTGGGGTATGCCATCACTGGAGACTCTACATCATGCAACAAAAACTGAGGGAAATTAAAGAGCACTTCTCTCGTACCAAATGTAGGGATGATTTGACTATTGTCAAGCTCCAAAGAGAAGCGATTTTGCAAATATTGTAACATCCCATCACGAAGCACTTGCTCGCCTGAGGTTTTGGGGTATTTGTTGAGGAGTGTTGCACTCTTGTTGAGCTCATCTAGTATGAACTGTGGTGTAGCAAACTGTGGCTCTCCGATAGTGAGACTCAGTGGAGTATAGTCACTATTGGCTTGGATATTTTCGAGTAAAAGATTTAATTTTTCAAATGGATATGTTTCAAACTGCACTATGATTGCCTCTCTATTAATTTAGAGAATATTTTAGCGAAATATTGGTTTGGATTTACTTTGTTTGATGGTGGGAGCTACTCAGGCTACCCTCCCCAAAAAAAATTAAAACTACAGTGCCTCTCTATCCTCTTCACCTGTTCGGATACGAACTACATTCTCAATAGTACTAACAAATATTTTACCATCACCTATCTTGCCTGTTTTACCTGCCTCAGTTATCGCTTTGATTGCCAAATCTGCATAGTGCTGATCACTGACTACTATCTCTATCTTGACTTTAGGTATAAACTCTACGATATACTCTGCTCCTCTGTAGAGTTCTGCGTGTCCTTGCTGTCGTCCATATCCTTTGACTTCTGATACAGTCATACCTTCGATACCTGCCTCTACGAGTGCTTCTTTGACATCTTCGAGCTTAAATGGTTTGATGATCGCTTCTACCTTTTTCATACACTTCCTTTTTTATTGATATATTAGCATAATTTTTGTAACTTAGAGCATCCTAGCAATTGTTACATGGGCAAACAGACACTCTGTTATATAGATCGTGTGAACTCTGGATAGGACTCTATACCACACTCTACTGCATCTAATCCCTCTAATTGCTCATCATCATCTGCACGAAGCTGAATGAGTCTATTGATGGTATAGATAGATATAAAGGATATAGAGAATGCAAATACTCCTACGACTACTATACCCTTGAACTGTGCCAATAGAGAGTGATCGGTGAAGATACCTACAGCTATCGTCCCCCATATACCATTGACCAAATGCACAGACAATGCCCCCACAGGGTCATCAAGTCGTAACTTATCAAAAAGTGGCACAGCGAAGACAACCAAAGCCCCACCGATAGCACCTATCAATATCGGTGTATAGATATCATAGAGGTCTGGTCCTGCCGTCACAGCTACCAATCCACCCAAAGCACCATTGAGTATCATCGTGATATCAAAGAGTCTATAGCGAATATAGATAATAATCCACGCGATGATAGCCCCTGCCAATCCTGCGGTATTTGTATTCATGATCGTGAGTGCCACAGTGTCTGCACTCTCTTTGCTCGATATCGCTCCTACACTCCCACCATTAAATCCAAACCAACCTATCCATAGGAGGAGAGCCCCTAGTGTCACAAGTGGGAGATTGGATGCGGGGATGACTCTGACTCTGTTACCTTTGTAGCGTCCTCGTCTCGCACCCATGATGAGTATCGCTGCAAGTAGAGCCCAACCACCTGTAGAGTGTATGACTGTAGAACCTGCGAGGTCATACATCCCTGATATATCAAACATCGTACCACCCAAGAAGTTAGCTCCCCAAGTAACATTGACTATAGTAGGATAGATGAGAGCTGCCATCACTATAGTAAATACTACTAATGGTAATATCCGTGATCGTTCACTCACACCACCACTCATAATATTGACAGTTTTACCTACGAAAGCCATCTGAAACATAAAGAAAGCATATTTGCTGATGCTATCTTGGTGATCCCAACCTCCAAAAGCATAGGAGTACCCTATGAGCAAAAATGAGATAGATGCTACTGCATATATCATCACATTGACTGTCAAGACTGCCGAGACATTTTTGGTACGCACCAAACCAGCCTCCAACATAGTAAAACCAGGTACCATCAAAACTATAAGCGTCATAGCAAATATAGTAAAGAAAGTATCAATCACATAATTCATCTCCATCTATTTTCTCCTTTGGGGTAGCCTTGTGCAGATTATATCATTTTCTTCGTTGTAAAAATAAAAATAGATGATTTTAATATCATCAATAATTGGTTATTTTTTGAACAACACAATTCAATTGATTAATTTTTAATCAATTATGGATTTTGACCATACTTTTTTCTATATTCCTTTTTGATATTTTGTGCGAGTTGGTGGACAGCCATAGCGTAGTAGCTACTATGATTATATCGAGTGATGACATGGAAATTGTGAGTTCCATACCACAACTCATCATAGTTTGTTTTTTTGAGTTTGATGAGGTGTACTTTGCCACTATAATTGAATGGTTCTTTAGGCTTTATACCTTTGAGACTTGCTCGACTGTATTTGTGTCTATAGCCTGTTTTTCTTGCATTGTATCGCGTACCAGAGTAGGAGACTCTCACTGCTACTTTTTGATTTTTTTTCCATCCATGTCGTTTGAGATAGTGAGCGACACTCCCTATAGCATCATTAGATTGGGTCATTCTAGTTTTACCATCATGGTCGAAGTCTACACCAAATATCTTGTAGTTGCTTGGCATAAATTGTCCTTGACCAATAGCCCCTGCATAAGAGCCTTTGACATTTTTAGGGTTGATGCCTTCTCGTTTTGTCATCAAGAGAAAGGCTTTGAGTTCTGAGCGGAAAAATCTATTGCGTCTATTTTTTTCAAAGGCAAGTGTAGTGAGTGTATCAAAGACGGGGTATTTACCCGCATGTTTACCATAATGACTCTCTATGCCTATGAGAGCGACGATATATTCAGGAGGTACACCATATTTTCGATATGCTCTATGGAGCGTCGATCGGTGTTCTCTTAAATACTCTACACCCAATGGTATCTTGGAGGGTTTGAGTATCATTTTGGTGTAGTAGTTCCATGAGCCTATTTTCCTTCTCTTTTTGTGTGGTTTGACTTTTGGTCGTAGAGATGGTACATAGACTGCTAAAGGCTTTTTTTGGTATTTGACATGACGGAAAAGTTCTGTGAGTTTAGCTCTATCAAAATGGTTTTTTACCACCAATTGGTGGATAAAATATCGCACTTTTTGGTTCTTGGTATAATCTTTTGCATCAAGCGTTACTACAGATAGGAGGAGTATGGAGAGTAAAAATATAGTTTTCATTGTGTATGCCTTTGGAGATAGACAGCACTTTCGATATGTGTAGTATGTGGAAACTGGTCAAAGATAGCAGCATCTTTTATCTCATGTGTCTGTGTGAGTCTTAAAAGGTCTCTTGCAAGCGTCTCTGGATTGCAAGAGATATAGAGGATATGATCTATAGTTGCGATGAGTTTGGTCGTAGCATCATCAAGTCCTGCTCTTGGTGGGTCTACAAGTACGGTAGAGAAGTTATATCCATCGAGGTCAACATGACGCAGTCTATTGAAATCCCGCTCTTTATTGAGTGCTTGTGTCATCTCTTGGGAAGAGAGTCGTACAAAAGATATATTTTCTACTTGGTTCTCTTCGCAGTTCTCTTGAGCTGCATAGATCGATCGTTTACTCACTTCTGTAGCTAAGACTTTATCAAAATATATAGAGATAGGTATCGTGAAGTTACCTAAGCCACAATAACTCTCAAGGAAATCACCACTTTTGATATTTTTGATATGTGAAATAGCCCACTCTATCATAGAGATATTGGCTACAGGATTTGGCTGTGTGAAACCACTTTCATACTCTTTGTAGAGTATATCTCTGCCATCTATATGGAGTTTTTCTCGTACAAATTCATCTGAGAGTACCACCTTCTGCTTGCGACTTCTTCCTATGATTTTACAGTCCAATACCTGCTCTATCGATTTTGCTTCCTCTTCCCAGCTCTCATCGAGTCTTTTATGGTAGAGTAGAGTGATGAGTACTTCATCTATGCTTGTAGCCAAAAACTCAATAGCAAAGAGTCGATGCTTCAAGAGTGATCTATTTTGGATGATTTCAAGTAGCCTCCACATGCGTTTGGCTATAGGGGCGATGACTTTTGGACACTCTTCTATGATGAGGGCTCCTTTTTTATCTAAAACTCCCATAGCATAGTTACATCTATCCCCCTCATGCCAAACTCTAAACTCTGCTCTCGCTCGATAGTGTGCTTGTGGTGAGAGATGCACTTGTAACTCTCCACTATAATAGGGAGCTAACAATCGGTTCACACGCTCTTTTTTCATATCTATCTGTGCCGTGTAGTCCATAGCATAGAGACTACAAGAGCCACAACTCCCAAAATGTTTACAATCCAATCTCTATATCCTTTTGATCTCTTGAATAACTGATGTTACCCATATATATTCTAAATGCGTAAGATATGATAACATAATTTTCATAGCAAGATGCATGAAATAGAGTGATTGATAAGTGTTCATGCATTATTCGGGTTGTTTTGGATATAATATCGCAATTTTCTCATAAGGTTATATAACATGTCTCTTTCTGTCGTCATCTTAGCTGCGGGGCAGGGTACTCGTATGAAATCAACTACACCAAAAGTACTACACACAATATCTGGCAAGGCGATGCTCTTTCATACGCTCGATGTCGCTCAAACACTGAGTGATGATATCACTGTTGTGCTTCACCATCAAGTCAAGAGGATAGAAGAAGCGATAAACGAAAACTACGAAGGCATTCAATACCACCTCCAAGATGCAGAGAATTTCCCTGGTACAGGGGGAGCTATGCGGGGGATAGAGTCTAAACATAAGAGAGTTTTGATACTCAATGGTGATATGCCACTCATTACCACTAAATCACTAGAAGCACTTATCGCAGGAGATGCAGATATCAATATGAGTGTCATAGAGATGGAAGATTCCAGCGGATATGGACGAGTCGTCATAGATGATGGTAAAGTCCAAGAGATCATCGAAGAGAAAGATTGCACCCCTAGTCAAAAAGCTATCAAGAGGGTCAATGCAGGCATCTACGCAGTGAAAAGAGAGTTGCTCGATAGATATATCCCAGCATTGAGCAATGACAATGCACAAGCGGAGTATTACCTCACTGATATTATCAAGATGGCAGTTGACGAAGGTCGAGAAGTACATCCCGTATATGTCAAAGAGCAAGAGTTCAAAGGGGTCAACTCCAAGCTAGATTTGGCAAGAGCAGAAGAGATGATGCAAGATCGCATCAAAGAGCAACTCATGTTAGCAGGAGTGACTATGCGTCTACCACAAACTATATACATAGATAGTCGTGCGAAGTTCGAGGGGGAGTGTACAGTAGAGAGTGGGGTGGCTATAATGGGTCATTCGCACATCATCAATTCCCACATCAAAACCAACTCTGTAGTAGAAGATGCCACGATCCAAGAGAGCGATATCGGTCCTATGGCTCGTATCCGTCCCCAAAGCAAGATCATAGAGACACATATAGGCAACTTTGTCGAAGTCAAGAAGTCCACACTCACAGGAGTCAAGGCTGGGCATCTCTCTTATATAGGTGATGCTACGATAGAGGAGGGGAGTAACATAGGTGCAGGTGTGATCACTTGTAATTATGATGGCAAAGCAAAGTACCAAACTACCATAGGTAAAAATGTCTTTGTAGGGAGTGATACACAACTTGTCGCACCAGTGAGTGTAGCAGATGATGTACTCATCGCAGCAGGCACGACACTTACCGAAGATATCTCCAAAGGAGAGCTTGCTATATCGAGAACTCCGATCAAAAGAGTATCGGGATTTTTTTATAAGTTTTTTGGAACAAAAGAGGTATAGATGCAGTATGATTTAGCAGGAAAAACGGTTTTATTGGGTGTCACAGGGAGTATCTCAGCGTACAAAGCATGTGATTTGGCTCGGCTCTTTGTCAAGAGTGGTGCAGTTGTGCATGTCGTCATGACACCCTCTGCGACAAAATTTGTCTCGCCACTTACCTTTGAGGCACTCACACGAAATGCAGTACTTACCCAAGAGAGTGAGAGTTGGAGCAGTGAACTCAATCATATAGAGATAGGTAAAAAGAGTGATATTTTTGTCATAGCTCCTGCTACTGCCAACACACTCAACAAGCTCAGTAAAGGGATAGCAGATAATATCTTGCTCGATACAGCGTTGGCATTTGGTGACAAGATAGTCGTAGCACCAGCAGCCAATACCCAAATGCTCAAAAACCACTACACGGCAGGAAGCATCAAGATGCTCGCTGTCAATGATACGGTTATCGTAGAGCCACAAGAGAAGCTTCTCGCCTGTGGAGATATAGGCAGTGGTGCATTGGCTGAACCTATGGATATCTATTGGCGTTCAGCTCAAGCACTCTTGACAGATGAGTTTTGGTTGGATCGTCGTGTTGTAGTCACAGGTGGTGGTACACGAGAGAAGATAGATGATGTACGCTATATATCCAACTACTCTAGTGGTAAAATGGCTACAGCTCTAGCGATGGCACTCTACAGTAAGGGAGCGGATGTCTGCTATATCACTACGAAAAAACCTGACAATCTCCCAGCAGATATCTATCTTATTGAGGTAGAGAGTAGCCAAGAGATGATGGAGTATACAGTAGATGCAGTCCGTGTAGCCAAAAAAGGCAAAATGAGCAAACCTACTATGAGTAGCAGTGACCCTGTACATCTCATCCAAAAAGAGCCATATCTCTTCATGGCAGCGGCTGTAGCAGACTATAGACCCAAGTATCCACAATCGGGTAAAATCAAAAAGAGTATGATCGGTGAGGATTGGTCGCTTGAGATGCAAGAGACAGCAGATATCATCACTACTATCAACAAAGATGGTCTCCAAGTCGTAGCATTCAAAGCAGAGATGGATAGCCAAAATGGCAAAGCCAATGCCAAAAAACTATTAGAAGAGAAGGGTGCGGATGCAGTTTGCTATAACTATCTTCAAGATAGCAGTAGTTTTGGGACAGATGAGAATGATATCACAGTGATCATGCCTGATAGAGAGGTGGCATTGGGCAAGATGGACAAACTCTCACTCTCGTTGAGAATAGTTGATGAGGTAGAGGGTCTCTCACAATGAGCAAAAATCAACTCAAACACTTAGCTATCATCATGGATGGCAATGGTCGCTGGGCGAAAGAGCGAGGGCTCAAACGCACCAAAGGACACGAAGCAGGAGCTGAAGTGGTACGAGATATCACAACCTACTGTGCCAACCATCCGACGATAGAGACGGTGACTCACTACGCTTTCAGTACCGAAAATTGGAAACGACCCAAACTCGAAGTAGAGTTTTTGATGAAACTTTTGGAGAGATACCTCAAAAAAGAGTTGGAGACTTACCAAGAGGAGAATATCCGTTTTGTGGCTATAGGAGATTTGGGTAAATTTTCAAAGAGCCTCCGAGAGACTATCTACTATACTCAAGATCAGACAATCAACAATACGAAGCTCACACAGGTACTTGCACTCAATTATGGTGGCAGAGATGAGATAGTCAGAGCAGTCAACAGAGTGATAGCAAGTGGCAATGTAGTCAATGAAGAGAGTATATCTCAAGCACTCGATACTCCCTATAGAGATATAGACCTTCTTGTACGCACGAGTGGTGAGCAGAGACTCTCTAACTATCTGCTATGGCAACTAAGCTATAGTGAATTGGAGTTTACAGATACTCTGTGGCCTGATTTCACTACAACAGAGTTAGAAGCTATTATAGAGAATTTTGAACTTAGAAACAGAAGATTTGGAGGGTTATAACATGGATGAAATGATAATTTTGATAGGGGTTTTTGTATTTGGCACGCTTTTTGGCTCTTTTCTCAATGTGGTGATATATCGTATCCCAAAAAATGAAAGTATAGCTTTTCCTGCATCGCACTGTCAAAGTTGTCAAACACCCCTCAAGTGGTATCACAATATCCCTATATTTTCATGGCTCTTTCTCGGTGGAAAGTGTGGCTTTTGTAAAGAGCCTATCTCAAAGCAGTATCCTATCGTAGAGTTTATTACAGGTATCATAGCGGTTTTACTCTTTATGAAGCTAGGGTTTGCGTGGTATTTTCCATTTGTATTTGCTACATTTGCAGCTCTTTTTGCACTCGTGATGATAGATTTCAAATATTATGCAGTCCCTGATGTAGTCAACTTTTTTGCTCTTGTGATGGCAGTGATACAGCCTCATTTTATCGCTGCTGCTATCTATGCAGCTCTTGCCGCTTTGACACTCTATCTCGTAGGGCTTGCCACAAGCTATCTCGCCAAAAAGCAAGCTATGGGTTCTGCTGATGTGATAGTAGCTGGTACCATGGCTGCACTTTTGGGCTTTCCTAACTTCTTCATAGCACTCTTTTTATCCGCACTATTGGCGATAGTGCCTTCTCTTATGGCAAAAGATACTATGGTGCCTTTCATCCCATTTTTGGCATTAGCTACACTTATAGTCTATATCTTTGATACACAAGCCGCGATACTTCTACACTGGATTATGTATGGTTAGCATCAGAGGCTATCTCTCTAGCAATTTTACAAAGACTTTTTTAATAGTCTTTTTACCATTTTTTTTCATTGTCTCCCTTGTATATCTCGTAAAGATTTCGATATTGACAGCAAAGATACAGATCACTTTTCCTGAGCTACTGCAGCTCTTTGCCTATTCGATACCTACGATACTCTTTCATACGCTTCCGATATCATTTATCGCGAGTGTAGTGACGACCTTGCAGAGGCTCTCTACGGATAATGAGCTTGTAGCACTCTTCTCTCTAGGGATCCCTGCAAGGTATATTATGTATCCTTTAGTAGCAGTAGCACTGCTTTTTTCTATACTGCTCTTTGTGATCTCTTTTGCGACAATGCCTCAGACCAACCAGCTCTATAATGCATTCAAAGATAGCAAAAAAGCAGAGATGACATTCAATATCATTCCAGAGGAGTTTGGACAGAAGTTTGGAAGATACTATATCTATATCACAGATGATAATGAAGGGAACTTCACCGATACAGTGATATATTATCAAGATGACAACCACTCCGATCAGATACTTGCAGCAAAGCATGGGAAGATGCTCAATGAAAATGGGGTATTTTCTCTCGTACTCTATGATGGCAAAGGGTATGCATTTGATCAAGAGATTATACGAGAGATCACATACAATAAACTTCAGACTTACGATACCCTCGCGAAAAATACTTCGCAACTCTATGGAGTGAGTGACTACTGGCAACAGTCCTTGACAGATGATCAGAGAAAAAGAAAGATGCTTTTCTATGCATTTATATCCCTCATACCACTCCTCTCGCTCTATGTAATAGCCTCTTTCTCTATCATCAATCCGAGATATCAGAAAGCACACTCATTTATTGTAATCGGTGTGACTACATCTATCTTCTATTTTATCGCTTCATCTTTGGATAAATATGGTACAGTACCTCTGCTCTTTTTGGCGACATTGCTGCTCTTTGTGAGTGGTTTATTCTTGTTTCGTTATCAAGTGAGTAGATATTTTTGATGCGTGTCAAGGCAGTGGTAGCATATGATGGAAGCTATTTTCACGGCTTCCAAAAGCAAAAAACTACCCAAGATACGGTCACGACTGCTATAGAGTCGGCTCTTCAATCGCTCCATATAGAGAGTGCTATCGTAGGAAGTGGTCGTACAGATAGAGGCGTGCATGCTACAGGTCAAGTGATCCATTTGGATTTGCCATATTTTTGGAGTGATTTGTCCAAACTCAAAAGAGAGCTCAACCGCAAACTCAAACGGATAAAGATCAAACATATCACTGCGGTAGATGAACATTTCCACGCTCGTTTCTCAGCAAAGAGACGGCTCTATAGATATATCTTCAAACGCTCCAAACCATCACTCTTTGAAGAGAATTATATCTCCTATTACTCTAGCTTTGATGCAGAAATACTGCATCAAGCCCTAGAGCTTCTTGAAGGAGAGCATGACTTTTGTCATTTCCACAAAACAGGCTCTCCTATGCACTCTACAGTGAGGCATATCTATAGAGCTAGATATAGAGAGTGGGATGAATATAGTATCATATACTTTGAAGCCAATGGCTTTCTACGCTCACAAGTGCGGATGATGGTAGCAGCTGTGATGCTCTGTGCAGAGGGTCATATCTCTTTGGAGATGCTTAGAGAGCAGATAAGTGGTTCGACGCGTCACACCACCCAACTCGCACCACCTGCAGGACTCTATTTGGCTCGGGTATATTATACTTAGTTGGTATAATTTTGTTTGCTTTGAGTCTTTTTTTAGGTTATATAGTGTTGCACAATCAAGACATTTTCTAGGTTTTGAGTTAAGCCTATGAACTACATCTAAGACCTCTTCTCTATCTCTTGTTTTGGTAAAATCACTGCCAGTGTGTAACAGCAGATAATACAACACAATCCCTAAAACATAATAATAATTGGCTACAATAACTATAAAAAAGAGGTTTTCAATGAACATCATGGTAATATTTGGATTGGCTACACTGCTTTTTGTATCCTTTCATGGGTTGTTTTATATGCGGGTGATACGCAATATATCGGCTACTCCTCAAATACTTAGAGTATTGAGTACTCTTCTAGGTCTCAATCTTCTTTTTAATCTTTTCTACATTATAAGCCGTTATGCAGATATAATGCCACATGCACTAGACTATATATCTTCTCTATCAATAGGCGTGACTTTCACTCTCTTGATGTATATTGTAGTACATGAGGTAATAGAACTCTTTCATAAAAGTATCAAAGATGTAGATATATCCAAGCGTACTTTTATCAAAAAGAGTGGGGATAGTGTGATGCTTGCTGCTACGACAGGTTATGTGAGTGCAGCTGCATATGAGGGGAGCAAAGAGCCTATAGTCAATATAGTAGAGTTAGGTCTTTTTGATTTTACGATTGTGCAGATCAGTGATCTCCATATAGGTGGTTTGATAGATCATGATTTTGTGAAGCATTCCGTAGCACAGATCAATGCTCTCAACCCTGATATAGTCTTCATCACTGGGGATCTCGTAGATACTGATATTCATGCTATTCAAGAGAGTGTATTCGCACTCGATGCTATCAAATCAAAATATGGTATCTATGCTATCTTGGGCAACCATGAATATTTCCATAATCCTATGGAGATCATATCATTTATGAAGCAGAGCAAAATAAAACTCTTGCTCAATGAGAGTGTGACTATCCCACAACTAGGTATCAACATAGTAGGAGTGACTGATCTTTTTGGTTTGCGTGTCAATCTACTAGAGCCTGATATCCACAAGGCATATCGTCATACAAATCCAGAATATAAGAGCATACTTTTGGCACATCAGCCAAAATTTATAGAGTATCTAGGGGGTTATAAACCTGAACTCATCTTGAGTGGACATACGCACGGAGGGCAGATATTTCCCTTCAATTATCTTGTGAAACTTCAGCAACCATTTGTGAAAGGCTTGCATCTCTTGCCGCAAGGTTCACGCATCTATGTCAATAGTGGTATAGGCTTTTGGGGGCCACCTATGCGTCTAGGATCACAAGCTGAGATCGCATATCTTATCTAAGGCTAACCTAAACAGAGTTATAATCATTTTGATGTATAATTTCGAGTTCATACTCTTGGGTGTACCATTTGATAAAGTTTGGAGAGAAGTTTGGAGAGATATAACAAAACAAAAGTGTTTATAGTGATACTAGTAATCGTGAGTTTTTTGAGTATAGCGACTATGGCAGAGGTGATAGAGGGTAATACCCCAACGCTCAATGGTTTGGATACTACAGCACTAGATCTCTCAAAAAACTCAGGTGATGATCTATCTCATCCACAGGTAGTTCAAATGAGATATGATTTACCAAATGCACAGAGTGTAGAGACTCCTAAAGATTGGCAGAGTATGATGAGACAAGCAGAGTACTTAGAGAGTCGAGAAGAGTATACTAAGGCTGAAGTACTCCTCAAAAATGCTCTACTTTTAGCCAAAGAGAGTCAACCGATAGCTTATAAAAAGATTGTCCAAACTCTCAACCAACTCTCACTGATCTATGCAAAAAAAGCAAACTTCACTGAAGCTTATCTCGTTTCAAAAAAGGCATTAAGGGTAGCAAAAAATCATCTAAGAAGCGAAGATATACTCTATGCTGCATCACTTGCAACACAAGCAAATATCTATACGCAGAGTGGTCAATATGAAAAAGCTTTGAAATATTATGAAGATACACTTCATATCTATAGGTATAAATTTGACATAAACAATAGTAGTAAAGTAGCATATATCTATCTCAATATAGCGGATATATATAAAAAGCAAAAAAAGTATAAAGAGGCTATAGAGATGGTCGATAAATCAATAGACCTTATCATAGAACTCTTTGGTGAAAAGAGTCCAAAATTACTCAAAGCTTATATAAGTCAAGCTGAACTCTACAGTGATATCTCCAAAAATGATATAGCAATGATCTATTATAAAAAGAGTATAGATCTGCTTAAATCTCTCAAGAGTGAAAAACCAAGGGAGATGTATGCACTCTACAAATCGCTTACAGATTTCTATATCAAAACAAAAAACTATAAAAAGGCAAAAATAATAGCTCAAAAATATCTCCAAACAAGTGAAAAACTCTATAGTAAGTCACATCCTAAGAGCTTGGCTATTGGAAAGAAACTTGCATCTATAGAAAAATATATCCAAAAAACTACAATAGAAAAAGAAACTATAGAAAAAAAAGATAGAGAAAAAGCTATAGTCAAAAAAGAGTCGAATATCCCAGAGATGAATATGACAATAACTACACAAGAGAGTAGTACAACAAAGACTATTAAGTTAGAAAATGTGATAAAAAAAGTAGAAGAGCTAGAGAGAAATTTACGCTTTGTAGTAAATGGGAAGTATTGATTAGAAATATATCAAAGTTGTAGGGTGGGAAGATCCCACCTTATCCTAGCTCTCTTACGAGCAGTGACCACCACCACAGCATCCACTTTGAGGTTCTTGTTTTCTTGCTTCCACACCGATACTAAAGTTTTGACCATCTTCACTGAGTTCAAACTCATGTTTTTGACAAAACTTCTCATTCATATGGTTGACCATAAGTTGTGCTTGGATGAGGGCATCATCTTTGGATGCGAAACTTTTATTATTTTCGTATGGGCTTTTTTTGAAACAACCACACTCTTTGGTTACATTGATAGTAAACATTCTATTCCTTTTTGTTGATATAAACGGATAATAACTAATGTAACTTAAGAAAAATTGAGATTTTGGCTAAATCAGATAAAATATCTCCTATTTATAGATAAAAAGTTCAAAATCACCCCATTGGATACAAAATTTTCTCATGTACAGCGTCACAAGTAGATTATATTATAAGGTGGGAGATTTTACCTACCTTGGCATCCAAACATGATATAATAATCTATTCTGAGAGGTAATAAATGTTACAGAAAAAAAAGGCAATACTCAAAAAAATGAAAGACGCTACACTTTCAAAGGGAGTTCAAATAGCAATTAATAGCCAAATCAAGGAGTATGGAAAAGTGTTGAAACTCAATTTAGATGCGAAAAATAAAAGTATAGAGGTGGAAGTGATGCTCGATGGCGAGTATGAACCTCTCCATATATCTGTAAATAAGTATGAAATGGTAGAAGAGAATGGAAAACATATGATCAAGATACATGATGTCAGCACTTCAAGGGCTTGGATAAATATAGTTGCCGATTCATATCTCGAAGGGAAAGCCTTTGAAATACCTGCGGAGTATGCTAAAATGCTCAAAATCATAGTATGACAAGGAGCGAAGTAGCCTAAAACTCAAACCCTCCGCCTTCACCTTTGCTCATGCTATCATAAACAGCTTTGACATACGCATCTCTGAGTGTGCATTTATTGAGTTGGGGGCAGGGGAGACAACTTTTGAAGTCATGCTTCTCTTGACACTCTTTGAGTTGTTTGAGTTGCTCTTCTAATGCTCTCTCCCATTGATCGAGTTCTGCCATTATTCTATAGCTCCATATACTTCTTTGACTCTGCTGATCTCATAGAGAGAACCAAAAAAACATGTGGATGTCTCATGCGGATCACTACAAGGGAGTTCTAACAATCTTCTCCCATGGATATCGATCGCTTCACCGCCAGCTAGCTCATAGATGAAAGCAAAGGGAAAGACTTCGAAGAGTTTACGCAATTTGCCTTTTGGATGATCTGTAGCATCAGGGTAGCTAAAGAGTCCACCACCCTTGATGAGTATCTGATGGAGGTCTGGTACCATTCCACCAGAGTAACGCAATCTATACCCCTCTGCAAAAAAACTATCAATGAGTTCTTTATGATGAGGCTTCCAAAACTGCTGTGTACCACCTGGTCCATTGAGTTTTCCCTTGTGTTGTAGTTTGATTTGCTTGAATTCTTTGAAGCGTCCATGACGGTAGATAAAGTGGCGTACGCTACCTTTGTATGCAGTGACCATCTCCATACGAGGTCCATAGACGATGTAGACAGCAGCTACCATTTTCTGTGCATCCCACTCACCATCATAGATACCAAATATAGAACCTACACTGAGATTGACATCAATGAGGCTAGAGCCATCAAGAGGGTCATACGCTACGCAGAGTTCTCCATCAGGGTGGAGTATATCCTCCTCCTCTTTCTCTTCACTTGCTATAGCTTTGACAAATGGAAGATGTGAGAACTCCTCTGCTATGATAAGGTCGCTGATGATGTCGAGCTTGAGTTGGATATCTCCTGATTGATTTGAGTGTTCTGAGTAGTCTCTATCCTCATTGGTGATCGCTTCGTGGATACGAAACGCGGATTTTTTTATCGCTTCAAATAGTGGTTCTAGTGTATGCATTAGATCTCCTTTGCATTGTTGATGATCCAAGATATAATCTCTTGGGTGTTATTGAGGTCAAGTAGCTCTATATGCCTAGGCAGAGAGTATCCCTCTATATCTGCTATCGCCATAGCTTCGCTATACTCAAAATAACTCTCCTCTATTTTGTGACGAAAGATAGCTATCCTTGGGAGTGGGAGTGTTTTGAGTCCCTCTACAAAAAGATAATCAAAATCACCAAGCATATCTATCATCTCATCAAGTGTACTCTCTCGCTTTGAAAAGTAAGTGGTACGAGTAGGTGAAGTGACGATCACTTCAGCCCCCGTTTTTGAAAACTTATCACTATCTTTACCAGGAATATCAAAATGAGCTTTATCTTTGGGATCATTTTTGATGATAGCTATCTTGTGGCTTTGTATCATCTCATACGCTATCTTTTCTATAAGTGTGGTTTTTCCACTATTAGAAGGTCCTGTAAACGCTATCGCATATCTCTTTTTCACATTGCCCTTTCATTTCGATATGAATTGCTTAATTATACATTAAATTTTATTGAAGCTATGTTAAAATCTATGAAAAGCTCTATAAGGATAACACAATGTTTAAAGAAGTGTTTCTATCTTCTATGCTCATATTTTTTGCTGGATGTAGCATCAAAAATGAAAAAAACTTAAGTAAATCTCTTGATCAATCTTTGGCCTTTGATACCAATATGCAAAAGACTGAAAAGATCATAATCAAAGATGCCAATGAGACAAAGATGTCACTTAGCTTGTCATATCTCAATGCGAATGAATCTATAATTGAGAATGATAAGAGCGTCAATGAGAAATTTATCGTAGGTCTCTATCGGGCAGATGGTATCTATAGTGATACGCTGATAGATGATGAAGAGAGTTTGAGTATTCATATTGATTATCCTAAAGTAAAACACAAAGAGAGGCTCACTCAAGAGCAGAGAGCCCAACGAGCCAAAGGGAGAGATAGTTTGCCACTTGTAGTGAAGAGACTCGCATTGAGTGATCCTCTCTTGAAAAATATGAGTATGGTCAATAGTTGGAGTAGTTATTACTATATAGAGTTTCCTCACTCTATAAGTAAAACCTTTACAATCACTTATCAAACCAAAAGATATAGTGCAGATGAAGGGTTACAATACCATTTGAATTTTGCCAAAAATGGTAAGTATATTTACAATAAGAGTAAAAAGCTTTTTTAAGGCTATCCCAAGGAATAAATATTAAAAATTGCGATTGAGATCTGTAACAATCTTTTTGGAGAGTTTGGAAAATGCTCTATTCATTCCTGTAACTATCTCTTCATCTGTTGAACCTGTAGGCACTGCTATAGAGAAGAGTTGGCTCCGCTCCTTGGAGCGTCTCAAATCACTTATCTTCCAGCTAGCATCGAGATAGATATTTTTTCCATATGCTATAAATCTACTAACTGTTACCTTTATCTTAATATTTGCTTGCTTTGATAAATCCCAAGGGTAGGCATAAACATCCGGGTGGTTGAAGCTTTTTTGTATAGCAATTATCAACTGTTTTGTGAGAGACTCTTCCATATCCTCTGACCACTTTGCATCTTTTGAGTACTCTATCTGTGTTGATGAGAGTTGTTTGGCTACTGAGCCTTGTTGCATATACTCTGGCAAAGAGATCTTCTCTACACCCACAAGTGGCAACTGTTTCGTGTAGTGATGAGACATCATCTCTGGTTCTGTGAGCATAAAGTATCTACTCGAACCACCACACCCTACTATCAAAAATAGCAAGCTTATCATAGCTAGTCGTTTTATAATCAATCGTTTCATATCAATCTCCAAATATAAGTGCATTAGGTTTACGGTCAAGTTTCTTGAGTAACTTTCGTGTATTTTTAGATGTTTTGTTGAGCTCTTTGAGTGTTTGGGTCAATTGACTCGACATCAAAGAGTTATTGCTATTGGACTTCAAGAGGCTATCAAGAGATTTGAGTGTCTTTTGTAGCTCTCTCATAGATTTGTTGAGTTCTGTTGGTAACTTTGCAAAATCTTTATTGCCTACCATTTTGTTGACACCCTCTAAAGTTTTATTGAGGTTTGTCATCATTTGGTGGGTACTCTCTTTGTTCTCTTTGAGTATGCCTGAGAACTCATCTATAGCATGCTCTATAGAGAGTACCAAATCTTCAAGTGGTAGTTTGGTGATAGAGTCTATGAGTTTGTTGATCCCACTCATCAATCCTGCATCTTTCGTCGCTATGGTAGGTAATAGAGCATATTTATCTCCATAAATGATATCTCTATTTGATTTGTCATCATAAAAAGCCAAATCTATATAGAGAAGACCACTGATAGGGTCGTGCTCTTGCATCGAAGCTTTCAAGCCCTCTTGGATAGCTAACTTTAAGTTCTCTTCACCTGTACGATTGGCTTCATTTGGGTCGTAGAAGATAGAAGTATCTATAGAGACGACTATTTTGCTCTTTAATTTGTGACTCTTGCTATCATATCTATAGGCAATATCTTTGACGCGTCCTACATCAAATTTCTCATACTTTATTGGTGCATCTATCCTAAGCTTAGCTGTCGTTTGGTTGAATTCCAAATAGTAATCCCTAATAGTATTTCCTCCTAAGCCTATCTTTTTTTCAAAAGCAATAGTACTATTTTTGTAGAGTCTAAATATATAATCATCGGATACTTTGCTTTTGGCATTTTCACCACTAGAAGAGAACTCTATACCCCCTCTAAGGATATGTGACATAGGTGCTACATTGAAATTGAGTTCTCCATTGTCATAGTTGATATTTAGACTACTTTGTACCCAAAACTTTGAATCTTCATGAATATAAGAGAGATATCTTTTGTCGATAAATATAACGACATCTATACTTTTGCTATCTATAGATATACCTACATACTCTACAAATCCCGCTTTCATACTCTTGAAATAGACAGGTGTACCCTTCTCAACACCAAAGGATTTCGGTGCATTGAGATGGAAGTAGTCACCTGCTTCGAGGGCTTTATATGGAGTCTGCAATCCTACAAACAGACTCTTATTCATGACGCTTTTTTTCCCTGATAACTCTATATATGTTCCCGTTAGTATAGTATCAAGTCCCGATATGCCTCGCATACCTACTTCTGGTTTGACGATCCAAAATTTGGCATTTTCATTGAGATAATCAGCTGCTTCTTTGTTGATCCTAGCAGTGACTTTGACTCCTGCACCATCATCATTGAGCTTTATACTTTCTACTTTACCTATAGGTACATTTCTGAATTTAACTTCACTCTGACCTGCCTTGAGTCCTTGATTACTCTCAAAAGTAATAGTGATCTCTGGACCCAATTGTGAAAAGTATTGAAAGGCTAACCATAATGCTATAAAGAGTGCAATGATGGGTACTATCCAAATAGATGTAACAAAATTCAACTTGCTAGACTCTTCTACTACTGGTAACTCTTTTGACATTTAGTGACTCCCTTTGATGAGTTTGGTATCGAATGCATGTGCTGCTAAGAGTGTAAAAAATACAGATATCGCAAAAGCTGTGGATGCTGTCCCTGCGAGAATCTTGACACTACTTAGATGCACCAATCCTGCCAAAATGGCAACTACAAAGACATCTACCATAGACCAAGGTCCCACAATCTCAGTGAAGTAGTATATTGTATGTTTATTAATTTTTTTATCATTTCCCAATGAGTGCCTGACACTGACAAGGAGATAAATCATCATCAAAAACTTCGTTATAGGTACCATAACTGATGCTACTAAGATAACGAGAGAGACAGGATAGTCTCCATGATGCCAAAGCTCTATCACCCCCTCTAGGATCGTACTCCCACTTCTTGATCCAAACTGATCAATCACCATCATAGGGTAGAGATTGGCTGGAATATAAGCTATCATTGCAGTGATCAAATATGCCCAACTCTTCTCTATAGGAGATCTCTTATAGTGATAAATCTTCTCTCCACACCTGCGGCATACATTATTGGCTTTTTTATCTATATTGACTGCTTCACAAGTGGGACAAGAGATCAAACTCTCTGAATCAATTTTTTGTAGATGCATAGATATCCTTTTTGAGAATCCACAATTCACCTAAATGGATGTTTTCTGTGATATAAATATCTATAATGACAAAGAGAAAAAGTGTCCAAAAGGAGGTACCTATATGTATCTCTGCCATTGCAAATAGTTTTACGATTGCTACGAGTATACTCACAAGAAAGATATCACTCATATGCCAAGGCTGTATCTTTGCCAAAAGTATCAGCAATCTTTTGACGATATATTCACAGATTTGAAGATGCATCAATAAAAATATCGTAATATAGAGTAGAAATATCATCAAAGGAAAGATCATAATGAGATATAAGACAACAAACCCCACAAGATAGTATCCACTCTCTACAAGAGAGACAAGCATAGAACTAATAGTGATATAAGTCTCTGTTCCTAAAATATCGATTTTTATCAGTGGAAATAGATTTGCCAAGATAAAAAAGATCAATCCTGTAATACTCAAAGCCAACCCTTGTGTAATAAGTTTACTATTTTTTCGGTAGAGTACCATTTTGCATCTACTGCACAAAGCTTTTGTTCCATCTTTAATAATGATTTTTTTATGAAGGGTATGACACTTATGGCAGATAATATAATCGTCTAATGCCTCTTCACTCTCTAATTTTATAATCATGGTAGAATACTACCCTAAATAACTTAGTAAATTATTAAGATTAGTAGACATTAAATTATTAAATTTCATAAAAAATACTACTTAATATCAGGAAAGCTACAGGTTAATATGTCATAATATGACTTATGAAATGGTTTTAAAGATTATTTCGTTTGATTTGGAGTTCAAGCAATAAAATGAATAAAACAAGGAGAAGACCAATGAGAAAAGAACTTAGTATAGTGGCTTCGTTAGCCATACTATCTTCCTTAGTGTATGGAGGTGGTAATTCCGCAGCAGTTCCTGTAGCTCCTGTCTGGGATATGCCCGTTGCAAAAGAGAATTTTTTCGTATATGCATCAGGAGGAGTTGCATCAGCGGATGTAACATCAGATATACAAGCTAATGTTGTTTTGTTACCTGAAGTTTTGAATGATGGAGCAAATATTTTTGAAGCAGGTGTTGGGTATAGACATACAGAAGAGTTATTTGCTACCGCTTTTGTACAGAGTGCATCGTTAGATCAAGTAAGCATATTAAATTTTAATGCGAGTGTGAATTATAGATTTTCAGATCTCTTTATCATGCCTTATTTTGGTGCTGTTGTAGGGTATAGTACTTTGAAGTGGGATAGTATCCCCGTCTCAACAGAGGGGCATACAAATGTAGATTCTAAACTTGATGCTGACCATATGAGCTTTGGTGTTCAAGCAGGTGCAGAGTATGAGTTGGGTGACCAAATTACCTTATTTGGTAAATATCAATTTTTAACGCTTGATCATTTGATGGATATTTTTGAAACATCAGATATCAAACATGCAAATCTTCAAAGTGTACAAGGAGGACTTCGTTATGAGTTTTAACAATTCAAAGTTAATAAAATTATCACTTTTGCCTATCGTGGCATTGATTATGACAGGGTGTGGATCTGATGCCTATGTGAGAGATGGTGGGGGTACATCTGGAACTACAGGTACAACTGGAACTACAGGTACGACTGGAACTACAGGTACGACTGGAACTACAGGTACTACTGGTAATATGTCTGATAATGTGACGATTACTACAAGAGATCCTATCCAATATCTGCTATCTGTATGTGATGATAGGACAAATCCTCCTACTACACTTTTAGGAGTGATTGACAATAGTGCAAACCTCATAACACAACCTCTCAATTATACAGTAGCTGGAGCAACTGGTACTTTAGAGAGTTATGCTTATACAGTACAACTAGATCCTAGCTTGTCACAAGAGGGTGAAGCGAATGTTTTTCTTACCTTCAGATGGGATATTCCAAATAGTACTGTAGCGGGACCTAGTGGAGTGATCAACTCCTATGTGACTGTCAATGACAAGGGCGGCAATAATGATGGACGATTTGTCATCAAATGTTCTGCATTGGATGGGAACTACTACGGATATCCTCTTGCAAACTTTGTATACCCTGTGACAAGTGCACCCGAGTATAGTACATTTAAACTCAATGCTACTGCATATGTTATCAGTGATGATGGTGGAGAGATATATCCTCCTGTAGCTGGACCAGATGGTTCATTCTGGCTCAAGCATAACCTTGAAGCAGATTATGTTTCTGTAGGGAACCCTTACTTCAACCCAGATGCGACACCGACATCACGACTAGATGAACACGCATATGGTCATCTCTGGCAGTGGGGTCGTAAATCTGACGGTCACCAGATAGTAACTTATCCTGACTCATATAGTGCAGTTGCAGCAAGTGGTGTCACTGATGCAAAATCAGATGAACCTGGAAATAGTCTCTTCATTATGAGTGATAGTGATTGGAGAAATTCATCAAATGATCTACTCTGGAAAGATATCAATACTCCAAATCAAGTATGTCCTAAAAACTGGAGACTTGCTACAGATGCTGAATGGAATGCTATCAGAGGTGCCGATGGTCCTGTAGGCAATGGATTCTTCCAAGCACCAGATTTTCTTCACTTAACACTCAGTGGCAAGAGGATAAATACAAATGGTGCTTTAGGTGGTCAGGGTGTTGCTTTTGCTGCATACTGGACAAGTACTGTGCGTAATGGATTGGCTCAAACTGTCACACTTGGTGAAACTGAGGGTGTAGCAGACTCAAGCTTCCAAGGCAAAGTGAAAGCACTTGGTGGTCCTGTACGATGTCGTTATGGCAAATAAGAGTGTGCGAGAAACACTCTTAGCAGCAAGATAACAACAATCCATATAGCTTCTGCTATATGGATTGATTTCCTCTCTTCATATCAATAAAATTCCGCTATACTATCACTATGAAAAATCTACATAATGCACTCATGCTCAAACAACTTTATCAACTCAAACAGTTGGGGTATAGATATACTGATATGCAGATATCACAACAAATGCACTCTAACTTAGAGCTTCCGTCTACTCTTGATGCACTATGGAAACAATCTGCAGATTGTCATCTCTGTCCATTGAGTAAAACGCGTCATAGCGTGGTCTTTGGGGAGGGAGATGAAAATGCTGATATACTTTTTGTCGGTGAAGCACCAGGTGCAGCTGAGGATGGTGTAGGCAAACCATTTGTTGGTAAATCAGGGGAACTCTTGACCAAAATGATAGAGAATGTACTACACATACCAAGAAGCCAAGTCTATATCACCAATATTGTCAAGTGTCGCCCCCCAAACAATAGAGTCCCATTTGCTACCGAAGCACATACTTGTCTTGCCTATCTTCGCAAACAGATAGAGAGTATCAACCCCAAGATTATAGTTACACTTGGTGCTACAGCGTATCATTACCTCAGTGGTGATGAGAGTAAGATCACACAGATACGAGGCACTCTACGGCAGTGGGGAGCCTATAGAGTTATACCTACTTTCCATCCTAGCTATCTTCTGAGAAATCCATCTGCCAAAGCAGATGCTTTTGCAGATATGAAATTAATAAAGAGTTTATATGAAAAATGAAGATCACATTGCACTATTTATCGATGCGGATAATATAAGTTATCATGCTATGGAAGGCATACTGAGTGAATTAAGTAAATATGGTATAGTCAATATTCGTCAAGCTTACGCCAATTGGACGAAAGAAAATCTCAAAAATTGGGAGTCTATTCTCTTGGAGTTTGCTATCAAACCTGTTCAGCAGTTTGATTATACGAAAAATAAAAATGCAACAGATATTTTGATGACGATAGATGCTATAGATCTTTTACATATGGGAAAGATAGATGCTTTTGCTTTTGCGACAAGTGATAGTGACTTTACTCCTGTAGTGATGCGTGTTCAAGCTGAGGGGATCAAAGTATTTGGTTTTGGAGAGAAGAAGACACCCAAACCATTTATGGTAGCATGTTCGCAGTTTATATTTACAGAAAAATTGATGAAACAAAAAGGGCATAATAGTACTATCCTTAGAGAGCATCAAGAAGAGCATCAAGAGATTACCCAGAGAAAAAGTAGACAAGAGATGTGTGCAGATACTTGGCTTGTCAATATTTTGCGTACAGCGTTAGAGCAGACGATGGATGAAGATGGCTGGGGAAATTTGGCAGAGGTGGGTGCATATATAAGCAATAGTTCATCTTTTTCACCGATAAACTATGGATACAAAAAGTTAAGCAATCTGATAAAAGCAACAGAACTTTTTGATATCTATTTGGATGAGGAGAACAAATTGATGAGTATACGAGACAAGAAGTTCAAACCAAATCTATTTATTTCTTGAGCTTGATCTGCTCCAACTCCCAATACTCCATATCAAAACTATCTGCTACTGATATACTTTGGTATCCTCCTAGTTTGTCTGCTTGGAGTACTGCCATCATAGTGTGTTCTACAATGTCATTGAGGATATCGCACTCTTTCTCACTTTTGCCAAAGAGTGCGATACCTATACCTTTGATGATCGCATAGTTGGGTGCTAGATTGAGTGCAGTTTGTCCACTTGCATGTTTCTCAAAATAGCTTCGATAATCATTGATATAGTTATCCAATGGAGTTGCTATTGTATCACCCTCTATGATGAGTGGTGTTCGTTTGGTGCGGATGATATGCTCAGGAGTCAAGACACCTCTTGTAGCGAAGCTATGCAGATTTGGTTGTGAAGCATAATAGCGTGCAAGAGGTGAAGTATTGAGCTTGACTGTAGTCTCATAGCCTTTTGCTTGGCTGATACTTTTTTGCAGATTTTTACTATCATAAGTAGTTGTTGGAGTATTTTGTGGTATCTCTATAGGGGCATGCTCTGCTAAAAATGCTTCGGCTCTACTTACAGCTTCTATCATCTTCTCATAAGAGCGTTTGACATCATTGTCATAAGTAAATATACCATGGTTGTGCAAGATGATACCATCACTTTGTTCCCAGTCGTATGACTCTGTCATCTCATAAATCTTTTGAGCCAAAATAAATCCAGGCATCACATAATCGACAATGAGAAAATTGGAAAAGAGCTTCTCTATGATAGCTTTTCCATTGAGAGAGTTGGAGATCGTGACGATGGCATCTGCATGGGTATGATCGACTACTTTGTAGGGGATAAGTGCGTGGAGTATCGCTTCTACTGATGGATTGGGTGCAGATGCATCTATCATTGCTGCTTTTTGAGAAGCTACCATATCGATATCACTCAACTCTTTGAGTTGAGACATCTCTAGCAGTCTCTGGAGCTTAACAGGAGCAAATCCCTCCTCTTTGATAGAGACGAGATCCCAGCCACTCCCTTTGACAAAGAGTATATCCTCTCCATCGACCATACTCTTGATAGAGGTATTACCTCCACCGTGCAAGACAAGAGCATCACTTTTCCCTAGTAGGTTCGAAGAGTAGACCCTCATAGCAAGGTCACTCTTATACTCTTTGGCTACTATGTCACTCCATAGATTTTCCATATCTTAGCCCAATACTTCTAATTCGTCACTATACTTATGCTCACAATATTGCTCATAGCTACTCTTATATATTTTGTAGTGTTGGGATGCTTTGTGTCCATCAAGAGCTTTTTCATCTGCCCAAGTCTCTACTGCCATAAATTTGTTTGGGTTTTTCTCATACTGAAAAATCTCATAAAAGATCACGCCCTCTTCTGCTTTGCTTGGTGCTACCATAGCTGTCAAAAGCTCTTTCATCTTCTCTGCAGATCCCTCTTTGGCTATAAATGTCACTCGTTTTGTTATCGTCATTACATCTCCTCTTTTTTAGGTAACACAATAGCAGAAAGTTATTTAAGCTTCCCTCAAGGAGATAGATATTATCTATAAATTATACATCTACCTGTTTGTTTGCTAGTCGTTTAAAGGCATCAGAGCTTTCCAACAGCTCTTCATAGCTTCCACGAGCTACTATCTGACCTGCTTCAAAGAGTAGTATCGTATCTGCTCTCTCTACCGTAGAGAGTCTATGTGCCACCACAAAAGTTATCATCTTATCTCTTATATCTTCTAGGGCATGTTGGATAGCCTTTTCGCTTTTGTTGTCTAGGGCAGAGGTTGCTTCATCGAGTATGAGGATTTTTGGAGATTTGTAGAGGGCTCTTGCGAGTGCTATTCTCTGTCTCTGTCCACCGCTGAGATTGACTCCAAACTCATCTAAAATAGTATGAATACCTTCTTCCAACTCTTCGACAAACTCCCAAGCATATGCTTGTTTGAGGGCTGATATTGCACGATTTTCATCGATTTGACTTCCATATGCAACATTGGAGAGGATAGTATCTTGGAAGATATATATTCGTTGTGTTACAAAGGCTATACTCTTATGTAAGGATTTTAAGCTATACTCTTGGATATTGTGTTTGTCTATAGTGATCTTCCCACAGGAGACATCATAAAAGCGTACAAGGAGATTGACAAAGCTACTCTTGCCTGCACCACTATCTCCAACAAGGGCATACACTTCTCCACTGTGGATTGAGAGATTGATCTCTTCAAGAGCTATCTTATCATCATACCGTAGAGAGACATCTCTAAACTCTATAGATTTTACATCGTGCAAGAGTCGTTTACCCGATACGATAGCAGGCTGACTCTCAAAGAGTTCATTCATCCGCTCTGTAGCTGCTGCTGCATCTTGGAGCTGGTTGTGGATATTGGAGAGTACCCTGATCGGGTCGTAGAGCATGAAGAGTGCTGTCACGAAAGCAAAAAATGTCCCCACTGTGATTTCACCATCTATCACTTGCAGTGCTCCCACATAGATAGCCACAGCCACAGCTACAGAGCCAAAGACTTCTAAGCTAGGGCCTACCATCGCATTGATGAGATTTTGTTTGATTGTGAGACTGAAAAAGTTGAAATTCTCTTTGGAAAATCGTTTGAACTCAAATTGTTGTGAAGAGTTGGATTTGATCACCTCTATGTTATTAAATATCTCTGTGAGCCGTGCCGTGAGATCTGCGTTGGACTCTTGGGATCGGCGTGCATATCGCTTCATCCTCCGAGCCAATATCTGTAGAGGCAAAAGAGCAAGAGGCATGATGACGAGAAAATAAAATGCAAGTTTGGGACTCTGATATATCACATAGGAGGTGAGTGTAAAGATCAGCAAGATGTTGACCATCATCTTGGGTATCATAGAGGAGACTACTTGTTGGATACGATTGAGATCATTGGTGATACGGCTCAGTAGCTCTCCACTACGCATTTGATGAAGATACTCTATATCTTGGTGCATGAGATGCAGTGCAAGTTTATCTCGCAATCGTCTCACGATATCATCTCCTATATAGACTGTATAGTAAGTCTGTACAAATCGCCCTAAGGATTTGATCATAAATACCGCTACGATAGCAAAAGGGAGCAGTGCTAGTACCTCTTTGTCTTTGTTGATAAAGACATCATCGAGTATAGGCTTGAGCATATGAGCAGTGAGTGTTGTCCCTACTGCTGTGGCGATCATCCCGAGTATAGCAAAGGCAAACATCCTTTTATACTCTAGGATATAGGGTAAAAAGTATTTCAATAAATCTCTCATCGTTCTGCCTTTTCTATAAGTGTTATCACCTCTTGGGCTTTGATCTCTTTCATACAGTTATGGTGTTGGAGTGGGCATGTTCTTTTCATGCAAGGAGAGCACTCCATCTCTTTGCGGATGAGGTGACCTTGTGGATTTTGCCATTGATTGGTTTCACGGTATCTCGTAGGTCCGAAGAGTGCCACTGTAGGTATCTGATAGGCTGCTGCGACATGCATAGGACCACTATCATTGGTGACAAGCCATGAGAGTCCTGCTATGTGTGAAATGAGTTCAGGGATAGTGAGCTTGCCTGCTAAGTTTGTGACTAAATGCGTGACATTTGCACTCTCTGCCTCATCAATCATCCGTTCGATATCCTCTGCTATCTCCTCCTCTCCTGGACCTCCAAAGATGACAATATCATATCTATTGGCAAGTGCTATGGCTACTTTGGCAAACTCCTCAGGATACCATCGTTTGGCAGAACCATAGGTTGCCCCTGGATTGATACCTAGCGTTGGTTTGGGGTAGTTGTGTGGCTTGTTATAGAGTTTGAGTCCTTGCGGAGATATCTTCTCTCCTAGTGACTCTTGAAGAAAAAAAGCATACTTTGCTACCTGATGCATATCTTCATAACTTCTCGGAAAGAGATACTTCTTCTGCGACTTAATAAAAAAGAGAAAAAGAGCCGAGCGAAATGAACTCCTAAAAGAGATCGCCATATCAAAAGAGTCTAACTCTTTGGCAACTCTCCTCAATGCAAAGAACCTCTTATCTATGACATAACTTGCGACTACTTTCGGATGACTCTTGAGTGCTTCAGTAGAGAGATAAGAGCCTACGAGGGTAAGTGAAACATCAGGATAGAGATGAGTGAGTGCCTCTATGGTAGGTGTAGCCATCACCGCATCCCCCAACCAACTGGGTA
>CBEUND010000022.1:0-28406 GCA_965544395.1 uncultured bacterium | reverse complement strand
GTACGCTTATATCCCCATGGCTAAAGCTAGGGGCTTTACGCTAGATTTTGGTAATTTTCTCTCTCAATGTGCAATACTTTGTTACCTTTTGTAGAAAGTGTGCTAAAATATTTTGTGTCACGACAAGAGAAATAAATCATAAGGAGTCTTCCATGACAAGTGTATCATTTCAAATATCTGAGTTGGAGTTGATGAAAAAATATCCCAAGAGACTCTACACAAAAGGCAACACTTCACTCCTCAAACGCCCTAAGATATCTATAGTTGGATCAAGAAGACCCTCAAATTATACAAAAAAATATACCTATGATATCGCTAAAGCATTGGCTCGCAGAGGTGTCTGCATAGTCAGTGGTGCAGCTATGGGTGTAGATGCTATCGCACATCAAGGAGCTGGTACTCACAATACTATAGCTGTCATGGCAAATGGCTTGGATATCCGTTACCCCTCTGTCAATCGTAACTTAATTCAAGATATAGAGTCAAAAGGCTTGACACTCAGTCAATTTGATCCACAGTTCAAAGCAACTGCTTGGAGTTTTGTTTTGCGAAATGAGATAGTAGTTGCACTCGGAGAGTTTCTGATCGTTACAGAAGCTGATAAAGACAGTGGCTCTATGAGAAGTGTAGAGTATGCACTCAAGATGAAAAAAGAGATTTTTGTACTGCCCCATCATATAGACGAAAGTGAAGGAACCAACCAACTCCTTCAAGAGGGCTTGGCAACACCTATATATGATATTGAAGCATTTGCATCGAGATTTGGTACTGCTGTCGATAGGCATGTGCAACGAGATGATTTTTTCTATTTTTGCCAAAAATCTCCTACACTAGATGAAGCAGTACAATCCTATGGTGATCGTATCTATGAAGCAGAGTTAGAAGGTCTCATAGTCATAGAGAATGGTTTAGTACGGTTGAGATAATTTGGATTTTGATATTTTATGCTAAAATAAGCCATAAGATTTCTTCAAGGATGATAAAATGCTCAAAATGCTCAATACTTTGCAAGAGAAACATAAACAAGAGATTTTAAAAGAGCTCAAAATAATGTTTTATCGCTTTCATCGATATCACAATGATTATAGTATTGCTCTTTTTTATACAGAAAATCATTTTGATTACGAAATCGTAACTAAAGAGAAAAGATTTACCGATAAGTTGATACGACTCGAAGAGAACCTCTTTGTTCTTGTCTATGAAAATGCAGATATTTCCAAAAGTATTGGAGCGAGCAGTAAATTGCTATCACAACTCAAAAAATCTTACAATGAGTCAATATATTCTGTCATTGAAGATTGTCGTGAAGATAATGAAGGGTCAATTACACTACATAATCTCTTCAATCTTTTGGACTTTTCTATGAAAAAAAATTACGATAATGAAGTAGTTGACAAAAGCTATCTTGATCGAATATACTAATCAAAATGTATAACAATAGGTGCGATCTCCTGCTGCTCTTGCTTTAATACTTCGATAGGGTAGTTTTGTTTCCCATCTACTTGGATACTATAAGATCCTGCTTTCAAATCTTTGAAGTAGTACATACCTTCAGAATCTGTCTTGAAATTTGCAAGAAACTGCCACTTTTGTCCAAGATGTTGATAGAGATCTACCTTGATTCCCTCAAGTGCATATACTTTTTTGGATTTACTATTGTTAGCGTTTATTTTCCCTTTGATATCTGTAGCCTCCAAAAGAGTGATACTCATCAGGAGTGCAAACCAAGATAGTTTCAAAATTTTTCCAATCATATTTTTATCCTTATCTATTTGTAAGTGCTGGACCATTACCGAATCCGCTAGGTTTGAGAGGTTCTAAGTCGTTTGAGTGATACCCATCAACTACAAGTTTATCGACTGTGATAGTGATGGGATCCAAGAGTTGAGAAGTTAAGTTATAAAAATCAAATTTAGCATTACTGCTAGCATCATATAAATTGATAGTTTTGTAGCCATACCCTGGGATTTGGAAAGTTAAATCTGTACGCTTCCAATCATCTCGATGTCCAGGTATTTTCAAGTGAACAAAATCTGCATTGATACGCACGACATCTGGGTCCATAACCACTTTCAAAGTCTTAAGAATATCATTGGAGCTTTGTCTCTTATAGGGTGTTCCATCCTCATTTTTCAATAAGACTTTTACCTCTACATCCCAATAGGGTTTATTCATCTGTGCAATGAGTTGTTGTGTATTTTGTACGAGAAAATAGCCTAAAAATACGGTGATAACATATCCAGCAAAAGCACCTGTCGTCTTCAAATCCCAACCAGAGAGTTTGCCATTTGCAGATATTTTTGTATTTGGAAAGAGCTTATATATCACCAAAGCTGGTATCATTGGCAAGAGTACATAGAGTACATAGAGTGCAAAGGAAAATACCACCGTGATTATCTGTTTATCCATATTATTCTACCTTTTCAATTTTGGCTGATGATTTAAAAATTATACCCTATCCCCAAGTAGATATAATCTATATTCATATCTGTCTCAGCTACAGAGAGGAGATTAGGTACATCAAATGCTCCAAGGCTTCCTGAGATATCATCAATAGTCCAATCTTTGTAAGCATACCCTAACTTTGCATAAAAGTTTGAATCTCCACCAGATAAATCGGTCAAATAGTATTTGGCACCTATATCAAAAGCTGTATATGTACCCGTCACATCAAAACTACTCTGTATAAGTTCATTCTCTAAGCTTCCTGTCTGATAGGCAAAAATCGCTGTCCCATAGATGGAGAATATCTCAGCTAAATTATAAGCACCTTGCAAAGAGATACCAAGCTTATATGTCTCTACATCTGTGCTTGTATCATTCAAAAGATCATTGAGAGCTTTTGCAGATTCAAGATAGTTTTTCATCTCCATAAAAGGTGTAGAGAAGCCAGTGACGACACCTATCCCCCAAAAACTTCTATCATCCTCATAGAGATCATATCCTGCACCTATATCTATATCAAAACCACTCAACTCATAAGTCGTGGGAAATAATGCTACATCATCTTGATGAATTGGGAGTAAATTGAATATACCATCAGCTCTATCAGTTATAGTCTCGAGCTGTTTGGAGCTATGAATATCTATATTGCCAAAGTAATACCAAGGTTCACCACTTATATTTTTATGTTGTTCATTGATACTAAATATTTGGTCATCAACTATAACCGATGACTCAAATCCTAAAGCACTACCACTCCATTCAAAATCTCCTTGACCATATCGTAAATCCAACGCTTGGCTACTACTGACCACCAATAGCAATGGTAAAACAAATCGTTTCATCTTTTTTTCCTTTTTACTATTTAATATTAAATAATTGTAACATGGAGTTGTTTAAAAGATAGCTACTTAAAAAGCTCCGAGTAACTCCTCTTTGAGTTCTCTATACTCCTCTTGGAGTGCAATACTTATTTCAGTAAAATATGCATCCCAATCATCTATTTTAGATATAGTTGTATAAGTTTCATCACTTTTTAAATCTTTAATATCTATAGATATCTCTTTGATTTTGTTGCTTATATCTGTTATTTTAAAGTGGAGAATATCTCGATCATCAATGGTTTCACTATCGAGTTTAAACTTGATAGAGTTTTCCAAAGTATCCAATATCTGCGTCACTCTAGCTATATCAAGCTGTTTATAGGCTTGGTTCAAATCTTGGATCATCGCTTGGGCTTGCTCTTTGAACTTCTCAGATACTATATCAGGATGACACAATTTTACTGCCCTTTTAAAGAGTAGTTTGAGCTCCTTTTTCTCCTCTTCTGTGATCTCAAATCGCTCTTCTTCTGCTAGCAGTTCCTCTTGCTCCTCCTTGAACTCTTGATACTCTTGCGTAGCCTCTTGATACTCTTGGTGAGCAGGGTCACTCTTGATATTGTCTTTGGACTCTTTGATCTTTTTTCTCAAGCTTTGGAGTTTATCATCTACTTGATGCAATTTTTCCTTTGTCTCGATGATTTTTTCATAGATCTCATCATATGCATCATCAAATTCATCAATAGTATCAAGCTCTCTCTCAAGAAGATCTTTTTGCGACTTTAACAGCTCATACTCATCTTTTGTTTTTTGATATATCTCTTTGATAGTAGTAAACTCTTTGACTTTGTCAACGACCTGTCTATAGGGTACTCCTCGCTTGAGACTCAATACTTTACGAATCAAATCACCCAACTCTAGGCTATATCGTGTATTGAAATCATTTATAAGGTTGAGTGTCTCACTCTTCTCTTCTTGCAATAGTGTAAACTGCTTTTCTAAGCGATTAAGCTCTTCTCTCAAGGCTTTCATTTCACTATCTTCTACTCTCCTCAACTCTTCGGATGTAGCTTCTTTACTAATATAACTCTCGATTTCACGCAATGCCAAGCTATAATCCCTCTCTTTGACCCTCTTCAGTAGAGACGACAATGCATCATTTGAGTGAGAGTGTGATAGCTTTTCACTCACGAGTTCTATGATCTCCTCATTTCCCATCTCTATTGTCTCTCGCAACATTTGCAACTGTTTTATTAAGTATTTCAAAACTATTTCTCTAGTAAATCAATATCAAAAAGTATTTTCAATTTTTTATTACTTTTGAGTGCGTGTAGCCACTCCTTTTGTATGCTATTCAATCGAAGATCTGGATTGTTTTTGAGATTGAGATAGGTCAAATTAACCAACTTTTCTACTCCTTCAGGAAGTGTTGTCAACCTATTGTGTGAGAGTACCAACTCTTCTAAATTATCAATATCTCCTATCTCTTGAGGTATCGTTGCTAAGTTGTTGTTCAATACATTGAGCTTCTTCAATCTTGTGAGTTGACCAATACTACTAGGAAGCTCTGCAAGGTCGTTGTTGGCGAGTGTCAACTCCCCTAAATGATTTAAAGCACCAATATCTACAGGAAGTTCTTTGAGATTGTTGTTATCTAGCCAAAGCCCTCTCAAAGAGCTGAGATTCGTAAAGCTCTCTGGCAATCTACTTAATTGATTGTTATTGAGTAGCAAGCGTGAAAGGTTATGAAGATTGCCTATATATTTAGGTAACTCTTTGAGCTGGTTGTCGCTGATTGAGAGCTGTGTCAAATTACCAAGTGTAGCAATAGCATTGGGGAGAGTTGACAATCTATTGTTATGGAGTATAAGTTTTCTAAGTTTTTGCAATTTACTGATATCTTCAAAAAGCTCTTCTAACTGATTATATGCCACTATCAGCTCTTGAAGTCCTGTGATATTTGCAAGCTCTTTAGGGAGTCGCTTCAATTTGTTGTATGGTACGACAAACTCTGTCAAACCTACAAGATGACCTATCTCTTTTGGTATTGTCTCTAAAGAGTTTTCTCCAAGATAGAGACCTCTAAGATTGAGTAGTTTTTCTCTGTTTCGAGGAAACCCTTGCCAATAGCCTCCATTGTACTCTACCCATTTTGAATCTGCGACATTCCCATCATCAGCCCATTTCCATAAAGTATCTATCCACTTTTCCTCTTCTTTTGACTCTTTTTTATTTATAAGTATTTTACTCGTTATGTTCATCAAAGATTTTGATTTATTAAGTGCTAGTTTTTTATTTTTTTCTACAACTGGCAAATTTTTATTCATATGTCCAAATGATCCTTTCTCTACTATAATATTCTACACTCTTACTATACTACATATTCTAAGACTTTAATCGAAATTATAACACTCTTTTTTAGTTTTTTAGATTTATCATCTCTCTTTTGATTTTTTACTATCAAATGTGTGTGATATTTTTATGCTATAATTTCGATGAAGTATAAAAAATTTTTCTAAATCAACTTGAATTGAAGGAGAAAATATGTCTAATGGATATAAAAAAATATTTGGATTTGTCTTTTTGGTATTTAGTGTGGGGTCAGCAGTGCTAGCCCCTTTGAGTAAACTTTTTTAGGGATCATTATGAGTAAAGCAAAACGATACAACCCGCAAGTTGTACAACCAGAGATGATCAAGAGAGGCTTTCTACTCTATCTCTTTTTGATACCACTCTTTTTGGCTGTGGTGATAGCACTCTTCAAGATGAAGTTTGTCGCTTTTGTACTCAACACTATAGCTTTCGTACTCCTCTCAGGGGTACTTTACCTCTCCAAAAAAGGTTTCGCCCAAGAGATGAACTACAACAAAGCTATTTTTGCAAAAGCACCCAAGGTACAGTACAAAAACTTCTCTGCTTATCTCTTGGGTATCGCTACATTCTATACAGCATTTATCGCTGGTTCTCAACCCTTCTTCTATGCACTCTTTTATGCAGTCATATCCATCGTGGGGTATTGGTTATACTATGGATTTGATCCTCGTTTAGATAAGCTAGAGGATTTTGGTGATGTTTCGGCAGATATGGTGTTGGAGACTTTTACAGAAGCACAAAAGAAGCTAGCCAAAGTCAAGAGCGACAATGAAAAGATCAAAGACAAAAAGCTTCACAGTAAGATAGAAGTAGCCATAGAGAGAGCGCAAGCTATCCTCGATGCACTCGCTCAAGACCCCAAAGATATCAGAGTCGCGAGGAAGTTTCTCATCGTCTATATAGATGGGGTTGCCAAAGTGACGACCTCTTATATAGCATTGGATGAGAGTGATATAGAGGCACTCACGAGGGAGAAGATGCTCGCTCTTATGGATGATGTCGAAGTTCGTTTCGCCAAAGAGATGCACAGACTCAAAGAGAATAATAAATTTGACTTAGATGTACAGATAGATGTACTCAAAGAGCAGATCAAAAACTAAAAAGGAAATATATGCAAACACAAACAAAAGAGGCTATAGAAGCTACTATATTGAACAACGACAAAAACCCCATAGCAGCTGTACCAGAGGAGAAGGTGCAAGTGGCAAAAGCTGTCCATGAACTCGATGTCAACGATAGAACTTCTGTGGTATATTTCGGTTCAGGAGCCCAAGAGAAGCTCGATGAGGTATCCAATCGCATGATAGATGGGATCAAAAACAAAGATTTGGGAGAGGCAGGAGGTGCTCTCAACAAGATAGTAGCCTCTATTAGGGGATTTGACCTCGATGAACTCGACCCAAACAAGAAGCTCTCATTGTGGGAGAAGATCACAGGCAGCACAGATCCTATGGTCAAATTCGTCCAAGGATATGAAACTGTCCGTGATCAGATAGACTTGACCACCAATGAGCTAGAGCGACACAAGAGCCAGCTAATGACTGATATCGTCTCACTTGACAAACTCTATGAGGCTAATTTGGAGTATTTTAGAAACTTGGAACTCTATATCCAAGCAGGCGAAGAGAAACTTGCTCTTATGGAGAGTAAGGAGATACCAGAGTATGAAGAGAAGAGCAAAGATGGAGATATGCTTGCTATCCAAAATCTCAAAGATATCAGAAACTTCCGAGATGATTTAGAGCGGAGAGTCCAAGACCTCAGACTCTCTCGCCAAGTAGCGATGCAGTCGCTTCCTAGTATCAGACTTGTACAAGAAAACGACAAATCCCTCGTCAACAAGATCACCTCTACACTCGTCAACACAGTGCCACTATGGAAAAACCAACTCGCTCAGACAGTGACAATCTTCAGAAGTCATAGTGCAGCTACTGCTATCAAAGATGCGACTGATTTGAGCAATGAACTCTTGGAGAAAAATGCACAAGGACTCAGAGAAGCCAACCAAGAAGTCAGAGCGCAGATGGAGCGAGGGGTATTTGATATAGAGAGTATCAAAAAAGCAAACACAACACTCATAGAGACACTCAATGACTCCCTCAAGATAGCCGACGAGGGTAAAAAAGCACGAGATATAGCTATCGTAGAGTTGCAAAAAACAGAACAAGAGCTCAAAGACGCACTCATGGCAGTCAAAGCCAAGAGCGAAGTGTTGCCTAATAGCATGACTGAAAGCGTAACCGATGGTGTAACAGATGCACAGATAGTAGAAGAGACAAAAGAGTTGGAAAATAAGGAGCAGTAGATGGGACTTTTTGATTGGGCAACAGGACAGTTTATAGATGTCATAGAGTGGTTGGATGATTCGCATGATACGATGGTGTATCGTTTTGAACGGCATGGCAATGAGATCAAATATGGAGCGAAACTTATAGTCCGAGAGTCACAAGTCGCCGTCTTTGTCAATGAGGGGGAGATAGCTGATGTGATGCAACCAGGCACTTATGAGCTAGAGACCAAAAACATCCCGATACTCACTTCTCTCAAACATTGGGATCATGGGTTTAATTCACCGTTTAAAGCAGAGGTATACTTCCTCAATACCAAACGATTTACCGACCTCAAATGGGGGACAAAAAACCCTATAACAGTACGAGACCCAGAGTTCATGATGGTGCGATTGCGTGCTTTTGGTACTTATGAGATGCGCCTAAAAGACCCTGAAGTTTTCCTCCGAGAAGTTGTAGGGACAGATGGACACTTCACGACAGATGAGATAGATGCTCAGCTTACCAATCTCATCGTCTCCAAGTTTGCAACTGTGGTAGGTTCGAGCAAGATGGCAGTGCTAGATATGGCAGGCAACTATGAAGAGTTTAGCAAATTTGTCACAGAGAAGATATCGCCATACTTTGATGAGTATGGATTGTCACTCACCAAGATACTCATAGAGAATATTTCACTCCCACCAGAGGTAGAGAAGGCTCTCGACAAGAGAACAAGTAGAGCATTGACAGGCAATCTTGATGAAAACCTCAAATATAGCATGGGTGAAGCTATAGGGTCAACAGGTGAGGGTGGTAGCACTACTATGTCAGATATGATGGGTATGGGTGCTGGTATGGCTATGGCGAGTCAAATGAGCAATATGTTTGGCAGAACCAATCAACAGCAAAACAGTACTCCAGCGGCTGCAACTCCTCCACCACCACCGCCACCACCTCCGCAAGTAACATACTTCGTGGCTGTAGATGGCAAAGCCCAAGGACCATATGATATGGCTACTATCAAAGGGATGGTGGAGAGTGGAGCGATCCTACGAGATACACTCGTATGGAGTGAAGGCATGGCAGAGTGGGAGAAAGCCTCAGACAAAATAACACACTTATTTAGCTCCCAACCACCAGCACTGTGAAGTTCCAAGCTATAAATTACACTTGCCCCTCTTGTGGAGCATATGTTCGCTTCTCCCCTCTTGCTGGGATGCTCAAGTGTGATTTTTGTATGAGCGAAACTCCTATATCCAAAGGAGATACCCAGCTCAAGAGTTATGACTATCTCAAAAGCTTATCGCATATAGATGAGCAAACCCTGCAAGAAGAGAGAGAAGTCTCATGCAAGAAGTGTGGTGCTACATTCTCTACAGACCCATCTATCATCAGTACCCACTGCCCATACTGCCATACACCAACCATGACCAAGTTTTATCACAAGATTGAGAGTCATGCACTACTTCCCTTTGTCATCACTCAAAAAGAGGCGAAGGTCAGACTCCAAAGATGGATAGGATCACTCTGGTTTGCACCTACAGTATTTACCAAATATTTCAAAAGCAGAGAGCAACTCATAGGCTACTATATCCCTCATTGGGATTATGCAAGTGATACTTATACGGACTATAGAGGTATGCGTGGAGACAAATACTTCGTCACAGTTCCACGAACTGTAATGAGAGATGGCAAAGAAGTTCAAGAGCTTGTAAAAGAGACGCGTATCAAGTGGACAGCAGTGAGTGGCAGCGTCACTGTAGAGTTTGATGAAGTTCTCATCTCTGCTACAGAGCATCTACCTAGAGAGCTACTAGATAGTGTATCTCCATGGAATACAGAGGATTTACAAAGTTTTGATTATGCATATCTTAGTGGTTTTGAAGCGGAAGAGTATACGACGAGCCTAGAGCAGGGATTTGACTATGCCAAAACAAAAATGGAATCAACTATCAAGCAAAAAATCCGTGCAGATATAGGTGGCGACCAACAGCAGATACATAGTTTGGATACAAGATATGATGAGATAGCGTATATAAATCTACTTCTTCCTATATGGACAGCCACTTTCAAATGGAAAAACAAAGTCTATAGATATGTCATAAATGGACAGACAGGTAGAGTCAGTGGTGCAAGACCATATAGCATTGTCAAAATATTCTTCCTTGTTGGTACGATAGCACTCCTCTTGGCTGCTGCTCTCTATTATGATCATCTTCATAATTGATGTTGGGCTACTCCAAGGAAATAAAGTTATAATCCCAAATCAATAGAGAATATGAAAGATAGATAAAAATATGAATACAATGAGCAAAAACCTTGTCATAGAGATAGGCAAGGTCAACACACTTGAAGTGATGAGAGATACCCCACCAGGTCTTTTCCTCCAAGCCAAAGATGACACAGAGATACTCTTACCAAATGCTTATGTAGTGGAGGATGAGATGCCTATAGGTTCGCTTGTCGATGTCTTTGTCTATACAGACTCCGAAGATAGACCTATAGCAACAACAAAAATGCCGTATGCAAAACTTGACGAGTATGGATACTTCACAGTCGTAGATTACAAATCATATGGAGCATTTGTCAATTGGGGTTTACCAAAAGATCTCTTCGTACCCCTCTCTCAACAAAAAGAGTATTTTACTATCGGTCAAAAATATATACTGCGTGTCTGTTTGGATGAGCAGACCAATAGACTCTACGCTACACAAAAAATAGGTAAATACTTTTCACGAGATACAAAAGAGTTGCATCCCAACCAAGAAGTAGATCTCCTCGTCATAGCACAAACACCTCTAGGCTATAAAGTAGTAGTAGAGAGCCTCTATGAGGGGATGCTTTTCAAAAATGAGATATTTGAAGAGATCAAAAAAGGAGATCGGAAAAAAGGCTATATCAAAACCATCCGTAAAGATGGCAAGCTCGATCTATCACTCCAGCCTATAGGTAAAAAAGCCAATAGTTCAAATGCCACTGCCACTATACTCAAAATCCTTGAAGCAAAAGGCGGTGAAGTACCTTTCACTTACAAGAGTAATGCCCAAGATATCCAAGAAGAGTTCCAACTTAGTAAAAAAAACTTCAAAAGAGCCTTGACACAGCTGATAGAATCAGAGCAGATAGTTTTGAGAGAAAATTCTATAGCACTCAACTCATAGTTTATGAGAGATATAAGAAATATTTGGGTATAATCGCAAAAAATTTTCATCAAGGATAAACGATGTCATCACTAAATGTATATTATGATAAAGATTGCGATATCGAGATCATCAAATCAAAAACAGTTGCTATGATAGGTTTCGGTAGCCAAGGGCATGCACATGCAGAAAACCTCAGAGATAGCGGTGTATCAGTAGTAGTAGGACTTAGAAAAGGCGGAAGCTCTTGGGCGAAAGCAGAAGCGAAAGATTTTGAAGTACTTACAGTCGCAGAAGCTACTGCAAAAGCTGATGTAGTTATGATCCTTCTTCCTGATGAAAATCAAGCAGATATCTATAGTGATGAGATAGCACCAAACCTCCAAGAGGGAGCTACTATCGCTTTCGGTCATGGGTTCAACATCCACTATAATCGTATCCAACCAAGAGCAGATATCAATGTCACAATGATCGCTCCAAAAGCACCAGGTCATACAGTACGATCTGAATTTGTCAAAGGTGGTGGTATCCCTGATCTTATCGCTGTACACGCTGACCCTAGTGGTGAGACAAAAGCTCTTGCACTCTCATACGCATCTGCTATCGGTGGTGGGAGAACAGCGATCATCGAAACTACATTCAAAGACGAAACAGAGACTGACCTCTTTGGTGAACAAGCAGTCCTTTGTGGTGGTGTAACATCACTCGTACAAGCTGGATTTGAAACATTGACAGAGGCTGGTTATGCTCCTGAGATGGCATACTTCGAGTGTCTTCATGAACTCAAACTTATCGTTGACTTGATGTTTGAGGGTGGTATAGCAGATATGAGATACTCTATCTCCAATACAGCTGAATATGGTGACTATGTATCAGGCAAAAGAGTCATCAACGATGAGTCAAAAGCAGCAATGAAAGAGATCCTCAAAGAGATCCAAGATGGTAGATTTGCAAAAGACTTCATCCTAGAAGGTCAAGCAGGATACCCTAGAATGAATGCTGAAAGAGCAAATGCTAGAGCATCACAGATAGAACAAACAGGTGTACAACTCAGAGAGATGATGCCTTGGATATCAGCAAACAAAATCGTAGATTTGGATAAAAACTAATATTTCATCCCATTTGAAACTCGCACTCCCTAGCCCTATCGAAGAGATACTCTTTGATGGGGTGAGCTGTTATCTCAAACGAGATGACCTCATCCACTCTGACTTCTCAGGCAACAAAGCACGAAAATTTCACTACTATCTCAATACTCCTTTTTTAAATATAAAGAGAGTTGTATCTTATGGATCCAACCAATCAAACGCCATGTATTCTCTCTCTGTGCTTGCCAAGATACGAGGATGGGAGTTTGACTA
The DNA here is from genome assembly GCA_965544395.1 of uncultured bacterium. GTDB lineage: Bacteria > Campylobacterota > Campylobacteria > Campylobacterales > Sulfurovaceae > SZUA-451. The sequence goes on along the minus strand of CBEUND010000022.1, from coordinate 16,002 downwards.
CTTTGTCGATCATCTCCCTGACTATCTCATCCAAAACTCTCAAGGTAATTACAAAAGAGCTATAGAAAATGGTATGAATATCCATGTAGGCAAAGAGAGTGCCATAAAAAACTTTGACAAAGAGAGTGATACACTCTATATCCATGAAGGTGGGCGAGAAGAGCGAGCAAAGTTTGGTATAGAGATTTTGGCAAAAGAGATAGAAGCATACAGAGTATCAAAGGGCTTGGATAGGCTCAATATATTTTTGCCAGCAGGGACAGGCACTACTGCTCTCTATCTGCAAAAGCATAGCCCTGCTTCTAAAGTCTATACAACTCCTTGTGTAGGTGATGCAAGCTATCTCCAAAAACAATTTATGATGCTAGAGAAGAGTCAATCTCTTCACCCCACCATCATCAATACAAACAAAAAATATCACTTTGGTAAAATATATCGAGAGTTTTATGAACTATGGCTCAAACTATACAAGCAAACAGGAGTAGAGTTTGATCTCCTCTATGATCCCAAAGGGTGGCTCACGCTTTTGAGACATCCTGAACTCTTCGAGACTCCTCTAATCTACATCCATCAAGGTGGATTGATAGGCAATGAGAGTATGCTCCCTCGGTATGAGAGAAAATACAAAAAGTAGTATCCTCTTAAAATAGCTCCATCAATCGACTCAATATATCTTCATCTGTATAGATTTTGAGGTGTCTGATATTGTATTTGGCAAAATGCTCTCTATGTGCTTGATCATTTTTTGCTAAGTGGGCTTGATATCTTTGGATGCTTTTTTGTCCAAAATATGTATCCATAGCTCTATGTGAACTGGGATCTTGCAGTGTCACTTCTCCCATTTTTTGCACCCCCTCCTCTCCTCTATCCCTGATAATCAGAGCTATGACTTCATGTCTTTGAGCAAGTAAAGAGAGGTCTATCTCTTGAAGAAAATCACCTATGATAAAGAGTATTGACCGCTTATGTAACCTTGCAAAGATCTCTTGAGGTACTTGAGTGTAGGCGAGTTTGGTTCCCAAAGTATCATATCTATAGAGTCTCTTCACAAAGCTCTCTATAGAGTAGATATTTTTTGTGGCTGCTCTATAGATACTCTGCTCTTGTCTACAGGCTATCCCTGTAAATATATCACTATTTTTGTAAGTTGCATATCCTAGTAGTGCCGTAGTCTCTGCTATAGTGTACTGTTTGTTATTGGTATCCCCAAAGTACAAAGAGCCATCCATCAGAGGTGCTACTGCTATAGACAACTCTCTGTTACTATGAAGCTCTTTGATATATGGTTTTCGCATCTTTGCTGTGATGATCCAATTGATCTTTCGTACATCGTCACCGACTTGATACTCTCTAATCTCACTAAGATCATAGCCCTCTCCTTGCATTTGAGAGAAGTTATTCCCCGAGAGTAGCGTATAGACCTCTTCTCTAGCTTTGATGAGTAGGGTCTCAACTCTAGTATCTATAGACATAGAGGAGTCTTATGGGATAGGTATGGTTTGGATAATAGTAGATATAATCTCATCTGCCGTAGTACCTTTTGCTCTTGCTTCATAGCTCAATACTATGCGATGACGCAAAACATCATGGATAACAGAACCTATATCCGCAGGGGTTACATGACTCTTGCCACGCAAAAATGCTTTCGCTTTGGAAGCTTTGTAGAGATCTATAGAGGCTCTTGGTGAAGCACCGAACATCAATGCTTGCTCAAGTGATACCATCCCAAACTTCGCTGGCTCTCTTGTCGCTGTAATGAGTGTTACTATATACTGCTCCAACTCACTATCTATATGAATCTCTTGGATGGCATCTCGAAGTGCTTGTAACTCCTCTCTTTGCAATACTGTAGAGATACTCCCCAAACGCTTTGTAGCAACTCGACGCATGATCTCTAACTCCTCCTCTTGGCTATTGTGCCGTACTATGAGTTTCATCATAAAGCGATCAAGTTGTGCCTCGGGGAGTCTATAGACACCCTCTTGCTCTATAGGGTTTTGTGTCGCCATGACGAGAAATGGCTCGTCGATGGGGAAGCTCTCATCCCCTATAGTCACTTGCCGCTCTTGCATCACTTCAAGCAGAGCAGACTGTACTTTGGATGGAGCTCTATTGATCTCATCTGCTAAGAGTAGGTTGGTAAAGAGTGGACCTTTTTTGATCTTGAAGCTATTATGCAGGGGGTCATATATCTCTGCTCCTATGATATCACTAGGCAGCAAGTCGGGAGTAAACTGTATCCGCTTAAAGCCCAAACCAAGTGCCATAGCCATAGAGTTGATAGTCGTAGTCTTCGCCAAACCTGGTACACCCTCTATGAGTATATGTCCATCACTCAGTAAGCCTATCAAAAGACCATCGATCATCTGCTCCTGCCCTACGACAACAAGACTGATCTCTTCTTTTAATTTTTCTATTTTTTGATTCATACTATATTTTCTCATAACTCGACTTTGAGATGGGTTAGAAGATTACACCTAATAATAGAAATCTTATGCTAAAATAAGGCTACCCCAAGGAAATAATTAGAAAAAGGATACAAATGAAAAAACTATTTCTCATCATAGGAGCCCCTGGTTCTGGTAAAACTACAGATGCGAGTATCATCGCACAAAAACACTCCGAGACTATTGTACACTACTCTAGCGGTGATATGCTCCGAGCAGAGGTAGCCAAAGGTACAAAACTAGGTCAGACTATAGATAGCTACATCTCCAAGGGTCTTCTTGTGCCTATAGATATCATCATGAATAGTATCATCACAGCAATCCAAAATGCCCCTGTAGATACTGTACTCCTCGATGGATACCCTAGAAGTGTAGAGCAGATGATGGCTCTCGATGCCAAACTCAAAGAGCAAAATGAGATAAAACTCATCTCCGTTATAGAGGTACGAGTGAGCCAAGCAGTCGCCAAAGAGCGGATATTGGGTCGTGTAGCAGAATCTCAAATAGTTAGAAATGACGATAGTGAAGAGATCTTTTATGACAGGATGAAAGTCTACACCAAACCACTCCTAGATATCCAAACATTTTATGCTGACCTCTCTATCTTGGAAGTGTTGGATGGAGAGCGTAGTTTGGAAAAGGTAGTCGAAGATATGGAGTTTTTTATAGAGAACAAGATATCACACTCTCTTTTATAAGAAGAATAAATATATAATCTTGCATGATTAAGATAGATACGAACCATCATGAAGTCAAAATCAAATTGCTACAGCTTGTCGCGAGCAACTCTTTACTCGCAACGATAGGACTCTTTATAAATCTTTTCATTGTTGTTATAGCATTTTGGGAGAGTGTCAATCACCTCTTTTTGCTCTCATGGTTCTCCTCTATATTTTTGATACTTATAGCAAGGGTCTCTCTTTTGAAACTCTATATAAATAATCATCCGAAGTTCACTATCCACTTGACAGAGATAGTTTTCAAGATATTGACGCTACTTTCTGTGATTTTGTTGAGTGCGGGGATACAGATTATATTTCCTATAGATATGCCTTTTAAACAAGCATTCTTGACTATCATCATAGCTGGCTTAGCAGCGGGGTCAGTGATGACACTCTCTTATTACAAAAACCTTATAGCCTGTTATCTCTCTATACTCCTCTTACCTTTTGCCTTTAGTATCTATCTACAAGATACAAATATACACTCCATGATTGCATTTTTGATTATCGTGTTTTTAATCATGCTTATCAACTTTTCACAAAAATATTACCATAGTATCGTAGATATTATCATCTCCGATTTGATTCTCAAAGAGTCCAAACGAGAACTCAAACTCTATGAGAAAAACTTCTCTTCTATCTTTTTTGAAGTACCGATAGGTATCTTTACTTATGATACGGCACTCATTATCAAAGAGGTCAACCAATCTTTCCTCTCACTCTTGAAAGCAAAAAAAGATCAGATAGTAGGTCTCAATATGAATCAAATTGAAGATAGATCTGTCCTGCCTACTCTCACTATCGTGTTGGATGGGAATCAAGGCTTCTATGAAGGATCATATAATACACAAATATCCAAAGAAAAGATTTGGATCCAGATGAAAACTGTCCCTATGTATGACTCAAACAACCGTGTTAAAGGTGGACTTGGTATTATAGAAGATATTACCGCACGCATAGAAGCAGAAGAGCAGATCCGTTATCAAGCTTTTTATGACCATCTCACAGGTTTGGCAAATAGGATCACACTCAATAATCACATCCAACAGCAGCTCGAACAACTCAAAATCAAAAAGAGTTACTCGGCTATTTTATTTATCGACCTTGACCACTTCAAAGATATCAATGACTCCTTAGGACACCATATAGGAGATAGTGTACTCAAAATATTTGCTTCAAAAATCTCAATACTCGTATCCAATAGTGACACAGTAGCGAGGTTAGGTGGAGATGAGTTTGTCATTTTGTTAGCCCATCACAACAAGAGTCTTGAGTCAGCAACACAGTATGCCAATAGAGTAGCTATGCAAATACACGATTCTATGAAAGAACCTATAGAGATAGAGGGGCATCTCTTGTATATCAATATGAGTATAGGTATCACAATACTCACACCAAAAGATAACAATGTCAATGATGTATTGAAACATGCTGATATTGCTATGTATAGAGCCAAACAGCTAGGTCGGGATACGACTTGTTTCTTTGAGGATAAGATGGGCGAGCAGATAAAAGATCAACTACAACTCAATCAAGAGTTACGCGAAGCACTCAAAGAGGATCAATTTGAACTCTACTATCAACCGATCACAAAGCTAGAGACAGACCAAGAGGAGTCTAGCATTGTCTCTTGTGAAGCACTGATACGATGGAATCATCCTACAAGAGGTACTGTATATCCCGATGATTTTATCCCTTATGCAGAGAGTAATGACCTCATACTAGAGATAGGAGAGTGGGTGATCAAAAGAGTCTGTATCGATTATCAAGAGCTTCAAGGATATATCAAAAATATAGCGATCAATATCAGTGCAAAACAATTTAATGAGAAGAGTTTTACACAGACTATTATCAAAACTTTTCAAGAGTATGATGTAGATCCTAGAAATATAGAGTTGGAGTTGACAGAATCAGTTATCCTTGACAATCTCGCATCAACCATAGAGAAGATGAATTACCTCAAATCACAAGGCTTTACTGTCGCCATGGATGATTTCGGTACAGGGTATTCATCCCTCTCATACCTCAAAAGCTTGCCATTTGATTTCCTCAAAATAGATCGTGCATTCATCAAAAATATATTGATCAATGAGAGCGATGCCTCTCTAGTCAAAACAATCTTAGCTATCTCCAAACAGTTCAACTTCTCTGTTATTGCAGAGGGAGTAGAAACACATGCACATATAGAGTTCCTCAAAGAGCATAATTGTAACTTTATCCAAGGATATATTATCTCAAAAGCAGTTCCAAAAGATGCATTCAAGAAACTTCTATCATAAGCTCACCTACTTCCCACTCTTTTTAATACCATTCTCATTACATATTTGCTATGATTACAAACTATAATTTAGTGGTCTCTCATAATGAAATCACTAATCACAAGAGGAGAGAACATTACTCGTAGATTATTGAAGTTTGGATCTGTTGGTGCCTTAGGTGTTGTAACCAATCTTAGTATCTATACCGTACTTATTTTTTTGAATTTTAATTATAATATAGCTTCTAGTTTAGCTTTTGTAATTGCAGTAACGCAAAATTTTCTCTTGAACAAGAGGTGGACATTCAAAGACCATGATAAAAGTATGAAACATATGTTTATCAAATATTTTGCTTTAAACTTTTTTAGTTTTTTACTAAATTTAGCTATACTAAATCTAGTAATATACTTTTTTGGTACAGAGAAAACTGTACAGATAATAGCACAACTTTTGGGTATAGCAGGTGCTATGACGACCAACTTCACTGGAAGTCATATAGTTGTATTCCACACGAATGGAGAGAAGCGTAGATGAGACGAGGGATTGTAATCATACCAACATATAATGAGATAGAAAATGTTGCTATTATAGTTGAGAAGGTATTCTCTCTTGGTTTAGGGTTGGAGATACTTATCGTAGATGATAACTCACCAGATATGACTTATAAAAGAGTAGAAGAGTTGATAGAAAATGTTTACCCAAAAGAGACTCTTCATCTTATCATCAGAGAGCAAAAAGAGGGTTTGGGCAGAGCCTATATAGCAGGTTTTAAGTGGGCATTAGCCAATGAAAAAAAGTATGATTTTATCATAGAGATGGATGCGGACCTCTCACACAACCCAAAATATCTCCCTTCGTTTGTGAAAGAGATAGAGAAGTATGACCTCATCATAGGGAGTCGATATGTCGAGGGTGGTGGTGCTACCAATTGGCCACTCTTTAGAAAAGCTATTAGTTATGGAGGGAGTCTTTACTCTCGGATGATTTTAGGTGTTACGATACGAGATATCACTGGTGGGTTCAAATGTTTTAAAAGAGAAGTATTGGAAGCTATAGATTTGGACAATATTATCACGACTGGATACTCTTTTCAGATTGAGATGAATTATAAAACTTCCCTCAAAAAATTTACTATCAAAGAGATACCTATCATCTTTGAAGAACGCATCGCTGGCAAATCAAAAATGACAAAGAAAGTTTTTATAGAAGCATTGGGCAAAGTCATTACACTCCGACTCAATAAAAATAAAATTTTACAAGAGGGTAAATGAGAAGAGGGGCAATGCAAAAAAGAGAACAAATTGTCTTACTTTTATTTACTCTGTTTAATATAGTGAGCAATAAGTTTATCCCTTTCTATTCTGACGAGACTTACTATTGGCTATGGTCAAAAAAATTGGCTCTCTCCTACTTCGATCATCCTCCAATGGTAGCCTATCTGATCAGAGCAACGACACTCTTTTCGGACTCTATGATAGAGATACGATTGGCTGCACCACTTGCAATGGCAGGGAGTGCATACTTTCTCTATAAACTTACACTGCAAATTTTTGATCACAAGAGTGCTATCTACGCATTTTATATCTTTTTGAGTTCGATTATCGTACAAGCAGGATATACGCTGATCACTCCTGATATACCTCTGATATTTTTCTGGACATTGACACTCTATGTAGCCTATCTCTATATAGAGAGTGGAGATAAAAAATATGCTCTCTTGACAGGTATATTTGCTGGAGCATTACTCCTCTCCAAATATACGGGTGTATTACTTCTTCTATCACTACTACTCTATATCATCCTCTATAAACGCACGCTTTTCAAGGAGAGATATCTCTACATAGCACTGCTGCTCTGTACTCTTCTCTTTCTCCCTGTCATATACTGGAACCATATCCACGACTACATATCGTTTCAGTTTCAATTAGCACATGGCATCGCCAAGGAGAAGATCTTGCACCTTCATGATTTTATGAAATTTGCAGGTGCACAACTCGTTCTCTTTCACCCACTCTATCTCATCCCCCTACTCTACTTTATAGTAAGAGATAGAGAGATACTCTCTGCAAAAAAATTCTACCTCTTACTTACATTTCTCTTCCCTTTACTATTTTTTCTCTATTTTGCTGCATTTAAACACGCAAATGCTCAATGGGCTGCACCTGCATATATCTCTGCTGCTATACTCTTGGCACACTATTTGGCACAAAGAGATGCGAAGAGATTAGTCATGGTAGCTACAGCGATGACACTTACTCTCATCCTCCTACTCAAAACACCATTGGGAGATAACTTCACTATCATCAAAAACTTCAAAGCAAGAGTAGGCAAGATAGAGAACTTCAGAAAAGAGATAGAGGCACTTAATCTCGATATAGATAGCTATAACTATATACTCTTAGATGATTATCATGACACAGATATCGCATACTATTTTGGTAAAACTGACAATCTTCTCGTCCTCTCTGTCGCAAGATTTTCCAACTTCAATATATGGAGAAATGAAGATCTCAATATCAGTATCTCCTCGCCACTGAAGCATATCCCAAAACTTGGAAAATGTCTCTATATAGGTATTAGTGATATGCATATTCATCAACTAAACCAACTCTTTGATGCACCTCACTACAAAGCTATCATACAAAAAAAGATAGGAAGTAAAAAACTTATCTATTACTTTGTTGAGTATACCAATTAATATAGCTATACTTCAATTAGATATAATCACAAATAGGCTATAATTTTCTACCTGGATAGTTCGACCACTGTATATGGGGTCCAACACTTAGTTTCGTGGGATATGTAGTCAGGTCGGTGCGTGGATACTTCTGTTTGAGTCGCCTAGCGATGAGGATTTGTCCCCTAAAGATCTGCTCTCTCCTACACTATTGGCTTTATTAGGGCCGATTTCACGCAGAACGGCTATCTGGGGTTCATGAATTAAAACTTAGCAATTAGCCTCTTTCATAGATATTTTGAAAACTCTAATTTCTAATTTTTAATTTTCGGAGAAATATATGAATATATTAATTATTGGAAGTGGTGGTCGTGAGTACTCTATCGGACTCGCTTTGAAAAAAGATGAAAATGTAGAGAAGCTCTATTTTGCCCCTGGGAATGGTGCATCTGATCTTTTGGGTGAAAATATAGCTATCAGTGACTTTAATGAATTGGCTGATTTTGTTGAAGCTCAAGGGATTGACCTCACGATAGTAGGACCTGAAGCTCCTCTCGTAGATGGGATAGTCGATATCTTCTTGGCTAGAGGGTTGACTATCTTTGGTCCTACTGCTGCTGCTGCACAGCTAGAGGGTTCCAAAATATTTATGAAAAACTTTCTTGCACGCCACAATGTTCCTACAGCAAAATATATAGAGACAGACTCCCTTGAGGAGGCATATAAGTTTATCAACCAACTCGATCTCCCCATAGTAGTCAAAGCAGATGGACTCTGCGGTGGCAAAGGCGTTATCATCGCTCAAAGCCACGATGATGCCAAAAAAGCTGCAGGAGAGATGCTCTCAGGGAACTCTTTTGGTAATGCAGGGACTTCTATCGTCATAGAAGAGTTTTTAGATGGATTTGAACTCTCTGTATTTGCTATATGTGACGGCAAGGACTTTGTCGTACTTCCAGCAGCACAAGACCACAAAAGATTGCTCAATGATGACCAAGGACCAAACACAGGGGGCATGGGAGCATATGCACCAACACCACTCGTCACAGATGAGATATATAATAAACTCGATGAACGAGTCATCAAACCTACGCTCAAAGGTATGGAGCAAGAGGGTATGCCATTTACAGGTGTACTCTTTATCGGTGTGATGGTAGTCGATGGTGAACCTATCATCCTAGAGTATAATGTCCGTTTTGGTGACCCTGAGTGTGAAGAGCTTATGCCACTGCTCAAATCACCTGCGAGTGAACTCTTCTACAAAGCAGCGATTGGTGATTTGGCAAATGCCAAGATAGAGTTCCACAACAAATATGCAGTAGGTGTAGTCATGGCAAGTAGAGACTATCCCTACAAGAGTTCGCAACCTGCAGAGATTATTATAGATGATATCGTCCATGATGACATCGAATCCAATGCACACATATCCTTCGCGGGTGTCACTCGTGGAGATGATGACAAACTCTATGCTACAGGTGGTCGTGTACTTGTATGCGTCGGTATGGGTGAGAGTATCAAAGAGGCACATAGTAGAGCCTACATGCTCTGTGGTCAAGTCCACTTCATAGGCAAACAGTGTCGTACAGATATAGCTTATCAAGCACTACGGATTGAGCCGTGAATAAAAATGAAGTAGAAGAGCAACAAATGCAGATTGCTACAACCAAAAAAAGAATAGGAGCTTTTTTTATAGACGATGTCGTAGTAAGTTTACTCTTTTTGGCTATCTTTTGGACTCCACTCTCAATGCTTAAGAGTGTTGAATCTATCAATATATTCTTGAGTCAAAACTTCCCCTATATCATGCTCATCAAAGTACTCTATCATACATTTTTTATATGGCAAAATGGAATGACCCTCGGAAAATATTTTATGAAGATCAAAGTCATCTCTTTGGACACTAGCAGGATACCTAGGTTTCAAGTCGCTCTCCTTAGAGCTTTATTGAGAATCTTGAGTGATCTCTTCTTCTATTTAGGATTTATAATGGCTTTTTTCAACCCCTTAGTACAAACTTTTCATGACAAACTCTCAAAATGTGTGGTGATAGATGCGTAGTTTTAGCATTTTGCTATCTATATTGCTAATGAGTTTCATAGAAGCTAGCGAAAAGATGGAGATCATGGCTGAGGATCTCTCTGCTACAGAGAAGTTGATCACTGCCAAAGGCAATGTTATCGTCTATTATGATGATACTGTAATACAAGCATCCCAAGCGATATATGACAGGAAGAGTTCTCTACTGACATTGACTGGGAAAAATATAGAACTCTTTGGGTACAAGGGGAGTAAGATACGCAGTGACCAGCTGAAGATCAATACGAAGTCGAAGGAAGTACGATTCAAAAATGTATTTTTGTCTGATGAGAATGATATATGGATCTATGCAGATAGTGCCAAGAAAGCAGACGACAATATAAGCTTCGGCTCTTCTATCATGTCCAGTTGTGATGTCAATAGTAAGGATTGGTCTCTCTATGCAGCTAGCTCAAACTATGATAGAAAAAATCACTATATGACGATGGAAGATGTCAAGGTAAAGTTTTGGGATATTCCACTATTTTATACTCCATACCTTGGATTTTCTACTCACAAAGAGAGAAGCTCTGGATTGCTTTTTCCAAGTTTTGGATATAGCAAAAATGATGGAGCCATTTATGAGCAACCTATCTATTGGGCTCCTTCGAAGAGCTGGGATGTAGAGTTACGACCACAGATAAGAAGCGTCAGAGGTAAAGGTATCTATGGGACTGTTCGTTTTGCCGACTCACCCTACTCCTCTGGTGCTCTGAGAGTAGGATATTTTCAAGATAATTTAGATTATGTAAAAGAGTATGATATCAAAAATGAGACACATTATGGTTTCGAGATGCTCTATAATTCTACAAAAGTACTTGGTAACTTTATGGATCTCGACCAAGATATTGTAGATGGTCTCTATATCAATGCAACTCTTCTCAACGATATAGACTATATCTATCTACAGAAGCGACCTATGGCTCACTTCGGTGCTGTCCCTCTCCAAGAGTCACGATTTAACTACTTTATCCACAATGATGACTACTTGGCTGGAGTATATGCAAAGTACTTTATAGATACAAGAAAAGTCGATAATGATGCAACTATGCAGATATTGCCAACTCTACAGTTGCACAGATATCTCAAACCTCTCTATTTTGATACTCTGACATACAGTATAGATCTTACCATGAATAACTATACAAGAGAAGATGGAACTACACTCAAGATAGGTGAATTTTATGCACCTATAGAGTATACACACTCTTTTCTCGATGACTATGTGACGCTCTCTTTGAAAGAGGATCTCTACTACAACAAACTCTTTTTTGCCAATGGAGAGTACAGCAATAGTGACTACCAATATTTCAATAATGTCAGTCGAATCCAACTATTTAGTGACTTGACAAAAAGATATGACTCCTATGTCCATGTCATACAACCATCATTGACTTATAGTATCCCTGGTAGTGGTGTGGAGAGTCCTGTAGATTATGACGAGCTTGAAGAGGAGCAGAAGAGACTCTATGCACCTGGTGTCGAAGAGGAGAACTTAGCACTAAAATTTAGTCAATATATCTATGATGAGAGTGGGAAATTGATCTTTTATGAACGATTGACACAATTTTATCAGCCTAATCAAGAGGAGTATAAGTTTGATGATCTCTCACATGAGATGCTCTACAATATCAAAGATTGGGAGTTTTACAACTCGTTTATCTTCAGTTATGAATTCAAAAAAATCAAAGAGATGTCGAGTGCTATACGCTGGAGAAGTGAGGGATATGCACTCTCCTTAACACACTCTTACCAGAGACTTTTTAGTTATGATGAGAATGATAAAGTAGAAGAGATAGAGAAAAACAATGATGTCAATATCAATATCATCTACCAGTTGACTGATCGGTTGGGGCTTCAAGGGGGCTTCATTTATGATATAGATGAAGCACTCAATTCACAATGGAAATTTGGTGTGCGTTACAATAAAGATTGTTGGAATCTCAGTGTAGGATATAGACAAGATGTACGACCAACAGCTACTCTCAATGGTGCCGACTCTACCCTAGACAACTCTTTTAATTTTCAACTCAATTTTGTCCCTTTTGGAGGCATCGGTGTCTCTAGTGATAGTATGAAACAGTATCAATAGATATGGATAGAGTCATAGAAGATATCCAAACTGCTTTAGATATTTTGGGAGTACCAACTCTCTCCACAAAAGAAGATATCAAAAAGCAATACCACTTCCTTGCAAAAAAATATCATCCAGATGTGGATGGCGACCCTGAAAAAATGGAAGCAATCAACAGTGCCTATAAGATATTAACTCTCTATATAGATCAATTTCGTTACTCTTTTAGTGAAGAGGAGATCAGTAGACAATTTCCAGGAGCAGATTATGCAAAACGATTTAGATTTTAATATCATTTATGAAGATAGAAGTGCAGCATCTAAAGAGTTGATAGATATATTACCAATCAATATATTTGATAGTAACGAAACAGTTGTTGTTGCAGTTAGTGAGGGTGGTGTCTACTTTGCTGACAAGATAGCTTCACATAGAAAAATAGATATGGATATCTTACTAAGTATACAAATATTTGCACCCAACAATAGTGAACTCGCTATTGCCATAGTCACAGAGAGTGAAGATATGGTTATCAATAATGCACTCATAGACTCTTTTGAGATTGATGAGGATTATATCTATAGTGAAGCCAATCGTAAATATGAAGAGTTTATCTTACCCTATATTTACAAATACAGAAAATCTATCCCTATGCGATCACTCAAAGGGAAGCATGTCATATTGACAGATGAATCTATAGAGAGTGGATTGACTATCTCTGCCGCTCTCAAATCTATGATAGAGATGGGTGTGAAGAGTATCTATGTCGCTGTTCCAGTACTAGATTATTCAGTCTATGATAATCTCCAAAACTTGTGCGATGGTGTTTTCTGTCCACATATCGTACGAGACTATATCTCCATAGAGTACTACTATAAAACTCTTGAGAAGATAGAGTTTGATGATTTAGAACTCATGATAAATGAGAATGGAATAACAGATTATAAAAGGAAATAAATATGAGTGAAAAGATTATAAAATTGACTACCAATAGGTTGGAAGAGCAATATATATTTGACAAGGTAGCCAAACAAGCAAGTGGTGCAGTGATGTACCAATCAGGTAAAGCTGTATTGATAGCTACCGTAGCTGTAGACCCAAAGCCTATTGTAGACAATTTTTTACCACTGACTGTGCAGTATGTAGAGAAGTCTTACGCAGCTGCCAAAATACCTGGTGGCTTTATGAAAAGAGAAGCAAAACCAGGAGATTTTGAGACACTTACCTCTCGTATCGTCGATAGATCACTACGACCTCTTTTCCCAAAAGGTTTTTACTATCCTGTAGTAATGACTGTAATGGTAGTGAGTAGTGATAGTGAAGTTGATATGCAACTTCTCGCTCTCAATGCAGCTTCGGCTGCACTCTTCGTCTCAGATCTTCCCATAACAAGAAGTATCAGTGCTGTTCGATTGGGTAAAATAGATGGAGAGATAGTCATCAACCCTACAAATTCCAAAATGCAGAGTAGTAGTCTAGATCTCTATGTTGCAGGAAGTGGGGATGATCTCTTGATGATAGAGATGAAAACTAATGCTTCAGAAAAGATAGATGATATAGAGTTGGATGTCATCAATCCTATAATGCCTGAGACACCTATACTCTTAGAGCATCAAGTCTGTAATGAGCTTACTGATGCAGAGTTGATAGAAGCTATTGCTATCGCAGCAAAAGCTATCAAAGAGGCTACTGATAAATATACCAAAGCCTTTACTCCATTCGTACGGGAGCCTATAGAGATAGAGCTTGAAGAGGAGAAGATAGATGAAGACCTCTATGAATATATAGCAAATAACTATAAAGATAGCGTTTATGCGGCGATCAGATCGATGGCAAAGAGTGAACGAAGTACAGCATTTTCTCAGCTAAAGAGGGAGATTATCGCTACTCTTGAATCCCAAGAAGAAGAGGTAGACAAAGCCCTTGTCAAAAGAGTCCTAGAGAAGTACAAACGCTCTATCGTTCGTAGCATGATTTTAGAAGAAGAGGTACGAGCAGATGGAAGAGGACTTGATGAAGTGCGTCCTATATCTATAGAGACTAACCTTTTGCCTAGTGTCCATGGCTCTTGTCTCTTCACGAGAGGTGAGACACAGGCACTCGTCACTGCTACACTTGGTGATGCAAAAGATGCACAGCAGTATGAGTTGATCACAAACAAGCAAAGTCTATCAGAGAAGTTTATGGTTCACTATAATTTCCCTGGTTTTTCTGTAGGTGAAGCGAGACCTATGGGTATGCCAGGGAGACGAGAGCTAGGACATGGCAATTTGGCAAAAAGAGCCTTAGAGAGTGCCATAGATCTCAACTATGATGGAACAATCCGATTGGTCTCTGAAATCCTTGAAAGTAATGGCTCTTCATCTATGGCAACAGTTTGCGGTGGCTCTCTAGCACTCCGCTCAGCTGAGATAGAGATGGTCGATCTCGTAGCAGGTGTTGCTATGGGGCTTGTGAGTGATGGTGACAAATATGCTATATTGACTGATATTATGGGTTTGGAAGATCATGACGGAGATATGGACTTCAAAGTTACAGGGACAAAGAGTGGTATCACAGCACTACAGATGGATATCAAGCTTGGTGGTATAGATCTCAAAATACTCAAAGCAGCTCTCGAGAAAGCAACCAAAGGCAAAAACCATATCCTTACACTTATGGAGAAAGCAGAAGAGGAGATCAAACCTAGCCAAGCACTCCCAAGCATGGAACTCTTCCATATTGATCCTAATAAGATTGTAGATATTATTGGGAAGGCAGGCTCTACTATCAAAGAGATCATTGAGCGTTTTGAAGTGAGTATAGATCTCGACCGCGACAAAGGTGGGGTCAAACTCACAGGTGATGATAAACAGAAAGTAGAAGCAGCAAAAGAACATATCAAAACCATCGCAGATACACCTGTCCAAAAACAGTCGATTTATGCACAAGACAAGGTTTATACCGGCAAGATTAAAAAGATTGTAGATTTTGGTATGTTTATCGAAATGCCAGATGGCTATGATGCTCTTTTACATATATCCAAAGTATCCAAAGAACGCATTAGCAACTTAGCAGAGATTTATAATGAGGGTGACAGTATAGAAGTAGTTGTCGTCGAACAAAAAGGCAAAAAAGTTGGTTTGGCAACACCTGCCTATAATGATAATTCAGTTATAATAACGCCGTCTTAACGAAGTGATAAGTAGGGATACGCAAGCCGAACAGACTTTTGGAGAGATAGTCATATTGGAGACTCTAAATCCATTTTATTTTAAAGGATATAAATATGAAAAAGTTTTTCTTACTTTTCTTGGCACTTGGTGCTGTAGCTTTCGCTGGTGAAGATGGCGAATCAATGATAAAAGCATACTCAGTCATCGCTGCTGGTGTTGGTCTTGGTCTTGCTGCTGCTGGTGGTGCAATCGGTATGGGTAGTGCTTCTGCTGCTACTATCGCTGGTACAGCTAGAAATCCAGGTCTTGGTGGTAAACTTATGACTACTATGTTTATCGCATTGGCTATGATCGAAGCACAAGTTATCTATACACTTGTTATTGCATTGATCGCTCTTTACGCTAACCCATTCATCGGTTAATGTTATTTTAAGTTTGGAGTGGTATAATGTCACTCCAACTTAACTATTTAAGTTTCCTCATTAAACAAGCTAGTCTACGCTGCGGCAGTGGTGGAACGGTAGACACGCTACCTTGAGGGGGTAGTGCCCTACGGGTGTGGAGGTTCAAATCCTCTCTGCCGCACCATATTCAAA
>CBEUND010000021.1:0-28715 GCA_965544395.1 uncultured bacterium | reverse complement strand
CTTCTCTTTGTGGTGACTATTGTGTTTGTAGCTTTTGTATGCAACGCTCTAGCATGCTTTCGAGATAAAAAAGCAGAGATAGAGCAGATACTTGCATATATCTTTGGGACACTCTCCTCTTTTTGGCTTATAGAGAGAGTCTTGAGCTTCTAGGAAGCTCCCAAAGACAATTCTATTGCAAAACCTCCAGTGCTTCATCAAAGTCAAACTCATCAATGCTATCTTTTACTTTTTCCAAAAGGAGTGCATCCTCTTTGGAGAGACTATATTGTGATAACTCTGTAATAATAGGTTCACAGAGTTGTACTCTCTCCTCTTCAACCCCATCTTTTAATTTTGTAAACAACGCATCTCTTACCTCTTTTGAGATACTCTTTTTATCTTGACTCTCTTTATCATCCTTGGATAACTTCTCATCAAGCTCATCTTGTACTATCGCTAACTCTTTATAGAAGCTAGGGAGCAACTCTCTATTTTGTGTGGTATCAAGCTCTTGAGCTATCTTGTGAAGTGCAGTTGCCCCTATATTTGCAGAGAGTCCCTTTATGGTATGTGTGAGAATTTTAAAACTCTTCTCATCTACGCTCTCAAGCTCTATATCTCTATACTCTCTGTGAAAGTCATTGAGGATTTTTAGATAGAGCTTTTTATTGCCTGCTAAATGTTTCAATCCTACGGTAGTATCTATATTGATAAATTCAGGGATATCTATCTCTTCTGCTTTTTTTATCTCAATTGGCTGGATGGTTTCTTCTTTTTTTAATATAAATTTGAGCAAGGTTGCATAGAGCTTCTCTACATCAATTGGTTTATTGAGATGGGCATCCATACCAGCTACTTTTGTTTTTTCAATATCTTGTACCATGGCATTTGCAGTGAGTGCAATGATTGGTATCTCTTTATCTTTAAGCCTGATACGCTTTGTTGCTTCTATCCCATCCATGACTGGCATCTGTACATCCATCAATATGAGTTCATAACTATTTTTCTCAAACAAATCGATAGCAATTTGACCATTTTGTGCGATATCCATCTCAATCGCACTATTTTCAAGGAGTCCTACTATGATCTCTTGATTGGTTTCGTTATCTTCTACTAGAAGTATCTTACTTCCCCTTAGTGTAGTAAGCTCATCTTTTAAGCCCACTGCATGATGCTCTTCTTCGTTAGGATTACTCTTTTCATGAAGAAAAATCTTTCTCAAGATGTCATTGAGCAGTGATGGGTTTACTGGCTTTTGCAAGAAGAGACGGATATCATGAGTTTTGGCTTCTTGCATGATCTCCTCTTGCATAGAGTTGCTGATCATGATGACACTTGATGCCACTTTCCCGTCGCAACGCTCTTTGACAGCACTCTGCGTACAGACTTCATTGATTTTATGTGTCGTCTCTATCCCATTGAGTCCTGGCATTTGATAATCCATCAAGATGAGATCATACTGCTTTTTACACTCAGATATGAATGCAATGGCTTCTTCACCACTAAAAGCAGAATCCACTTCGATACCAAAGAGTTGCAGAGTATTTGTCAATATCTCATGCCAAGATCTATTGTCATCGACTATAAGGACTTTTTTATCACTAAATTGTCTATATTGCTCGTTGGATGCTCTCTCTTGAAGTTCTATCTCAAATATAAATTTACTTCCAACACCCATTTCACTCTCTACCCAAATTTTACCATGCATCAGCTCTACCAACTGCTTAGAGATAGTAAGCCCCAACCCTGTACCACCATATTTTCTCGTAGTACTCCCATCTGCTTGAGAGAATGAGCGAAAGAGTTTTTTGACTTGTGCCTGCGTTAAGCCGATGCCTGTATCCCTCACTTCAAACCTATATCTATCTGCTTCTAATCGTTTGATATAGATACCTATCTCTCCAGACTCTGTAAATTTCACCGCATTCCCGATCAGATTTGTCACTATTTGAGATATTCTTAGACTATCTCCATAGAAATTTTGCCCAACATCTGAACCATAACTCACCACTAAGTCAAGATTTTTCTCCTCTATTTTTGACTCTAGCATCGTAACTATAGTATCTATAGTTTCATACAAATTAAAATCTATCTTTTCAATATTTAATTTCCCAGCCTCTATTTTGGAAAAATCAAGGATATCATTGATGATTTGCAGAAGTGATTTTGCACTACTATCAATCTTCTCTATGTAGTGTCTCTGTTTCTTGTCTAGTTTGGTTTCAAGTGCAAGATGGGACATTCCTATGATTCCATTCATAGGTGTTCTTATCTCATGCGACATATTGGCTAAAAATTCTGATTTTGTTTTTGCAGCTTCTAGGGCTTTATCCTTTTCTATCTCATACGCTTGAGTCTTTTCTTGCACTTGTTTGTCAAGATTTCTTATATTTGAAGCGATCTTTTCGATCATCTTATTGAATGTTTTTGACAAAGTACCTATCTCATCTTGACTCTTATAATGCGACTTGACACTATAATCTCCCTGCGATACTTTCGATGCGATTTGAGATAGATTTGATATTGGTTTGAGTAGTTTACGAAAAAAGACGACACTAAAAAGCAGTGAAAAAAGCAGTGAAACAATAGCAATGATACTGATAGAGTTTTGGAGTGCATTGGCACTTATCTGAAACTCATCTACATAAGCTGAGGAGACTATATACCATTTTAGAGTAGGCAAATACTCTATCCAAGAGATTTTATCATAAATATAATTTCCCTTATCGTTGACCCTGTCCCATTTATAAGAGAGCTCTTTAGTAGTGCGAGATGCTTGTAGCAAATCATCAAATATATAGTGGTCCGTCCCAGGGTTTTTCAGCTTTCTAAAATTTGTCCCCTCTATATTGCTGTTTGGGTGTATAAGCATTTTTCCTCTATTGTCAAAGAGATAGATATAGCCTGTTTGACCGATGACTGTTTCGTGCATGATATCTCTGATTTGTTGCATAAGTTCTTTTTTACTTTTTGCCAACTCTCTTTGAATTTCATCGATATAGACTCCAGTACCAACAACCATATTCCACTTTGGATAATTTTTAGCAAATGTTAATTTTTCGTAGGGTACTTTGTCTTGATTGTTTTTTTGCCACCAGTAGCTGTGAAATCCCTCCCCCTCTTCTTTTGCAACCTTCACCAATGGTGGAACAATCAAATTGCCTTTTTTATCCAATACTTTTGAAAAATCTTTATCCTGAAGTGTTGGATGTGAAATAAGAACACTCTTATAGTCAGCAACAAAGAAGTAGTTATCACCATCATATCGTAACTTATTGATAAGATTGAGAACTTCTTGTTTTGATTTTTGTGATGGAGACTCTTTGTATTTTGTATCTATCAGATCCCATACACTCTGCGTAAGATCTTTTAACTCTTTTTTATGAAATACCATAGCTGTTTGTTTAAATTTGAGAAAATTTTTCTCTTGGGCTCTAGCTAGTGTTGCGACTTTACTAAGTACTTCTCTGGCATTTTTCTCCTCTAGCGATTGGATATTGGATTTGATTTTTGGCATAGCAAAGATATAAATTGCTATAAGAAAACTTATGATAATAAGTGATATCGCAAGCATTGCTTTATTTAATATTTTCGATTGGAACATTATGATTTCTCCTTTTTTATCTAAAACAGACTCTATTTCTCCCACTCTCTTTGGCTTCATAGAGTGCTTCATCTGCTCTTTTTAAGAGCAGATCCAAACTATCCCCTGAATGCTTTTGTGCAATACCATTACTAATCGTAAATTTTACGACTTCTCCTTCGCACTTCTCCTCTAAGCTTTCGATGGTTGCTCGTATGAGTTCAATTTTATCTTCTACCTCTTGTCTGCTTTTTGCTTCACAAAGCAAAATAAACTCTTCACCACCAAGGCGTGCAAATATTGTCTCAGACTCAATGAGCGTAGATACAGTATGTGTCAAACTCTTGATAACAATATCACCAAAGGGATGTCCATAGGTATCATTCACATTTTTAAACTTATCTATATCTATCATTATTGCAAAAAGATTTTTATCGACTCCATCAAAGAGTTCCTCTCCTAATTCAAAAAACTTTCTTCTATTATAGATACCTGTCATAGCGTCTCTTGAAGCCATAAAATTGAGTTCTTTAATAAGCCTTTTATTTTCGACTTGTGTCTTGACGCGAGCCAAGAGTTCTTTGGGCTTAAAGGGTTTCGTGACATAATCAACACCACCAGTATCAAAGGCTTTTTCTATACTCTCTTCATCTGTTTTCGCAGTGATGAACAAGATAGGTATCTCTTTGGTGTGGGGTTGTGACTTTAAGATAGCACACACTTCATACCCATCCATCTCAGGCATCATAATATCTAGCAAAATGATATCTATATCATTTTTTTCTACCATCTTGAGTGCTTTTTTCCCACTCAGGGCTACTACTACATCATACTCTTCTAAGAGTGAGAGCAGAATATGTACATTCTCTTTTGTGTCATCCACTACTAATATCGTTGCTTTTTTATCCATTTTTTGCCTCACTATAAAAGGGTTGTTTTGCTTGATTTCAAAAAGTTATTATACTATAAAAATGTAGTCAAAATGTCATATTTGCATTCAAATTATTGTATAATAGATTATTAGAAGTAACTGTATACATCTCATCGGTATGTTGATTTAGCTCTTCGATTATCATATTCTTTTTGCTTGAAGCAACAGGTATTACATCAGGATTAGCCGCTATTGGAACTGTTGTGGGAGGTGGTATGGCTACAGGTTTAGCAGTTACCGTAGCTACACCATTACTTGCAGGGGCTGGAGCGTATGGTTTATATAAATGGCTATCAGATTAAAAGCTTCAAATATTGTTGGCTTCCACGGTTTCCGTGGTAGCTAAGGGGTAGTAGACTCAATGAACAAGCAAAAACTTTACTCTCTAGCATATAAATATCCCTATATCTTTAAGCGGATGCAGAGCATATTATAATACTAACTTTGGTATAGTAGACTACAGAGGTGCTTCTCTACTCTTTGATGCTGTGAAAGATAATGATATGGTTTTTGTGGATGTTTCGTATAGTTTTTAGGGGATTCTTTCCAAAATGAGTGGGGGAGGAAGACTCCTTCCACTCTTTTTATTTTGGTTTTATATGAGTTCGATGATTGCCATAGGTGCTGCATCACCTTTACGCATACGCGTTTTGATGATTCTTGTATAGCCACCTTTTCTATCAGCATACTCTGGTGCTATCTCAGTAACAATTTTATTTGTACAAGCTTTGTCTTGTAGCATTGCAAAAATAGCTTTATGTGCATTATCATCACCTGCTGCTGCTTTTGTGATCAATTTTTCATAATAGCTTCTCAACTCTTTTGCTTTTGGAAGAGTTGTCTCTATTCTACCCTCTTTTGTAAGAGCAATAGAGAGATTTTTTAGAAGTGCAGCTCTATGAGAAGATGTTCTCGTGAGCTTACGATATCCATGTCTATGTCTCATGGGATTCCTTTATTGTTTTATTTTCTCTAATTTTTTGACAAGATTTGCTCTTGCTATATCACTGAGTTCAAACTCGTAACCATATCCTTGTTCTCGAAGGCATTCTGCGATCTCATCAAGTGATTTTTTCCCGAGGTTTTTGATATCTTTGATCTCATTTTCACTCATCAAAACCAATTCACCCAAATACTTAATCCCTGCTCTATCGAGAGAGTTGAAGCTTCTTGCACTCAAGCCAAGTGCATCGACAGTTTGCAAGAAAGGTTTTAGCTCACTATCATCACTACTTCGTTTTACAGGTGCTGTGTTGATATCAACATCTAATACACCATTGAAAACAGAGAGTTGTTTATTCATAGTCTCTAGTGCGTTAGTGAATGCCTCTACAGGTCCAATCTGACTATTGGTCATGATATCAAAAGTGATCTTCTCGTAGTTTGGATTATCTTCTACTAGGATAGGTTCTATCTTATAGTTCGCTTTTCTTACAGGTGTGAAGAATGAATCAAGTGGAATCGCATCGATATCAACTTCATCAACGAGATCTTCACTTGGTACATAACCAATACCTTTAGTAATAACTATAGTGAAATTCAACTCTGCATCTTCATTGAGTGTTGCAAGATGAAGACCACCATTTACTACTTCTATTTTATCATTGTTCAAATCTTCAGCTAAAATCTCTTTATGCCCAGAAAAGGAGTAAGTTACTTCAACTTTTTCACTATCATCTTTTATCTTGAAATGGATATTTTTAAGATTGATAATAAATACAGCGACATCTTCATGCATACCTCTTATATTATCAAACTCATGAGCAGCACCCTCTATTTTGACAGAGATTGGTGCATATCCTATAGAACTACTGAGTATCAATCTCCTTAGTGGGTGAGCAAGAGTGACAGCATAACCACTCTCGAAAGGGTAAGCTATAATCTCTGCTCTATTAGCACTCACTTTGTTGACTTCGACTTCGGTAGGCATAAATGGTGCGACTTTAATTTTTTTCATGGGTACCCTTAATGATTATTTAGAGTAAAGTTCGACGATTAGACGCTCTTCAACAGGTATTGAGATCTCTTCTCTCTCTGGAACTCTCGTAAAGAGACCAAAAAACTTCTCTTTATCGACATCAACCCACTCGACCATTCCAGTTTGGTTTGTCAACTCTATACTTCTGACAATTTGTGGGTTAGCTTTACTCTTCTCTTTTATTTCTACTTTTTGACCAACTTTTACTCTACATGAAGGGATATCAACTCTTTGACCATCTACAAGAATATGTCCGTGGTTTACGAATTGTCTTGCTGCTGCTCTTGTAGTTGCGAAGCCCATTCTATAGACTACATTGTCAAGTCTCTGCTCAAGAAGTTGGATCAAGATGTTACCTGTATTTCCTTCTCTTCTGTTAGCCTCTTTGTACAATGCTCTAAACTGCTTTTCGCTCACACCATACATAAATTTAGCTTTTTGCTTCTCTCTTAGTTGGAGACCATATTCACTAATCTTTGTTCTTCTCTGTCCATGTTGCCCTGGTGCGTAAGGTCGCTTCTCTAAAGCACTCTTACCAGCGAGTCTTCTCTCACCTTTCAACCCAAGATCAACACCAAGTCTTCTCTCTAGTTTTTCAACGGGACCTGTATATCTTGCCATTTGTTTACCTTTAAACTATTTTCGTAAAATAAAGTATTGTATCAATTATAAATTTCAGTTATAAACTATACTCTGCTATTGTATTATACTCTTCTCTTTTTAGGAGGTCTACAACCATTATGTGGAAGTGGAGTAATATCTTTGAGGAATGTTACACGGATACCTTCAGTTGCACCGATCGCTTTGACAGCTGTATCTCTACCTGAACCTGGTCCTTGTACTTTGATACCTACCTCTTTGATGCCATTCTCTTTTGCTTTGTTGAGTGCATCATCTACAGCTTGTTGTGCTGCAAACGGTGTAGATTTTTTACTACCCTTAAATCCTAGTGCTCCTGCACTACTCCAAGAGATGACATTTCCCATCTCGTCTGTAACTGTGATGACAGTGTTGTTAAAAGTTGCAGCAACATACACTACACCTTTAGCAATACTTTTTTTTGCTTTTTTCTTAGCCATTTATACCACTCCCTGCTTACGCCGCGCCAACGGTTTTTCTTTTACCCTTGCGAGTTCTTGCATTTGTCTTAGTTTTTTGACCACGAACAGGAAGCCCTCTTCTGTGTCTAAGACCTCTATAGTTACCAAGATCCATCAATGATTTGATATCCATTGCAACTTTTTGTCTCAAGTCACCTTCAACCATAAGTTTCTCTTGGATCTCTTTACGAATTGTTGCTGCTTCTGCATCGCTCAACTCATAAACTCTTTTGTTATAGTCAATGCCAGTTGCATCAAGAATTTTTCTTGAAGTTGTCAAGCCAATACCAAAGATGTATGTCAGTGCATACTCCATTCTCTTCTTTTTAGGTAAATCAACACCTGCTATACGAGCCATGTTTATCCTTGTCTTTGTTTATGTTTTGGATTTTTACAAATCACGCGTACTATACCCTTGCGTTTGATTACTTTGCAATCGTCACACATTTTTTTAACTGATGGTCTAACCTTCATGGTTACTCCTACGATTTTTTGCACCTAAAGACTGCTAGAGCCTTTTCATTGTTGCGTGGATTATTGATGTAAACAATCCAACCCTTGTATAATCAGTGCTATTTATATAAAGGTTCTTCACGCAGTTCCACTATAGTAAGATAATAAATACTTTACTAGGGCGGTTATTATACCTAAAAAAAATTAATCTACTCTTAGTTGCATCTTTTGGCTCAAACTAGCTATAATTTCAAATAAAATAGTAAATGGAGGGGATCAATGAAGAGAGTAAAAAGTATATGAGACAGGACAATAAGGGCAAAGAGATAGCACTATTGTTGGGTACTTTTGTCATAGCTATATGTGGGCTTGTTTATGAACTCCTAGAGGGGACTATCTCTTCATACCTCCTAGGAGACTCCATCTACCATTTTTCACTTGTGATAGGACTCTTTATGAGTTCTATGGGGATAGGAGCTTGGCTCTCTCGTTTTATAGAGAAGAGGCTAGAGAGGGCTTTTATGCTATTGCAGATCGCTATCTCTCTTGTGGGAGGCTTCTCGGCATTGATACTCTTCTATGCTTTTGCTTATATTCACAACTATGAGGGGTTTCTCTACCTTGTGACTATCACACTAGGAACACTGCTCGGTATAGAGATACCACTTATTATTCGTATCCTCAAAGAGAGTTTTTCTCTCAAAACCAATATCTCTAATGTATTTGCACTCGACTATGTAGGTGCACTCTTTGCTGCTTTACTTTTCCCGCTCGTGCTTGTACCATCTCTTGGACTCTTGCAGACGAGTTTCT
Organism: uncultured bacterium; assembly: GCA_965544395.1. Taxonomy (GTDB): domain Bacteria; phylum Campylobacterota; class Campylobacteria; order Campylobacterales; family Sulfurovaceae; genus SZUA-451. The sequence continues at coordinate 19,875 of CBEUND010000021.1, read as the reverse complement.
TTTTTGGATTACTCAATCTTTTTGTGGGATTACTGACTTGGATTATCTTTCGTGATAGTTTAAGTAGACGATATCTTCTTCTCATTATGAGCATAGCCACTATTTTGGTACTAGGATTGTTCAAGTCCAACAAACTCATATCTATTGTAGAGAACAAGCTCTATCAACATAGTGTCATATACTCTATGCAGACTCCATATCAAAAACTCATCATCACGAGCCAAAAGGGACGGATACAATTTTATATCAATGGAGCGATACAGTTTGATACTCTTGATGAGTATAGATATCATGAATCACTTGTCCACCCTGTGATGCTAACAGCAAAATCACACAAAAATATATTGATCATAGGGGGAGGTGATGGTATGGCTCTTAGAGAGGTACTTCGATATAAGGATGTAGGAGCGGTGACACTTGTCGATTTGGATCCTACGATCACGACACTCTTCAAGAGTGATCCCACACTTAGCAAGCTCAACCACCATGCATTTGATAGTGACAAAGTGAAAGTGGTCAATGAAGATGCTTGGAAGTTTGTGGAGAAGAGTCAAGCATTTTATGATGTAGTTATCATCGATCTGCCTGACCCTAACAACTTTTCGATAGGACGACTCTACTCAAAGACATTTTACAAGCTTATCAGTTCACACTTATCCAAAGTAGGAGCGATAGTCACACAAGCAACTTCCCCAATGTTTTCTCACAAAGCTTTCTGGTGTATAGAGAAGACACTTGCATCTACTGGGCTTCAGACAAAACCATACCATACCTATGTACCTAGTTTTGGAGAGTGGGGCTTTGTCGTCGCCACACATTTGGACATGAGTACCCGACCTATAGAGCCACGCATGAAGCTACAGTACCTCAACAACTCTATCTTCAAAACTATGCAAATCTTTGCTCCAGATATTGCTAAAGTAGCTGTAGAGAGCAACCAAATCAGTACACATAGATTGATATACTACTACGACAAAGGTTGGGGGAGATGGTATGAAAACTGATACTATATCCCCCTGTTTTGTCATGGAGTCAGAGAAACTCTCTCGCAATTTAGAGAAGCTCAACTCCCTAGAGCGATCGACAGGAGTCAAAATACTCCACACGATCAAGAGCTTTCATAGTAGAGATGGCATCACAGTGATAGGGAAACATTTGAGTGGATTTAGTATAGGCAATAAAAGAGAGTATGAGCATCTAGCTACTATAAAGAGTGGGCATATCCATAGCTATGCACCCTACTTTCCTCCTGAAGATATAGCAGATATTGCACACTATAGTGATACGCTAAGCTTCAACTCCCTTGCAGAGTATGAGAGATATGCCAAAAAGTGTGTAGGTATCACCTCACTAGGCATACGCATCAATGCACAACTCACGCTCAAACAGCCAAAATATTGCAACCCCAACTATACTCTTCGTTTTGGTCTTCCCTATCAAGAGTTTCTCAATATTTTTAGTAAGAGACCTCATATATTTGATACTCTTGAGGGGTTGCACTTTCATGTCTTCTGCTCTCAAGGTTTAGGGGGTTTGAAGTATCTACTCTCGCATATAGAGAAGAGTTACCACGCTCTATTGCCTCATTTGCAGTGGCTCAATCTCGGTGGTGGACAGCAACTCACAGATGATAGCTATGATAGTGAGGGGTTTATCTCTCTTATGAGAGAGTTTCGTGCAAAATATCCACATCTGAGTATCTACTTTGAACCAGGGGAGAGTGTCGTCAAAGATACAGGATATCTTTTGACAACTGTAGTAGATATCATCCCTGCAAAAAAACCTATCATACTACTAGATATATCTATCGAAACGCATCTTTTAGATGTAGCTATCACCAAAATCAAACCCAAGATACGAGGAGCTTCCCTAGAGCGTGGTTCTCATCTCTATCAAGTAGCAGGAGTGAGCTGTATCGCTGGAGATATCATCGGTGACTACTACTTCTCTACAGAGTTACATAGAGGTGACAAAGTCATCTTCGAAGATATGATGGGCTACAGTATAGTCAAACAGACTGAGTTCAACGGTATAGAAAAAGCAGCATTTGTTTTGAAGTAGGATTAAGGCTACCTCCCCATCATGCAACAGCGAGTATCAATCGGTATATATGATGCGTGTCAAGTCCAATTTTACGAGAGTACCTTGCTCTTTTTTGGACTCTATGCTGATATCTATATAGTATGCATCACAGTAGGCTTTGACAAGGCTCAAGCCTATCCCCTCACCCTTTTGTTTTGTGTTTGATTGGTAGTATCGTTCAAATATTTTGACTATCTCTGTCTCATCCATGCCTATACCCTCATCTTTAATAGAGAGACTATTCCCTGTCGTAGCGATAGATATGGGACTCTTTTTGTTGCTATACTTCATGGCATTTGTCAAGAGGTTATCGATCACCTGCTCAAATCCTATCTTGTCAGCATAGAGAAGTAAGTCAGTGGTATCAAGCTCAAAAGGATTGCGATCCAAAGCACGAAATGTCTCTATGCGTTCTTTGAGTAGTGCTTGGAGAGAAAACTTTTCACTCTGCACACTATGCAACTCTTTGTTGATACTATAGACAAGCTCATCATACAATCGTTTGAGACGCACAGAAGCAGACTCTATGCGTGATAGTCTCTTTTGGGATTTTTCATCGGAGTGATTTTTTTTGAGCATTTTAGTGTTGGCATCTATAGTAGAGAGCGGGATATTGAGTTCATGGAGTATCTCTCTGCTGAGCTGTTCAAATCGTGCATCCATCTCTCTTTTGGGTTCGAGTAGGTCATGGGCGATGATATATCCCCAGACGAAAGCTACAATGAGTATCGCACTAGAACCGACGAGAAAATTTTGCTCACTAAAGCCATTGCTTTGTAAAAACCAATAGAGAGCACTCAAAAGTATACCAATACTCAAAAAATAGCTCAAAGCAGCATAGAGGAGATTGCCTCTAGCTTGTAGCCACTTTGGGAGCATTTAGTGGCTCTTTGGGGGAGGAGAAAATCTATATCCTACTCCACGGATATTTTCAATACTCTTTGGAAATATCTTTTTGAGTTGCGTGATATAGACGCGGATAGAGCCATCACTTGCCTCTTGACTTGTACTCCAGAGTCTATCTTTGATCTCTGCCAAAGAGACTATTTCGCCTTGAGATGCGATGAAGAGTGTCAACAAAGAGATCACTTTTTTGGAGAGCTCTATCTCTTCACTATGGAGAGTGAGTTTGGCATTTTTGATATCCAATAGATAGTCACCTATAGCGACTCTCTCACTACGAGTCAATCTCCTCAACACAGCCTCTATACGCAGGAGTAACTCATCCAAATCGAGAGGTTTTTTGATATAGTCATCTGCACCACTCTTGAAACCCTCTCTGAGTGAGTGTTTGTCATCTCGTGATGTGATGAAGATAGTAGGAGTCGTATCTCCACTCTCTCGTAACTTTTTCAAAAGATCAAAGCCACTCTCATAGGGGAGATTGACATCAAAGAGATAGAGATCAAAGTTTTGTTCATATGCAATATCCAAGGCACTATAGGGATCCATAGCACAAGAGAGTTGATACCCCTCTTCATCGAGAAAATCTTGCAGAGTTTCATTGAAGAGTTTGTCATCCTCCAACAAAAGAATATGGTATGCCATATGGTTGCTACATCAACATTCCGCCATTGACCCTCAATGTCTCTCCAGTAATATAGCTAGAGTGATCCGAGAGCAAAAAAGCAACCGCGTCAGCTACTTCACTCGGCTCGCCAAAACGACCCATAGGTATCTTTGCAGTAAACGCGTCTTTGACTTCATCTTTGAGAACAGCAGTCATCTCTGTCGCAATAAAACCTGGAGTGATAGCATTGAAACGAATACCTCTAGGTGCAGCTTCTTGAGCAAAGGATTTGGTCATCGCTATCGTGCCACCCTTACTTGCAGCATAATTTGTCTGCCCTGCATTGCCTGTCTCTCCTACAATAGAGGCGATATTGACGATAGAGCCAAAGCGTTTTTTGCCCATACTCTTGAGAGCTTCTCTGCAACCGATAAATGTAGATTTGAGATTGGCTTCTATCACCGCCATAAACTCATCCTCTTTCATCCGCATAGCAAGTTTATCTTTTGTGATACCTGCATTGTTGACAAGATAGCTAAGCTCACCATCTTCTTGGACGATCGCTTTGATACTTGCGACAAATGCGGACTCATCACTCACATCAAATCCTATCACTTTGGCTGTTCCTCCAACCCCTTCTATGGCACTCTTCACAGCCAAAGCTTCTGCTTCGCCACTGCGATAGTTTATCCATACTTTGAGTCCCATAGCCGCTAAACCTTGAGCTATCTTCGCACCTATACCTCTACTTGCACCTGTCACTAATACATTTTTACCACTAAATTTCATCTCTCTCCTTTGCCGCTGCCTTATTGGGTTCATTTTGCTGCTCTTTCTCTTCACAGAAAAAGAGTTTATCTTTTATCCGAGCAAACTCTTTATAGTCTTCATCGGTGATTGTGTCTGAATATATAATATGGTTGAGCTCCTCCATCAAGTGCATTTTACTTAGCTGATCCCCACATAAAGCATCATTAATGATAGATATATGTTCATCCAAATCATAATCTTCTTGCACGACTGCGTTCAAAAACTCATACGCCTCTTGGGTATCACACTCAAAATTTTTCTGCATAATACGACAAAAAAGAGGTGCTTCTTTTTCCACTTCTCTTTTGTCCATTTTGACGATATGTGCCAATAGGGTCGCAACAGATCGTTTAATCTTCTTCTCCATAACTAGACCTCTCTCTCTTGGATTCTAAAGGCTACCCCAAGGAGATAAACACCCAAATAGCTTTATGAGGTTTTTCATAGACAAGGCAATCGTTTGCAAGACTAGCCTTATTCCCTTGGGGTAGCTTAACTCATATTGTACCAAAAGAATAGCTAATATGGAATAGTTCTATCAAAAAAGTGCTTCATCCATCTCTTCAGGTATTGCAATTCCCATGAGTTTCAGTATCGTTGGAGCGATATTATTGAGTCCTTTCCCCTCACTGACATGCTCTACACCATCAGCCAAGATAAAGCACCAAACATCACCTACTGTATGGTTAGTAAGTATATTGCCATCGGCATCTTTCATCTCTTCACAGTTCCCATGGTCAGATGTCAATACTACTGCATATCCATCCTCTTTAGCTTTAGCAAGGATACTCTCTAGTTCATTATCCACCGCATTGACTGCTTTTTTGGCTGCTTCATAGTTGCCTGTGTGTCCTACCATATCCCCATTGGCAAAATTAACGACTATAAAATCATAATTCTCATCCATAGATTTGCGTACAGCATCTCCTACAGCAGGAGCACTCATCTCTGGTTGGAGATCATAGGTTTTGACATTTGGGCTTGGGATCAAGACTCTACTCTCACCCTCCATAGGCTCCTCTACACCACCATTGAAAAAGAAAGTCACATGTGCATACTTCTCCGTCTCAGCAGTATGGAGCTGGCTAAGTCCTGCATTGGCGATGACTTCAGCGAGTGTATTTTTGGGTGCCTCTTTTGGGAAGAGTACAGGATAAGGGAAGCTTGCATCATACTGTGTGATCGTAGCTATATGTAGAGGCATGAATACTCTCTCAAACTTATCGAAGCTCTCATCTCCAAGAGCCGTCGTGATCTCTCGTACTCTATCACTACGGAAGTTTGCCATAATAACTGCATCTCCCTCTTCTACCCCTGTATATGTATTAAATGCCACTGGCTCTATAAACTCATCTGTCTCCCCTTTGGCGTAACTTGCATCGACATACTCTTGAGGAGTGAGTGCTGTTTTTGGTGTAGCTTGGCTTATAGCATTGTAGCCTTTTTCGATGCGTTCCCATCGGTTGTCTCTATCCATTGTATAAAACCGCCCACCGAGTGTTGCTAGGCAGATAGAGTCATCACAGATGGCTTCTATCTGCTCTATATAGATTTTGCTTGAGGTGGGACTCACATCTCGTCCATCAGTGATCATATGGAGTAGTACCTTTTTGCCACGCTCCTTCAAGAGTTTGGCAACTCCGATAATATGCTCTATATGCGAATGCACACCTCCATCACTCAGTAGTCCTATGAGATGTACTCTCTGACTTTTTTCAATCGTTTGGTTGAGTGCTTTATTCTCTGCTATGGAGCCATCCTCTAAGGCTAGTGAAATTTTGACAAGATCTTGATAGAGGACTCTTCCACTCCCTATCGTCATATGTCCCACTTCAGAGTTTCCCATCTGTCCTTCAGGAAGTCCCACACTCAATCCAGAAGTAGCGATAAGAGCTTTTGGAGCATCTTTGAGCAGTATATCATAAGTAGGCTTTTGAGCATCCTTAAATGCGTTGCATACGCTATTTGGCTTACATCCAATACCATCAGTTATTATCAAAAGGGTTTTTTGTATTGACATCTCTTGTACAATCCTTAATTGAAATCATTGTAGAATACCACTTTTAATCTCCATTTATGAAAGCAGTTTTCAACATGTTATATGCATTATATCAGTTTTTTGATATCAATTTCTTTTCTTACATCACAGTTCGTGCTGGTATTGGATTTATGATATCTTTTACACTTACACTCTCTATACTTCCTAAATTTATCGCATGGGCTCTCGCAAAAAATGCCAACCAACCTATTAGCAAATATATCCCTGCACATAATGAGAAACGGCATACACCTACAATGGGTGGTGCTATCTTTCTCTTCGCCACTGTAGTATCGGTACTCTTGAGTGCAGATTTGACTAATGCATATATCATCATAGGACTCATGGCGATTGTAGGCTTTGGTCTGATAGGTTTCAAGGATGATCTAGGGAAAGTACTCGCAGGAGACAATCTCGAAGGCTTATCACCTAAAGGAAAACTCTTTTTGCAACTCTTGGTAGCTACTATGGTGATCACAACACTCTTTGTTATAGACTTTCCTACAGATCTCTATATACCTTTTCTGAAGAGACCCCTTTTTGATATGGGCTATTTTGCTTTTTTCTTTTGGTTATTTCTCTTTTTGGCTACAAGTAATGCAGTCAATCTCACCGATGGACTCGATGGCTTGGCGACTGTACCCTCTGTGATAGCTCTCGTCTCCTTGGCATCGATATTGTACATTACAGGGCATGCTATCTTGAGTCAATATCTCCTTGTTCCCAATATCAAAGGGGTAGGTGAAGTGACGATACTTGCGATCAGTTTTGCAGGTGGTTTGCTCGGTTTCTTGTGGTACAACTGTCACCCAGCAGAGATATTTATGGGAGATACGGGGAGTCTCTCTATCGGTGGGCTACTCGCATACTTGGCGATATTGGGAAAGAGTGAAATTCTTCTCTTTGCGATAGGTTTTATCTTTGTTGTGGAGACGATATCGGTCATACTCCAAGTAGCAAGCTACAAACTCAGAGGCAAACGAGTCTTTCTCATGGCTCCTATACACCACCACTTTGAACTCAAGAAGTGGTCAGAAAATAAAATCATCGTGAGGTTTTGGATGATAGCCCTTATATCAAATATCCTCGCTTTGATATCATTCAAGTTTAGATAAGAGCAAGGAGAAACTATATATGCAAGAGCAGATCAAACCGACACTTTTCGGATATGGGATCACTACCAAAGCTATAGCCAAGTCACTCGGTGGTGGGTGTACATTTTTTGATGACTTCGTGGAGACTCCCTACTTTGATGGAGACAATAACCACATCCTCCCTTCACACCTCTTCGATCCTGATGCGAGTCAGCTAGAGGTGACTACTCCTAGTCTCAAACCAAACCATCCCCTCATCCAAAATGCACAAAATCTACTCAGTGAGTATGACTATATCCTAACTCCAAGAGAGCAAGCACCATTCAATATATGGATTAGTGGCACAAATGGCAAGACCACTACTACACAGATGCTTGCACATCTCTTAGCCAAACGAGGTGCTATCGCTGGGGGCAATATAGGTATCCCCCTTGCTGCTCTTGATAGAGAAGCACCTCTATGGATACTAGAGTCTAGCTCCTATGCACTCCACTACAGCAAGAGTGCTTCCCCTGATATCTATCTTTTGCTTCCTATCACCCCTGATCACCTCGATTGGCATGGCACAGAAGCATCCTATGAAGCAGACAAGCTTCGACCACTGCTCACGATGAGAGAGGGGGAACTCGCACTTATTCCCAAGGGATTGAACCTCCCTAAGACAGATGCTTTCGTAGTAGAGTATGATAGCATAGAGTTTCTCGCAGACTATTTTCATATAGATCCCAAGAAGATCAAGTTTAAGGCGGCATTTTTGGAAGATGCTATGTTGGCACTTGCTATCACGAGAGTACTCTACGATGAGGTAGATTATGACTCTATTAATAATTTTCTACTCGATGCCAATCGTCAAGAGGAGCTCTATGATGCAAAAGGTAGATTATGGGTCAACGATACCAAAGCGACCAATATAGATGCAGCGATAGAAGCCTTGCGAGCTTATAAAGATAAGGAGATACACCTCATAGCAGGTGGTGATGACAAAGGGGTGGACTTGACAGCGTTTTTTAAAGTGATGCAGGATTTTGATCTAATACTCTATACCATAGGAAGCAATAGCGACAAACAGATGGCTCTAGCGAGCAAATATGGTATAGATGCTATCTCATGTCAAACACTCGAAGTAGCAGTGCAAACCATAGATAAAAATCTCAAAGAAAATAGTGTAGGATTGCTCTCTCCAGCCGCTGCTAGTTTCGATCAATTTAGTTCATATCTACAAAGAGGTGACTATTTTAAGAAATTTATTATTAATTTAAGCTAATTTTAATATTATTGTGCTATAATTTCGTCCACTTACAGAGTGGCTCTGTAGCTCAGTCGGTAGAGCAAAGGATTGAAAATCCTTGTGTCGGCGGTTCGATTCCGTCCAGCGCCACCACTTTTATAATCCCTAAACACAACATCTTCACTATACTTTATTAGCTTTGGAAAAAATAAATTGACAATAGATAGCAAACTTTTACTATTCATAAAGTATAATCTATTCAATTAATTACAAAAAGGATGGCTATGCGTCTTATCATATCTACACTTGTATTATCAACTCTGCCTCTGTTGGCAGATTTTTATCCGTCAACTACTACAAGCAGTATTGCAAATGTGAACCAAAAAAGCGTCACACTTACACGAGGTTTGCCAGCAAAAGGCATGAGTGCTGTCGTGATGCATAACTATGGCAAAAATCTCAAAGCTATTACGAGTTATATTCGATATGAGGGTGGTACTAGAGGCACACTCATTAGTAATGAGCCTATAACACATGGTGATCTCCCGAGCGTCAAACCAAAAGTACGAGTAGGTGACCAAGTGATAGGGGGATATCTCTATGAGAATATTTTGGTTTTAGCACCTGATGCCAATACTTATGCCAAGATCACAAAATCAGCAGATAAAAACTGGTTTCACCCTGACCTCTATGCAATGTTTCTCTCCAAAGAGGGTGACCAAGTACCAACACGAGAAAATCTCAAAAAGTTTGCCAACGAATATCAAGTAGGTCTCGTCTATATCGTCCAAAGAGGCAAAGCGATCCTCTATGACCCAATTAGCAAAAGCTATATTTCTCAAAAGAAGCTCACAGGACTCCCTACCAAAGGGCAGTTTCCATTCTATATGAGACTAGGCAAGATAGACTCTGGCTGGTTCTCTAGGGATGCAAAGGGTGACTATTATCAAATGGTAGGAGATATCAAATGATAAAGACTACACACATAGAAGCATTTGAGCAGATAGTAGGAGGGGAGAATGTCTATAGTGACAAAGCCCACCTCATATCCTATAGCTACGATGCCACACGCACAAAATATGAGCCTGATGCTGTAGTCTTTCCTCGGAATGAAGCGAATGTAAGTGCTATACTCAAATACTGCAATGAACATCGTATTGTTATCACTCCACGAGGGGCTGGTTCTGGCTTCACTGGTGGTGCACTGCCAGCTAATGGTGGTATCATCCTCGGTATGGAGAAGCATATGAACAAGATTTTGGAGATAGATTTCCAAAATATGGTCGCTGTAGTGCAACCAGGTGTCATCAATATGGATCTCCAAAAAGCCGTCGAAAAGGTAGGACTCTTCTACCCACCAGATCCAGCAAGTGAAGAGTACTGTAGTGTAGGTGGCAATGTGAGTGAAAATGCAGGCGGTATGCGTGCAGCCAAATATGGTATCACCAAAGATTATGTCATGGCTCTTCGGGCAGTCCGTCCCAATGGAGATATCATCCGTGCAGGCAAACGAACGATCAAAGATGTAGCAGGATACAACACTGCTGGTATCTTGATAGCAAGCGAGGGGACTTTGGCAGTCACGACAGAGATCACTGTCAAACTCATCTCAAAACCAAAATTTACCAAAGCCTATATGGGTATCTTCCCATCGGTTGAGGATGCTATGAATGCAGTATTCAAATCACTTGCAGCAGGAGCAAACCCTGTGGCTATGGAGTTTCTCGATAGCTTGGTTGTGCAAGCCCTCAAAGAGAAACTAGGCGTAGATCTCCCCGAAGATGCGGGAGCTCTGCTCATAGGTGATGTTGATGGCAATGTCATCCAAGAGGTAGAGTTCCAGCTAGAGATACTAGAGCAATCATTTAGAGAAAATGGGGCACAAGATTTTGTCATCGCAGATGAGGGCGAAGGGCGAGACAAACTCTGGTACGCTAGACGCAATGCCTCTCCAGCTATCACTATCTTTGGAAGCAAAAAGCTCAACGAAGATATCTCTGTACCACGAAGCAAACTCCCAGAAGCCCTCAAACGCATCTATGAGATAGGTGATAGATATGGGTTCAAAGTCCCTTGTTTTGGGCATGCAGGTGATGGCAATATCCATGTCAATGTCATGGTAAATGGCTCCAACTCTCAAGAGCTAGAGGATGGACACAAAGCGATCGTAGAGATATTTGAGCTTGTCGTATCCATGGGTGGCACACTCAGTGGTGAGCATGGCATCGGTACGAGTAAAGCTCCATTTATGGATATCGCTTTCAATGATGCTGAGTTGCAACTCTTTCGAGATATCAAACAAGCCTTTGACCCCAACAATATCCTCAACCCAGGTAAGATGGGCTTACCTAGTTAAGATGAAACTTCAAAAAATGATCCCAGAGCCTATCAAGATTTTTATCGAGGGACTTGTGGATGATCGCATCGGCTACTACGCTTCGAGTATGAGCTGGAGTACCCTTTTTTCCATCATCCCTATACTTGTGATACTGCTTGCAGTCTTTACCTCTCTGCCTCTATTTGATAGCGTCTATAATGATATCCATGACATGCTCTTTGCCAACCTCATGCCTACACACTCCAAAGAGATCATGCGATATATAGATGAGTTTGTAGCCAACTCTGGCAAGCTAGGGCTGATAGGTGTCGCGTATGTCTCTATAGCGACGGTTATGTTTTTCAAAGATTATGACTATATTGTCAATGATATCTTTGAGACACCCAAGCGGACAGCGTGGGAAGCACTCAAAACATATACAGCATTTGTACTCATCGTGCCTTTTATGTTGGGGGCTTCATTTTATCTCTCCTCTAGGATACAATACTATCTCAACCAAAGTGAAATGACAAGCTCTATACACCTCTATCAGTTTTTGCCATTTTTAATGATCTGGGGGACATTTTATATCGCGTATCAACTCTCTGCCCACATCAATGTATCCAAAAGTGCAGCACTTACGAGCTCTTTTGTCGCATCGCTCTTATGGTATTTAGCCAAGAGTGCCTTTATCTTCTATGTAACTCAAAATCACACCTATACGAGTATCTATGGAGGTATCAGCACCCTACTCTTCTTTTTTCTTTGGATATATATTTCGTGGATGCTCTTTTTGTATGGTTTGCGGTTTTGTTATCTCTTGGATCAAGCCCAAAAGAGGAGTAGATAGATGGAGGCTTGATCCGAATTTTTTATCTTCTTCTCCTATAACTCAATGCCTCTAAGATATCCTGCTTTGTGATCATATCATGTTGATGAAGGTCAGCTATAGTTCTAGCTATCTTTTTGATACTTGTGATACTGCGATGTGAAAGAGTAAACCGCTCTATCCCACTGTGCAGTATCTGCATAGCTTCACTATTGAGTTGACAGTAGCTATCGACCTCATCCTCTCGAAGTTTGCCATTGAGACGCTCTTGACCTCTGAGTTTTTGACGCTTGAATGCTTCGATGACACTCTGGTGCATCACTTTAGAGGAGATATCCCCTCTATCACTTTGACTCACCTCTTGCATCACTACAAAGATATCTATCCTATCCAAAAAAGGATCACTCAACCGATTTTGATATCTTTTGATCTCCATCTCACTACAACGGCAAACTTTTGTTTTGGAGAGGAGATTGCCACAAGGACAGGGGTTCATGGCAGCTACGAACATAAAGTCTGCCTCATAAACTATCTTGGCATTGACTCTTGCTATATGGACTTTGTTGTCTTGGAGAGGCTCTCTGAGTGCCTCTAAAATATTTTTGGGGAAGTGTGGCAACTCATCAAAAAAGAGTATCCCTTTATGAGCCAAAGCTACTTCACCGATCTTCGCCACTCTTGAACCACCCCCAAAGATAGAGGCAGTCGTCGCGGTATGGTGTGGAGAACGCATAGGACGCACTGCCAAGAAGTTGGGCATAGTACCATCGAGAAACTGATGCTTAGCTATGCTCAATATCTCCTCCTCTTCTATAGGAGGCAATATATCTTTGAGCCGTTTGGCTATCATACTCTTGCCACATCCTGGATTACCCTCCATCAAAAAGTTATGCATGCCAGCAGCCGCTATAAGAGCCGCTCTTTTGGCGACACTCTGCCCTTTGACATCGACAAAATCACTCGCATACCTCTGCTCATAGAAATAGGAACGAGCATCGATCTCAAAATGCTCTGCAGTGTAAGAGAAGCTCTCAATACTCTGAGGAGAAGCTCCACCTTCTATGAGGGCGATAGCCTCTTGCAACTGCTCCACAGGCATAAAATCAACCCCAGAGATATGGCTTAAATACTCTATAGCTTCTCTAGGGACTATCGCTTTATCTATCAAGCCTTGCTCTTTGAGTGAGAGGATGAGAGGAAAAAGCATAGAGCTTGATTTGATTTTTCCATCGAGTCCTAACTCCCCAAAGACAAAAAGCCCTTGCATATCTGTCTCTCTCTTCTGTAGAGCAATGAGCAGTGCTATAGAGAGATCAAAGTGTGTGCCACTCTTTTTGATATCGCTTGGGCTGAGATTGATAGTGATCTTGAGTGGAGGGAAGACAAATTTATTGGTGAGGAGTGCAGACTTGACCCGCTCTTTGGACTCTTGGATATCGCTACTTGCCAAACCGACTACAGTAAACCCTGGTAAGCCTTTGTTGAAGGTCGCTTCAACCTCTATCACTTTCGCCTCTATACCCTCAAGTGTAGCACAAAATATACGGTTTATCATTATCCCCTCCTTGGATCGGTTGATCGCATCCTCTACTTTTGTAGGAGATTTAATTGCAACGCATCTATCATCTCTAGTGCGTTATCGACACTCGCTTGAGATGCATCAACTCCACTCATCACGAGTGCAGCATCTGAAGCACTACTGAGACTCGCATCGGCAAATGCTTCACCTACAGTTTTTTTGTTTTCAAGCGTGGTATTATCATCCCCCAAAGCACCATTGATCACTGCGAGTATAAAGAGCGACTTGGAGATAGTGCCTTGACTCAAAGCGATACTCCAATATGTCAAGCCTGCTTGATCTACATCTCGGTTGAAGAGGTTTTGATATACTGCATGGATAAATGTATCTACATCATCTGGATTTGGGTAGAGGGTTTGTGTCTCTATTTGGTCAAAGAAGCTCATAGCGATCTGCTCCAAACTAAAATCCGAACCCATCCAATAGTCCAATCCACTTGCATCTGGTGCACGGTTGAATGTAGCTACATAGAGTTTGCTGATATCCCCTCTCGTAGGAGAAGTAGAGATGTCAGGTGCAGTTGTCTCTTGGCTATCTCTCTCCTCTGTATTGGTATAATACTCTATCCAATCAGAGTAATTTTCTACATTGGTATAGACTCCTGGATGCCCTATCTCTGCACACCCTATACCAAAACTCACGATACCTATAAGCATCTGCTGATCATTTTCATAAGTGATGAGTGGACCACCACTATCTCCACCACAAGCATCCTGCCCCCCTAGCATATATCCCGCACAGAGCATATTGCGTGTAAGTATCCCATCATAGCCTAAAAAACTGTTACATACACTATAATCCACGAGAGGGATACTCACTTGATTGAGATCTTCGGATATATGAGATGAGTTACTACTCATAACTCCCCAACCAGCAACCCAACTATCCCTACCTGCATACAAAGGGAGATCATTTTCTATTTTTGGGAAACTCTCTTTCTCTAATGGCGTAGTGAGTTGTATTAGTGCGATATCACTATCATTGGTTATTGTATTGTAGTTGGGATGGATAATCGTACGAGCGACACTAGAGCTTCTCATACTATCACCATAAAGGTTATAACTCCCCGTAGATACACTCAGCCTACCGATCGATATTACTTGCTCATTATCATCGAGGAGACAGTGGGCTGCTGTCACTACCCACTCCGAATTTAGCAGTGTGCCTCCACACTCATGCTCTCCATCATGCTCGATAGATACAATCCAGCTCCAACGACTACTACTCTGTGAAACTACCGTACCGTTGATAATCCTCTTTTGAGGGAGTGCACCAAATAAGCTCAATGTGGAGAGAGCTACTATCAATATATATTTTGTACTTTTTTTCATACTATTTTCCTTGGGACGACAACGATGATTGGGAGCAATCCCTACTCTACAAATGTCTCTGCTACGAAAGTCTTGGTCACTTGACCACCGAAGCGATAGACTTCATTTTCATAACTGACATAGAGTTCATCGCCACTTTTAGGAAAGGCTCGCACCATATCACTCACCAAACCCTCTTTGTGTGCACGGATATAACAAGCAACCATACCTGTACCACATGCTAGCGTCTCATCCTCTACACCTCGTTCATAAGTGCGTACCCACATATCCCCATCTTTGAGTGTAGCGATATCGACATTGGCATTGTACTGCTCTCGTAATCTTCGCATCTGCTCAATATCAAAGGTATCTATACTCTCTCGAAATGTAAGAAGATGAGGTACACCACTATCTATGAGCCACCACTGCTCACCATCAGCTTCTATCTGCTGATCTACAATAAGTGGTTTGACCATATCACTCACGATATAGAGACCGTTGATAGAGGCGCGTATGAGACCAGCACCTGTCAAGAAGATAGCTTTGTCGTCTTTGGATATCCCTTTTTCTATAGCATAGTGGACTACTGCTCTTGAGGCATTGCCACACATCGTCGCTTCACTTCCATCAGCATTATAAAACTCCCACTCAAAATCATACTCTTTGTGTGGAATGAGTACCACCATACCATCGGCTCCTACACCATTTTGACGGTGGCATAGCTTTTTTGCTAATGCACTACGATCCTCTCTCTTTTGTGCATGGAAGATGACAAAGTCGTTTCCATTTGCACTATATTTTGTCACTGTCATTTCTACTCCTTTATGATAGTATATCTAAAAAGTGTTTATGGATATCTCTCCACAAGTCGTTTGGCTTGAGCAAGAAAGCTATCTATATGTTCTTGTGGTGCAGATATATCAAAGTATACAGCTTGAGCTTCAAATCGTTTCTCTATCTGCTGGATGCTATTTTGTTGCAAGAGATACTCCACTCTCCCCATATCACTATAGGTAGAGCTAAATGAGAGTGGCTCCTCTTTTTGGTAGGGGATAAGCGTCGCACGCTCTATGACGAGATTAGTTGCATCACTATAGGCTCGAACCAAACCGCCTGTACCAAGCTTCGTACCACCAAAGTATCGCACAGTGACTACTGCGACATTAATGAGCTCATGACCTCGCAATACAGCAAGTGTAGGTTTCCCACTCGTGCCTTTGGGTTCTCCATCATCACTACTCCCCTCGACTATCTGATCATACTCATTGAGGTATCGAAATGCAGTGACAAAGTGTCGGGCTTTGGGGTGTTGCTCTTTGAGCTGCATGAGTATCTCATCAAACCTATCATAGGGCATCAAGTGAGCTATGAACTTCGACTGCTTGATGATGAGTCGCTCTGTAGTCTGTTGGGCTAGCCTATACAAGCGACTACCTAAAAACCAATCGTGCAACCCCTAGACCAAACAAGAGTAAAGATATATCATCAAGTGTGCGGTCATAGAGGAGGAGAAATATACTAGAGAGTAGGAGTGTCACACCCGTGATGAGTCTGCTACTATCCTCTTTGAGCGATTTCTCTAAGGACTCTAGCTGAGGTTTGGAGAGTTCTACAGAGAGTTCACCTTCGCTTGCACGATGTAGAAGTGTCCGTAAAGCCATGATGTCCATAGGTAGAGCTTTGATCTCAGAGACGATACTCTCTATGATAGAGTCACTCATGCCCAATGCCCTTGGGATGTTTTTTTGAAGTATGGGCAAGATATCTTTGATACCGTTGAAGTTCTCTATATAGGTTGTGCCTAAACCCTCTATGATAGCACTCACGCGAAGTATATAGATAGCCTCTTGTGGGAGCTTGAAGGGAAAATCCCTCGTCTTATTGAGCACATCAAATGCCAACTCCTGCATAGAGGTACTATCGAGTGAGTCATTTTCAAAGATATCAAACATCTGCTCTACAAACTCCGCCAATTGTCCCACAGGGGCTTCATAAGCGATAATCCCCAAGCGTTTGTTGGCACTGATATATCGTTCATAATCCTTCTCATTAGCTGCTTTGATAAGCTCTATGATAGCGACTCTTGCATCATTGGGTACTCGCTTGACCATACCAAAATCGAGCAGTATCAACTCCCCCTCAGGAGATATGAGCAGGTTGCCAGGGTGTGGATCGGCATGGAAAAAGCCTCGTACAAGCATCTGCTCTGTATAAAATACGATCAATCGCTCCATAATCACTAAAATATCTATACCATATCGCTCTATAGCCTCTCTATCATCAAAACGAAAACCCTCTTCAAAGCTCATAACAAGTGCATTATCACAAGAGTATTGGGTATATGCCTTGGGAAATCTGATAGGCTGATCTGCATACTCTTGAGAAAACTTCTCAAGGTTCATCCGCTCTTGATCTAAGCTCACCTCTTTGAGTATCATATCAGCAAACTCTACGATCACTGCTTCTACAGAGTGCTTGGTATAGTGCGAAAAGAGTGGCTTGAAGAGGGCATTGAATGAGCGGAGTATGCGAATATCTGCATGCACTTGCTCCTCTATCCCCTCTCTACGGAGTTTGACAGCTACTTTTGTACCGTCGATGAGTCTCGCCTCATGCACTTGACCAATAGAAGCAGAGGCTATAGGCTCACTCTTGAATGAGGAGAATATCTCTCCCTTGAAAGAGAGGTTATAGACTCGATTTGTCGCCTCTTTGGACATTGGGGGGAGTTCATCATGGAGTGTTTTGAGTATTTGCAGATACTCCTCAGGGAAAAAGTCACTCCGTGTCGCCAAAACCTGTGCTAGCTTGATAAAACTAGCACCCAACAGGGTGATAGTCTGTAATAACTTCTCTGGGGGGAGCGGGTGAAAAAAGAGCAATCTATCTCTCTTCTTGATCAACATATAGAGTGTCATCAAAAAGATAAAGACACGCCAAACTCTCAATGGCGAATAGTAGTGCAACATTAGTTGTCGTCTGATTTGAGTTTGGCTATATCCTCTTTGGTTGCTAAGCCTAGCTCATCTATCACTTCACGCAGTGCATCTTTGAGTTGCTCTTTGGCTCTACTCTCCTCCTCTTCACCTTTCGCTTTGAGGTCATCGAGGAACTTCTTAGTATCGTCTTTGCTGAGTTTGCCTCGCTCCTCTAGCTTGCTTAGCTCCTCTTCTACTCGCTCTTTGAGCAACAAAGCACCACCTACACCTGTATATACAATATCTTTTAGCATTTTGACTCCTTTGTAATTTATCTCTTATAATAGCAAATATTCTTCATACTTTCCTTTAAATGCAGAAAAATTATACATTATTATTCATATAGGGATTGAAACTTGAAAACTAACTATAATCTAATCACAAAAAAGATAGAATACGAAAAACATATATAATTAAAGGAACTACAATGCTACACGAATATAGAGATGAAATTAGCAGGCTAAAACAAGAAAATGCACACTTTGCAAAGATATTTGAACAACACAATGAGTTGGATCAAAAAGCAAAAGATGTCGATGAAGGAAGACTTCACTTATCAGACGGTGAGTTAGATATGATGAAAAAAGAGAAACTTCTCATCAAAGATGAAGCACTCAAAATGATTTTGGATTATAAAAACGCACAAGCATAATCACACTAGAGAGTCTCTAGCTCTCTATAATAAGCCACACTCTCTTCACCTCCATACGAATTAAAAGGTATATATCTTGCACTCATTTGACACACTTCCTACGCTCTCTCAAGCACTCATCACAAATCTCCAACAGTTGGAGTATACCACGATGACACCGATACAAGAAGCAGCACTCCCTCCACTACTTGATGGCAAAGATATCATAGCACAAGCCAAAACAGGTTCAGGCAAAACAGTAGCCTTTGGTATCCCTCTGATAGAGAAGATCGATACCAAAAGATATAATCCTCAAGCGATCATCCTCTCACCTACAAGAGAGTTGGCAGACCAAGTAGCCAAAGAGCTTCGTAGAGTGGCACGATACCAAGAAAATCTCAAGATACTTACACTTTGTGGGGGGACACCTATGCGTCCACAGATAGCCTCTCTTTCACGAGGTGCACATATATTGGTAGGGACTCCAGGGCGTATACAAGACCACCTCTCTCGTGAAACGATAGAACTCAAAGATATCAAAAGAGTTGTACTTGATGAAGCAGATAGAATGCTCGATATGGGCTTCTATGATGCTATCAAAAAAATCATCTCCAACCTTCCAAAGTCACGACAGAGTATGCTCTTTTCGGCTACTTATCCTGAAAACATAGAGAAGCTCTCTCAAGAGATACTCAAAGAGCCAGTGGTGGTAAAGATAGATACCCAACATAGTGATAGAGTCATAGAAGAGATACTCTATCGGGTAGAGTATAGCAAGAAACAGCATGCACTTTTGGAGATATTGAAGGCATACAAACCTAAAAGTACCATTATATTTTGTAATACAAAAGCAGATACTATAGAGGTGGCGGATCTCTTGCGTGCAAAGCACTTTGATGCTCTCGATTTGCAAGGAGATCTCGACCAAAGAGAGAGAAATGAGACGCTTTTACAGTTTGCCAATGGATCTACCCAAGCACTTGTCGCTACAGATGTCGCTTCAAGGGGCTTGGATGTCAAAGATATCGAACTCATTATCAACTATGATATCCCTCATGATGCACAGATATATACACATAGGATAGGACGGACAGCAAGAGCAGGAGCCAAAGGAAAAGCTATCACGCTCTATACACCCAAACAAGAGCATAAACTAGAAGCTATCAAAGAGCATGCGATAGAGTTATCTCTATCCAAACTACAAGTAGAGAGACGCTTTACTATGCAAGCTAAGTATGCTACGATCTGCATAGATGGTGGCAAAAAGAGCAAACTCCGTCCAGGGGATATATTGGGTGCATTGAGCAAAGATATAGGAGTTGCAGGGGAGCATATAGGCAAGATAGATATATTTGAGTTTCAATCATATGTCGCTATAGAGAAGCGAAGTTTCAACCAAGCCTTTGATGGTTTGAAAAGAGCCAAAATCAAAGGAAAAAAATTTAGGATTTGGACTCTCTAAAGGGTTT
>CBEUND010000020.1:0-28992 GCA_965544395.1 uncultured bacterium | reverse complement strand
TTATCTCAAATAGTTTTTTTGCAAAAACTTGATACTCTTATAGTCTGTTTTGCCTATATAGTAGTATGCTTCTGCGATTGATGACAATATATCTGCCTCTGTGTTGATGACTCGAAGTTGGCTATCTCTATAGTCTGCTTCTGCAAGGTAGGCATCAGTGAGGCTCGATACACCATTTTGGTAGCTTGTGGATGCTCCTTCAAAATATTTGCGAGATGCTTTGAGTGCAGATCGTTCTGCTTTGATACTCTCTAACCCCCCTCTGATATTTTCCAAAGTTTTTTCCAAACTTATCTTGATATTGAGGTGTGAGTTTTCTGCATCCTCTTTGGCTGCATGGTAGAGGTATTTTGCCTCTTTGACTCTATCATCGACGACACCACCTTGAAATATAGGGAAGTTGAGTGAGAGCATTGCTCTCGTCTCATCTTGTCTTGTCACACTATCTAGGCTCCCACCAGCATCGCCATAGCTCACTACTGCATCTATCTGTGGAGATCTTTCGCTATCTCTGAGATCTATCTGTATCTTTGCTATTTTGACTCTCTGTTCATCGAGTTTGAGACGCGTGTTTTTGTAGACACTCTCTTGGATATGACGGATTTTTGATCTATCATAAGCTCGCTCTACACTCTTGATATCAAAATCCAAATCATTGAGGTATTGCTCTACGGCATCATACTTGGTGAGGAGTCGGAGATTGTAGAGATTGTAGTCATATGTCTGTTGTGCTTTGATAAGATCACTCTTGCTCTGCTGTAGTTTGGCAAGTGCTTGAAACTTCTCTGTATTGGATGCCATCTGCAGAGTAAACTTCTTTTGGATATTATCGTAAGCAGAGGTAAGAAGTGAAACTTTTTTATGCAATATCTCTATGCTCTTTTTCTGTCTTGTCAAATCTATCGCATTTTGTACGATCATTGTGACGAGTTTTGCCCTCTCGTCATCCTCTTGGAGCTTTGCGAGCATCTCTTTAGCTTTTGCATCATGCATACCCTCTAGGAGCTGGGCTCTATAGATAGGTTGACGAAAAGAGAGATTGTAGTTGTATGAAGTACCATGGTAGTCGTCTGTACGAGTAGGGTATTTATATTGATAGTTTTGGTTCCCATACTGCCCTGAGATAGTCAAGTGTGTTTTGTATTGGTCGATACTCTGATCATAGTAGCTATGGCTTGCAGAGCTTTTGTACTCAAAGCTTTTGATATTTGGGTTGTTCTTGAGACCTTTTGTGCAGAGATCTGCCAAAAGTTGCCCCTCTGCATTAGCAAAAGCTATAGCAAGAAGCAAGATAGATATAACTCTAGTTGGCATTGAAAATTCCTTTGCTAAGTTGTATAAATGGTGCGATAAGATATCGCATGAGCGTCGTTTCACCTGTTTTGATAAAAGCACTAGCAGGCATCCCTGGGATGATATTGAACCCATTCTTTTTGATCGCTTCTTGTCCCTTTGCTGTGATCTTGATCAATATCTTGTAGAGAGGTCTTCTCCCGCCCTCTGGTACAACAGCATCAGCAGAGATATAAGTGATCTTACCCTCTATAGGCAGTGCACTAGGGTCAACAAAAGATGCAAATGATACATTGACTGTTTGACCACGAAAGACCTTCTCTATATCATTGACCTTTACATACCCTTCTATACCCAACTCTTTATCGTCAGGGACTATAGTGAGTATAGGTTTGTATGGAGAGACACTCTCACCATCGGCGTGGAGTTTCATATCTATCACGAGACCATCACTTGGTGACTTGATGATAGAGTTTTCGACACTATTTTGTAGTGATATGATTTTACTCTTGATCTGTTTGTTATTGATGCGTAGATCATGAAGCTTTTTGAGTGCATCATTTGTGAATGTCTCTCTCTCAAAAACTATCTGTTGTTGGTTTGATTTGATAGTGACGAGATTCTCTTCTATCTTGGATTTGGTAGAGTCTATCTGCTGTTTGACTTGCTCTATCTTTCTCTGCGTCTCTATCGATTTGAGCTCATCTACTGCATCTTGTTTGAGTAGTTTTTTCCACTTGGTCAACTCTTTTTCATAAGAGTGTTGGAGTATTTTGTTGGACTCTATCTGTTTTGTCAATCCTCTATTTTGGGAGAGGTAGACTTCATTTTTGCTTTTGAGTAGAGCAATCTTTGAGTGAAAATTATTCATAGAGGACTCTAGAAGTCTCTTGGACTCTTTTTTGAGAGTTTCGAGATGACTCTTGTCGATAATCTTTCTCTCATACGAAGAGCAAGTCAGTTGATCAGAGAGTGATGCCATAGCCTCCAATCTACAGATATTGAAGAGATTTGTATCATATGTGTTGATTTGCGAATCAAGATTTGCTCTATACTCTACGCTATCAAGCTCTAAAAGTTTTTGATTTTTTTTGACTGTGTCACCTTCTTTGATATAGATCTTGGTGACGATCCCACCTCGTGTGGAGGTAGCAACTTTGTTGTATGTAGTAGTGATCACTTTACCAGTGGCAGTCACAGTAGTAGCTATCTGAGCAAAGATACTCCATATACCAAAGAGACCAAAGAGCAAAAATATGGTTAGAGCTCCTAATTTGCGTGAAGATTTGTGTGTCTTTTCGAGTACTTCGTGGTGCTCTTGAGTGTTTTGTTGACTATCGAGATTTTTCATAGTTACTGCTCCGCCTTATTTTCTTCATCTTTGGGCTCTTTGATCTGTTTGGTTTGATTGCCTGAGAGTGCTTGCATCACTTTCTCTCTCTCATCATAATAGACAACGGTACCATTTTGCATCACTATAAGTTTATTGGCAAGAGAGAGGATGTTTTGTTTGTGCGTGACAAAAATCACTGTGATAGCTCTATCTTGCATGACTCTCAATGCCATAGAGAGGGCATACTCTCCTGCCTCATCTAAGTTGGAGTTGGGCTCATCAAGCACGATGATATTTGGCTCTCCATACATTGCCCGAGCCAATCCTATACGCTGCTTCTGACCTCCTGAGAGTGCCATGCCACCTCTCCCTACGAGAGTACCATACCCTTGGGGGAGATTGAGTATGAGTTCGTGTGTACCTGAGAGTTTTGCAGCTTCGATGATCTTCTCATCAGATGGATTTTCATCAAATCGAGAGATATTTTGTGCTATTGTTCCTTCAAAAAGCTCTATATCTTGTGGGAGATACCCGATATGTCTGCCAAGCTCTGTAGAGTTGTATTGGTGTATGTCAGCCCCATCTATACGAATATTTCCTAGGCTTGGTCGCCATACACCTACTGCTACTTTAGCAAATGATGATTTACCAGCAGCACTGGGTCCTATAACCCCTACTGTATCTCCTGCATCTATCTGAAGAGAGATAGATTTGAGTACATGATTTTTGCCAAGTGGAGGCGTAGCAAAGAGATTTTCAAATCGTATCACCCCCTCTGGATTGGGGAGGGAGAGTTTCTCTGCTTCATTTGGAAACTCCAAGAGGAGATCATTGAGTTTGTTGTAAGCTATCCTTGCAGATACAAACTGTTTCCACCCTCCTACTATCTGGCTCACTGGCTGCAAGGCTCTTCCTAGGAGTACAGCCCCTGCGATGATCATACCAGGAGAGATCATACCTGCTATAGCGAGTAAGGCACCTACACCATACATCATAGATGATGCTAACATACGAAATGATTTGGATGCATTGGTATAGAAAGAGGCTTTGGAGCTTGCTTTGGTATGTGTGATAAGATAGCTATTGTACTTCTCCATCCAGAGTCGGTGGAGATTGTCACGCATACCCATAGCTTGCACTACATCTACATTGCGGATATTGTTATCGAAAAATCCTACAGCTTTACTATACTGCTCATTGGACTCCTCTAATCCTTTTTTGGTGGCTTTCTCATTGAGGTAAGTGAGCAGTAGTATGATGAGAGTCGCTACGATCCCATAGAGACCATAGACCCAGCTAAAAGCAAACATTATAAAGATATAGATAGGAAACCAAGGAAAGTCAAAGAATGCAAATATCCCTTGACCCGTCAAAAATGATTTGATCTTCCCAAAATCTCTGATCGGTTCTATATTGGCTCTGTTTGGGTACTTCGCAGCAAGTTCAAATGTGGAGTTAAAGAGTCGTTCATTGAGCATGAGGTCAAGTTTGTTGGCTGCATATATCGTGAGCTTCCCTCGTACATAGTCTAGTATCCACATACCCATAAAAAACATGATAGTGATCAGTGTCACAAGCAGGAGAGTATTGAGGTTTTGTGACGGCATGACGGTGTCATAGACAACCAACATATAAAATGGAGCTGAGAGCATGAGTATATTGAGAAAAAAGCTATATATACCTAGAGATATAAATATCTTTCTCATACTTTTGAGTGCGAGTTGTAAGTCTGATTTGTCTAATTTGTCTAATTTGTCTTTTTGCAATTGAGTATTCCTAATGCTATGATGATAGCTAAATTGTAGTTGGCAATTATATCTAATTATATTTAATATCGCTTTGTATGTTATGAGTAATTTTTAAAGTAAGGATTTTGAGATATTATGAGTGCATAATGCTAGATAAATAGAGGAAAGGGTATAATAGCAAATAAATGAGATATTTTCAATAAAGGTTCTTGATGTTTGAAACAGTTATCGGTTTGGAAGTGCATGTACAGCTCAATACAAAAACAAAAATATTTTGCTCCTGTCCTACGAGCTTTGCCCAAGAGCAGAACACAAACAGTTGTCCTACCTGTCTCGCTCTGCCTGGGGCGTTGCCAGTGCTTAATTTAGAAGCAGTCAAAAAGGCGATATCTTTTGGTTATGCAGTGGATGCTGTGGTCAATAAACGATCTATATTTAACCGCAAAAGCTACTTCTATCCTGATAGTCCTATGGCATATCAGATATCACAGTTTGATATCCCTATCGTAGGGGAAGGGGTACTGCATATAGATTTTGATGATGGGACGACCAAAGAGATAGGTATCACGAGAGCACACTTAGAAGCTGATGCAGGCAAAAGTATGCACGAGGGAGCTATCTCCAAAGTCGATCTCAACCGTGCAGGCACACCACTGCTAGAGATAGTCTCAGAGCCTGATATGCGAAGTGCAGATGAGGCGGTACTCTACCTCAAAAAGCTCCACTCTATCGTCAGATACATAGATATCTCTGATGCTAATATGCAAGAGGGGTCGTTCCGTTGTGATGTCAATGTCTCTATCCGACCAAAAGGTCAAGAGGCATTTGGTACACGAGTAGAGATCAAAAATATCAACTCATTCAAATTTGTTAAAGCATCCATAGAGTATGAAGTCCAACGACAGATAGAAGCGTATGAAGATGGCATATATGACCAAGAGGTGTATCAAGAGACGAGACTTTGGGATACAGATAGGGGTGTGACCAAATCTATGCGAGGCAAAGAGGATAGTGCTGACTACAGATACTTCCCTGATCCTGATCTGCGTCCTGTGATCATCACAGATGCTATGATAGAAGAGGCCAAAGTGATACCAGAACTCCCTGATGCTAAAGTCAAACGATATATAGAGGAGCTAGGCATCAAGAGAGTCGATGCTCTCATCCTCTGTGCTGACAAAGAGATGGCATACTACTTTGAAGCGATGGTAGATGCAGGTGCTACGCCAAAGAGTGCCGTGACATGGCTCACTTCAGAGCTACTCGGTAGACTCAACAAAGCGAGCCTCAATATCAGCAACTCTCCGATAGATGCCAAAACACTCGGCTTGCTCCTCTTCAAAATAGAAGATGATACCATCTCAGGCAAGGGAGCCAAAGAGATACTTGACTATATGATGGAAAATGAGAGTAGAGATATCGATGCTATCATAGAGGAGCTAGGATTGGCTCAAGTGAGTGATGATGGTGCTATCTTGGCTATGATTGATGCAATTTTGGCAAATAACCCTCAGAAGGTAGAGGAGTACAAAGGGGGCAAAGAGAAGCTCTTTGGATTCTTTGTGGGGCAGACGATGAAAGCGAGCAAAGGCAGTGCCAATCCAGCCAAAGTCAACCAACTTCTCAAAGAGCGTTTGGGTTAATTAGTATCTCTTTATGAATGAAACTGTCTATCATAGGTACTCGCAGCCAAGAGATTTGAACTCTTGACACTCATAGCACTCCTCGCTTTTGTTGTCACCACGGCAGGAGTAGCACTCTATGTACTCGAAGAGCAGATAACCCCGAATATCACTTCACTTTTTGATGCACTCTATTTGGCACTAGTGATGATGTCTACAGTCTCCCAAAGCTTTCTCTTCACCACGGCAGGATTGGAACACGAGATCAATGCAGGAGATACGATAGTCTGTATCGGAAGAGAAGAGGATTTGGAGAAATTTAGCAAGAAAATCAACTTTGATAAAACAATCAATAGCATAGGGAGTACGGCATGAAGATAGCGATCATAGGAGCAGGTAAGTGGGGTCAAGCACTCTATCATGCCTATAGAGAAAAAAATAGTGTAGTGATAACTTCACGAACCCCTAGGGATATAGAGAATTTCGTGAGCTTAGATGAGGCGTTAAGCTATCAATATATCGTGATGGCAATTCCTGCACAGAGTGTACGCAGTTGGCTAGAGGAGCATTTCGTCGATAGAGGGCAGCAGCTTCTCGTCGCAGCCAAAGGGATAGAGACAGATACAGGTTCTTTTCTCAATGAGATATATGGTAAATATTTAGCAGAGGAGAGGTTGGCTTATATATCGGGTCCTACTTTTGCTACAGAGGTGAAGCACTTATTGCCCACAGCCCTCATCATCAGCTCTACCAATGTTGCATTGGCTACAGAGTTTGCCCAAGCACTCCCATCCTTTATCAAAGGGTATGTAGATAGTGATGTCGTAGGGGCTGAGGTCGCAGGGGCATACAAAAATGTCATAGCCATAGCAGGGGGTGTGTGTGACGGTTTGGGATTGGGCAACAATGCACGAGCAGCACTCATCTCGAGAGGATTGGTAGAGATGAGCCGTTTTGGAGCCTATTATGGTGCAAAGAGTGAGACATTTTTGTCTCTTGGTGGTGCTGGTGATCTCTTTTTGACTGCGAGTTCTACGATGTCACGCAACTATAGAGTCGGTTTGGGTTTGGCTCAGGGTAAAAGCTTAGAGCAGATACTCGATGAGCTTGGAGAGGTGGCAGAGGGTGTTCCTACTGCGTTGGCACTCCATCGTATCGCTCACAGAGAGGATCTCTACCTCCCTATAGCCCACGAAGTCTATAGCATGTTAGAGCAGAATAAAGACCCACGAGAGAGTGTCGGTGATTTGATGCGATGATAGCTCTATTGAGGATATATGTAGCTTCACTGCTTTTGATATATCTCATACTCTTTAGCTGGATCAATGGCTACCAAATGGGTTGTTATATCCTCCTCTTTCCTCTCTTGATGCTTTTGATCATAAGTCATAGTTTTGTAGAGTTGAAGATGCAAGAGCGATTGTGCTTGAAAAGCTGTTTCTTTCAAGAGGGTTCTCTCTTGGCAAAGATAGTATCTTCCAAGGTTTTAGTGACGCTATTTTCTCTTTTTGTCTCTATGATAATGACTCTATCGACACTTATTGTAGCGATAGATTTTGAAAAAGAGTTATGGATATATATCTTGACACTCAACATGATTGTGATGTTGCTACTCTACCGATGGTTTCAATATATGTTACGAAACAGTATCACACAAGAGTATAGAAGATTGCTTGCAAGAGAGTGGAGTCTCTCTGTCTCGACACTCTTGCTTCTTTGCTTTACAATATATATCTACTACAATGGATATGAGCCGCTCTATCTTGATAGCAGACTTGAAGTCTCTATGATCAATGCATCCAATATGATGGTATCTGAGTGTTCTTTTTTGGAGATGCTTCTCAAACTCCACAAAGAGAGTGATGCACTCTTTTGGTGGGTGGTAGTCAATGGGAGTGAGTATATAGAGTATAAGCTACTCAAGATAGGGATATGGATTCTTTTTTTGGTGATCAATAGCCTTGCTATCTTAGGTATCAATAGATTTATTATGCAAGTCATCTATATCGTAGAGAAGATATTCCAACCCAAATTAGTTGAAAGCAGAGATGATGTCTAAAGAGCATTCACAAGCACAAAATCTCTTTTGGCTTACGATACTCATACTCCTTGTTTTTTATATTATCTTACAATTTTTTGCCTATCAAAATACTCAAACGCTTCACAATCAAGAGCATACCATCGTACCCAAAAAAATCACTGCACTCTTCAAAGAGATTATCGTAGATGATTTGAGTATCCAAAAGAGTTTGGAAGAGAATGCTACACGCATGGCAATAGAGCATAGTATCCAAGAGAAACTCGGAGATCTCAATAGTACGATTGATCATAGCATAGAGCATCTTTTTGCTCCTGTCTACCAAAGGATAGATCACTTTTTGGATTTTCACTACTCAGTCATAGGTGAGTATAGTCAGCTAGGTTTAGCAGTGACAGGCAAGATAGAAGAGAGTATCAAAGAGAAGCTCTTTGGTGTAGAGTTTGCTCACCAGCTCAAACAATCCACAAAAGCGATCAACAAAGTATTGATCCAAGCTTTGAGTAGCCAAGAGAGACTCATCTATACCTATAGCACAAAAGATATCGATAAAAGACTCAACCGAGATCTTTTAGCGAGACTCAAAGCAGATATAGACAAGAGTTTGCAATTGCAACAAAACAAAGTATTGACGCTCTTAGCCATTGGGGTGAGCTACAAACTCATCATCGCAACATTGAGTAGTAAACTTGCTATCAAAGGAGCGATAAAGGTGGGAAGTAAAATAGGGGCTGCAAGTAGTGGTTTGGTTGCAGGGAGTCTCTGTGGACCTGGAGCTGTAGTCTGTTCACCACTCTTTGCTTTGGGTGTATGGCTTGGAAGTGACGCACTCCTCATCAGTGTGGATGAGTATCTCCATAGAGATGCATTCAAAGCAGAGATTACTCGATCTATAGATGAGCAGAAACAAGCCCTCAAAGAGCAATATAAGCAGATATATGAACAAGCGTTGAGAAAAGAGACAGAGCATATGATAGAGAAATATAAAGAGACTCCTATCAAAAAAAGAGAGAGAGTCCGCGTCAAAGAGCGGATAGAGAGGTGATTGGGGAGTGTGAGGAGTGTTGTATGCAAATTGAATATATGGTATAATCCCACAACAAGAGTCATGACTCAGGAACTTCATAAGAACAATGCAAGGAGTAGCTGTGCTACAATCTCAAGGAGATGCAAAGAGCATCATCCAAAAACTCGATCTTGATGGGTATATAGAGCGGTTTCAACACTTTTTTGCTAGGGTTAAACCAGTGGCAATGCATGGAGATGTCAACCAACACTATAGACATATCAAAGCACTCTCATCAACACAATTTCCACAGCCCAAAGAGGTGCCAAACCTCGATGGTATGTTGGCTCGCATCAGAAAACAGGCTATCTTGGGACTCGATGAGATTTACGCTTTTGTTACTATCATTCTCTACTTCAACCAACTCAAAGCTACAGAGCTCAAAGAACCCACAGCAAGCTGGATAGAAGAGATCGAAGTCCCTGATGAAATCATGGAAGTATTGGGATACTTCACAGATGAAGGCAAGATCAACCCTCATAGAGATAAAGAGCTCTTTGCTATCCAAAAAGCCCTCAAAAATAATAAAAGCAGTATCAAAGATAGTCTCTATAGGTTGTTACGAACATCATCACTCCAAGAATATCTTGTCGATTCTCAGATACATTTCCAAAATGGTGAAGAGACTCTTCTTGTGCGTGGAGGTTTCAACAATGCACTCAAAGCGACAGTTGTAGGCAGGAGCTCTGGAGGCTACTTCTATATCATACCCCAGAAGATATCGGCACTCAAAGAGAGAGAGTCGCAACTCCTCAGCCAAGAGGAGGAGGTGATCTATCGCTACTGCAAAAAGATATCGGCTCTTTTCTATACATGGGAGCGATTTTTACGCTATATCAACAAAGAGTATGACCGCTTTGACCACTATCAAGCGAGAGTGAGCTTCGCAAGAGCCAATGAGTATGAGTTTGTACTCCCTAGCAAAGAGAAAGGTGTGGAGCTGCGAGACTTCGCTCATCCAGCTATAGAAGATCCCACCCCTATCACTATAGATCTTCATCACTCTGTTATGCTTATCACAGGAGTCAATGCAGGGGGGAAAACTATGCTCCTCAAATCGCTACTATCTGCGGTCTATATGAGTAAATATCTCCTTCCGTTTCGATGTGATGTTGCCAAGACGAGAGTAGGACACTACAAACATATCGAAGCCGTGATAGATGATCCCCAATCGGTCAAAAATGATATTTCGACATTTGCAGGTCGTATGGTAGAGTTCTCCAAGCTCTTTCAAATGAGGGATGCCCTTGTAGGGGTGGATGAGATAGAGTTGGGTACAGATAGTGATGAAGCGGCTACACTCTTTCGTATTATGTTAGAAGAGCTACGCAAGCGAGATATCACCTTCGTAGTCACTACGCACCACAAACGATTGGCATCTTTGATGAGTGCAGATGAAGATGTCGATCTCATCGCAGCTCTCTATGATGAAGCACGACGCATGCCTACCTATACATTTCTTCAAGGAAGCATTGGAAAGAGTTATGCATTTGAGACAGCGCAACGATATGGGATACCAACAGCACTCATCGAAAAAGCCAAGGTGATCTACGGAGAAGACAAAGAAAATCTCAACGAATTGATCGAACGCTCGACAACACTAGAGCGAGAGATGCGACAGAAGATAGCAGATATAGATGGCAAAAGAGAAGAGCTCAAACGCAAAAAAGATCACTTGGATACTCTCGAAGAGCAACTCCAAGAGCAACATCGCAAAGCGATCGCCACACTAGAAAACAGATATAACGCTGCTACTAAAAGAGCCAGAGAAGCACTCAAAGCCAAAGAGTCTACAGAGGGGCGACGACTGCTCAACAAAGCACACCAATTTAAAGAGCAGAACAAAACGACAAAGAGACCCAAAGAGGAGAAGATAGCACTCAAGATAGGCGATCGAGTCAAATATAGAAGTCACAAAGGAGAACTTCTTGCTATCCGTGCTGATAATGCTACGATCGAAGTCGATGGGATGAAGATGCGTGTACCACTCTCACAGCTCAAGAGGATCGCACCACTCCCCAAAGTGACGACACTTCCCAAAAGAGAAGCCAAAGTCTCCGTAGAGAAGAGCAGTGCAAGTGTCTCTATCAAGCTTCTAGGTATGTATGGGGATGAGGCGATAGAGAGTGTCGATAAATTTCTCTCAGATGCTCTTGTCAATGGATTGAGTGAAGTGCAGATTATTCATGGCACAGGTGGGGGTATATTGGCTCGACTGGTCAGTGAATATCTCACTACACACCCAAAAATTAGAAAGTTTTATCGAATGCCAGGAAACTTAGGGGCAACGATAGTAGAAATCTGATTTTTTGTGGTAAAATTCGACAAAAAAGGGTACAAAATGTCTCATAAGACGCTTATTATCGGTGCAGGTGGTGTAGGGAATGTCGTAGCATTTAAGTGTGCTATGAATGGAGATACTTTTGGTGCTATCACTTTGGCGAGCAGAACAGTGAGCAAGTGTGATATGATAGCAAAAAATATAGCAGATCGTGTAGGTGTGACTATCGCTACGGCTAGTGTGGATGCAGACGATATACCAGAGCTTGTGGCTCTCATCCAAGAGAGTCAAGCAGATATCGTCATCAATGTGGCACTCCCATATCAAGATCTCACCATCATGGATGTATGTAGAGAGTGTGGAGTAGATTATCTCGACACTGCCAATTATGAGCATCCCGATACAGCAAAATTTGAGTACAAAGAGCAGTGGGCGAGAGATAAGCAGTTTAGAGAGGCTGGTATATTGGGACTTTTGGGCAGTGGATTTGACCCTGGAGTCACCAATCTTTTCTGTGCTTATGCCCAAAAACACTACTTTGATACAATAGAGAGTATAGATATCCTAGACTGCAATGCAGGCGATCATGGTTATCCCTTTGCCACCAACTTCAACCCTGAGATCAATCTACGAGAAGTGAGTGCCAATGGACGCTACTGGAGATGCAATGAAGAGGGAGTAGGGGAGTGGATAGAGACAGCCCCTATGGAGATCAAGCAAGTGTGGGATTACCCTGAAATAGGACCAAAAGATAGTTATCTCCTCTATCATGAAGAGATGGAGAGTCTCATCAAACATATCAAAGGCTTGAAACAGATTCGATTTTTTATGACATTTAGCCAGAGCTATCTGACGCACATGAAGTGCCTTAAAAATGTCGGTATGCTCGGCATCAAAGAGGTAGAACACAAAGGAGAAAAGATCGTACCGCTTGAGTTTTTATCTACACTTTTGCCTGATCCTGCTTCGCTTGGTGAACGAACAAAAGGTAAGACAAATATCGGTATCTTCGCCAAAGGTATCAAAGATGGCAAGAGACGCACAATCTATATCTACCAAGTGAGTGATCACGAAAAGTGCTATGCCGAGGTGATGAGTCAAGCAGTAAGCTACACTACAGGAGTACCTGCAATGATAGGAGCCAAGATGATACTCGATGGTGTATGGAGTGGCAAAGGTGTCTTCAATATAGAGCAGTTTGATCCAGACCCTTTCATGGAGCAACTCAATAAACAAGGTTTGCCATGGAAAATTCTGGAGCTTGGTGCTGATGAGAGTAGAGAAGTAGTTATTAATTAACTCTAAGCTCCTCTGTGTATAGTATCAAATCATAATAAAATAAAAGGATATACAATGGATATAAATAAATTGAGAAAAATTTGTAGACCAATTCGGATTGTGGTAGGTTTGGCACTGATAGGGTATGGATTCTATTCAGCAAATGCATGGTTCTATTTGGGTGTTATACCGCTTATAGCAGGATTGACCAACTTTTGCCCAGCGTGTATCATTACAAAAAAGTGCGATATGTAGTCTCATTACAAAATTTCAGAAAGTTAGTAACACAATAGTTACAAGTCAATTTTTATTTGAGTGATTTTACTTGATATTTCTTTTTAATTGGGTATAATCATCAAATTTATTTTTGGGGATTACCCATCAAAAAGGATATAGATATGAGTTGGACACCTAGTAGCTGGAGAGATTTCCCTATAAAGCAACAGCCTACTTATCAAGATCAAGATAAGTTGAAGCGAGTAGAAGCAGAGCTTGCTAGCTATCCTCCACTTATTTTTGCAGGAGAAGCGAGAAATCTCAAAGAGGACTTGGCAAGAGTTGGCAGAGGTGAAGCTTTTTTACTCCAAGGGGGTGACTGTGCAGAGAGTTTCTCCTCTTTTGGTGCGAGTAATATCAAAAATCTTTTTAAGTTGATGTTGCAGATGAATATGATTTTGATGTATTCATCAGGGAAACAAGTGGTAAAAGTAGGGCGTGTAGCTGGACAGTTTGCCAAGCCAAGAAGTAGTGACTTTGAAGAGATTGATGGTGTGAAGTTGCCTAGCTATAGAGGTGATATTATCAATGATACTGATTTCACCAAAGAGGCTCGTATGCCAAACCCTGAGAAACTGATACAAGCTTACAACCAGTCATCCGCGACGATGAATTTGCTTAGAGCGTTTTCGAGAGGTGGATTAGCTGATCTCAATGAGGTACATAGATGGAATCTAGACTTTATCAAAGACTTTCCACTAGGCAAACAGTATGAAGAGTTGAGTGAAAAGATAGATAGAGCTATGAAGTTTATGGCAGCATGTGGTATAGATAGCAAAAATACCCCACAACTGCACCAAACCACGGTCTATACTTCACATGAAGCACTACTACTCAACTATGAAGAGGCATTGACAAGAAGAGACAGTATCACAAAAGATTGGTATGACTGCTCTGCTCATATGCTCTGGATAGGGGATCGTACGAGAGATTTAGATGGTGCACATCTTGAGTATTTCCGCGGTATCAAAAATCCTATAGGGTGTAAAGTAGGACCGAGTATGGGTGAAGATGAGTTGATCAAGCTTATTGATGTATTGAACCCTAAGAATGAAGAGGGAAGGCTCAATCTCATCGTAAGAATGGGTGCAAACAATGTAGAGAAACACTTTCCTCAACTCCTCCGTAAAGTCAAATCTGAAGGAAGAAATGTCGTATGGAGTTGTGACCCTATGCATGGCAATGTAGAGAAGAGTTCTACTGGATATAAGACAAGAGATTTTGACAATATTCTCAAAGAGGTAGATCAGTTTTTCAAGATTCATAAAAGTGAAGGCACTATCGCAGGCGGTATACACCTTGAGATGACTGGTGAAAATGTCACAGAGTGTACAGGGAGTCAATCTTGTGCGATTACAGCAGATGATTTGGCGAGTAGATATCATACACAGTGCGACCCAAGACTCAATGCCAACCAAGCATTAGAGTTATCCTTTTTGGTGAGTGATACACTCAAAGGCTAAGCAGACTCCTTGAGCTTCTATATGTTTATTCCCTTGGGGTAGCCTAACATCATTTCCTTATGAAAAGTGGAGTATAAATCTACTCCCCTCTCCTAGCTCTGACTCTAGCTCTATACGGATATTATATCGCTTGCAGATAGTGAGTACGATATTGAGTCCTATCCCGAAGCCACCTCGCTCTTTGTTGGCTCTTTTGTAGCGTCGAAAGATATCTTTTTGTAGTCTCGGATCTATACCTATACCATTATCTGAGACTATAAGTGAGTGTCGTGTAGTTTGGATCTCTATCGAGCCATTGGGATCGCTATATTTGATAGCATTTGAGAGGAGATTGTCTATGAGCCGTATAGCACTCTCTGGCTCCATATAGATAGTGAGGGGTGAGAGATTGAGATTGATTTGAAGATGTTTGGAGCGTATGAGTTCTCGTACATATTCGACTCTCTCTTCTATGATGGCAGGCAGAGAGATAGCTTCTATTTTCTGCTCTCTCTTTGGGTCTTGCAAGATATAAGTGAGTGAACCATACATTGTACTGAGTCGTTTTGCACTCGCTTCCAATCTCTTGAGTTTGCGTTCGTCACAACCTTTGAGACCCTGTATCGTCATCAATATAGCCGATATTGGTGTATTGAGTTCATGTGTAGTATCAGTGATGAATTTATCAAGTGATTCTATCTTGTTGCGTACAGGAGCCAAAAAGAGTCGAGCCAAAAAGTACCCTACGATACCCATAAATAGAAATGAAAGAAGCAGATAACTAATAATCCGTATCCGTAATGCTCGCATCTCTTTAAATAAACTACTCTCTTTGAGGACAATATACTCTATACCAAAGTGGCTTTTGGGATTATGTGTCACTGTATAACAGGAGCCTCCTTTGATAGAAAACTCTTGATCAAAGTTGCGAAATAAATCAATTTGAGTATAGATTGGTTGTCTCTTTTTGTCATAGTATCCAACCTCAAATCTACACTCATTGAGTTGCTTGAGATAGGGGACTCTATCTACACTATCTTGCATAGCTTGCATCATGATTTTGGAAGATATCTTGCGTGCTTGATACATCATCTCATATTTGGTAGAGCTCATCATCATCGAGGTATTATTTTCAAAGAAGAGATAGCCTATGATAGCAAGCAGTAGAAAGACTGAACCCAAATAGAGTATCAAAAAACGAAAAAGCGCCCCTCTCTCATACGATGTTAAAGCGATAACCCTCTCCTTTGATATTCTCTATATACTCTTTTTCAAACACTCTACGGATATTTTTGATATAAGTACGGATAGTAGCATGTGTAGGGATACTGTCATCACTCCAAAGATTGCTTATCAGTTCATCACAAGAGACTATTCTGTTGGGGTTTCTCGTGAAATACTCCAAAACAGATGACTCTTTTTGACGCAATACTATCTGTTTATTATCGTGGTAGAGTGTATGGAGCTTGGGGTTAAATCGTACACTATCGAAGGTAATCTCATCAGCTAAGTTATATATCTTGGCGATATATCCGATCCTCGCTTGGAGTTCATCAAGCTCAAAAGGTTTTCGTAGATAGTCATCTGCCCCTAGAGCAAAACCCTTTTTGAGATCTTCTACCCCTGCTAAAGAGGTGAGATAGATAGCAGGTGTCGTATTGCCTATATTGCGGAGATACTCAAGTATCTCAAAGCCATCTATACTCGGTACATTGACATCTAACAATAGCAGATCAAAAGAGTCCACCCCTATAGCATCAAGTGCTTTCTCTCCATCATAAAATGTGACAACTTCATGTGAGAGTTCTTCTAAATACTCGGTAATAATCTCTTGGAGTATGATATCATCTTCTAGTAGTAGTATTTTCACAATGACTCCTTCATAGATACAATTATATCATTAGAATGTGAAAGCGAACTACACAGTATCAGGCTAATATAAGAATATAAGGGTCAAATATAATTTTGAGAAGAGGGATAGCGGAAGCTTTGAATAAGAAGGGGTTGGAGTAGAACACTTCACCATCTATACATCAATAAAAAGTTGCTATAATACGCAAAAACAAACTCAATATCAAAGAGGAAGCAGATGAAATTTGTATCTATAATCATCGGAAGCAAGAGCGACTACGAAGTGATGAAAGAGTGCGGCAATACACTAGAGAAGTTTGGCGTACCCTATGAGATCATCATCTCATCAGCACATAGAAGTCCAGAGCGAACCAAAAAATATATCATTGAAGCCGAAACCAAAGGCGCTCAAATGTTTATCGCAGCAGCAGGCATGGCTGCTCACCTTGCTGGTGCATTGGCAGGAATTACGACGAAGCCAGTGATCGGTGTACCCATGGCAAGTGGCGAACTCCGTGGAGAAGATGCACTCCTTAGTACAGTAATGATGCCTGCTGGTATGCCTGTGGCTACAGTGGCTATTGGCAAAGCAGGAGCTATCAACTCTGCATACCTTGCTATTCAGATTATGGCACTCAATGATGATGAACTCCGCATCAAACTCCAAGAGGATAGAATCTCCAAAGCCAAAAAGACAGAACTAGACTCTAGTGAGATAGAAATAATTTTATAACACGCTTTCGGGTATATTTACTTTTACAAACTCAAGGAATAATTATGGAAGAAAAAAAACAAAAATCAGTCGTCTTGTTCACCTCTCCTAGTTGTATCTGGTGTACAAGAGCCAAAAGCTACTTCAAAAAGCAAAATATCAAATTTAAAACTATAGATATCACCAAAGATACTAGAGCAGCCAAAGATTGCGAACAGCACGGATGCCGAGGTGTCCCTGTAGTCCTCATAGGAGGCTCTCGATGGATATGTGGATTTGACCAAAGCAAGATAGAGAGAGCTTTGGGGATCAAGGGATAGCATATGCAACTCCAACTCAAAAATATTGGAA
The DNA here is from genome assembly GCA_965544395.1 of uncultured bacterium. Lineage (GTDB taxonomy): Bacteria > Campylobacterota > Campylobacteria > Campylobacterales > Sulfurovaceae > SZUA-451. Next base: position 11,701 of record CBEUND010000020.1, on the reverse strand, counting down.
TGATCAAAGAAGCCTCTGTCAAGATAGATGGTTTAACAGTGATAGCTGGGGAGAATGATACTGGGAAGAGTACGGTGGGGAAGGCATTATATGTGATTCTAAAAACAGCGAGTAATGATAATTTTTCAATACAAGAAAATTTAATGCTACACTATATACAGATAATTTTTGGAGGTTCTTTTTTTGATATTAATCAAAAACTTAAAATACAACTAACAGTAGAGAATGATATATATTCTTATCAGTATAAATATAAATACCCCTCTGATTGTGATAAAGTATTATACAATTGGAAGTGGACAGGAGAGAAGAGACTAGACAAAGATATTATATTTCTTGAGACACCTTTAGTTTGGAATTTTACAGATTTTTTTAGAGATATAGCTCAAATAGAATCTCAAATGAATATAAAATTAGATTATCCTTATTTAATGAAAGATTTAAATTTTAAACTTCATATTAAAAGTGCTTCTAATGGATTAGATATAAAAAAACAGATGACTAATTTAATGGGTGGAGAGTTTAAAAAAGATGATATGGGTCGTTACTATTTTGATAAACAAGGTCAGAAAATTGATTTAGTTAATACTGCTACAGGAATTAAAACTTTTGGACTTTTTCAAGTTTTATCACAAAACAATTACCTGAATAAAGATGCGGTTCTTATCTTGGATGAACCCGAAGTACATTTACACCCAAAATGGCAACTAGAGATGGCAAAAGTAATTGTAAATCTTGTTAAAAATAAGGTTAAAGTAGTGGTGAATTCTCATAGTCCATATATGATCGATGCCTTAAAATATTATGCCGATGAATTAGAAGTTAATAGTAATTTCTATTTAGCTGAAAAGAATAAAGATGAAACTTCTATTATAAAAGATGTGACTATGGATATTTCACCTATATTTGAAAAATTAACTAAACCTTTGCGACAATTAAGAAAAATGAAATTAGGTTTACAATAGTGAATGTTTTTAATGTAAAAGAGTTGTTTGCAGCAAAATTTTCAAATCATATTTATAGGTTATCAGAAATTTCAAAAGATGATACAAACAAAGTCTCTTTATGTCCTTATAAAAATGAGTTTTTAGACTTTGATAAAATAGCAAAAAAGTATCATTCAAGTTGGGCAACAACAGATATGATATTTTTTGATTTAAAGAGAGAATATATTGTTTTTGTTGAGTACAAAAATGGAAAAATAAAAAGCCAAGACAAGCCTAAAATAAAACAAAAGTTTTTAGATAGCTTAGCACTATTTTATAAGATATTGGAAATAGATAAAAAAGCATTTTGGGATTTTAAAACTTATTTATTATTTGTAACAAACAAAGATAAAAATATTAATCAAGCACAACAGCAAAACTATTTGTCACTAACTGATGAGTTTTTAAATCTTTTAGAAGATAATATTATTTTGTATGGTTTTGATAGATATAAACCTTGGTACTTCAATGAAATAAAAACTCCATTTTGTAATGAGTTTTCAGAATTAATGCATAAAGAATTTAATATTAAACTAGAGGAACAAAAATGACAGAAAACACAATCACATTCAGCCAACTACTCCTAAAACTCCAAGAGTTTTGGGCTGCTCAGGGGTGCAATATCGTACAACCTTATGATATACCAGCAGGTGCAGGAACTTTTCATCCTGCTACACTTTTGCGGAGTCTTGACTCCAAGCCTTGGTCTACTGCGTATGTAGCACCATCACGCCGACCAACTGATGGACGATATGGAGAGAACCCTAACCGTCTAGGAGCTTACTATCAGTTTCAAACCCTTATCAAACCATCGCCTGATAATATTCAAGAGCTTTATTTGAAGTCTTTGGAGTATTTGGGTCTCAACTTGCAAGAGCATGATGTTCGCTTTGTCGAGGACAACTGGGAGTCACCTACACTTGGTGCTTGGGGGCTTGGTTGGGAAGTGTGGCTTGATGGTATGGAGGTGACACAGTTTACCTACTTCCAACAAGTCGGAGGTATAGCGTGTGACCCTGTGGCTGTGGAGATTACTTATGGTACAGAGAGACTCGCTATGTATCTGCAAGGAGTTGAATCTGTCTTTGACATTATCTGGAATAGACAAAATGATCGAGTCACTACTTACGCAGATGTACACAAAGAGAGTGAGTATGAGTTTAGTAAGTACCACTTTGAAGTGGCTACAGTAGAGAAACTCTTTAAAGATTTTGAGGATGCAAGTAGTGAATGCAGATTATGCTTGGATAATGCTCTTCCACTCCCTGCCTATGATGAGTGTATGAAGGCTTCCCATGCGTTTAATGTACTTGACGCGAGAAAGGCGATATCCCAAGCCCAAAGACAAAACTATATCTTGAAAGTCAGAGAGTTATCTATAGGGTGTGCTAAGCTCTATAAAGAGCAGGAGAGCGAGAGGAACGATAGAGTTAGAGTATAATGAGAGTTATCTCAATCAAAATGAAGGATAGAAGATGAAAATGATTTTAAGATACACACTGTTTAGTTTTGTTCTGCTTTTCATGACTGCTTGTGATATCGGTAGTAGTAATGATACGGACAACACTCCTGTAACTCCTACCACACCTAACACACCAGAGCAAACACCAAAAGAACCAGCATCTACACCACCTCTAGCAGTAGAAGAGAAAGCCATTACTATATATGTCCATGGCTTTAGCAAAACAGGATACAAAAGAGTCGGCACATATGGTGCTCCTGAAGCTATAGATGCCAATGAAGAGTCCAAAAATATCGTAGGGTTTTCAACCAACTACCAAGGGAGTGATACAAACTTTGATGAAAATATCATCATCTCTACTTCATATTATGGCAATCAATCACCTGACTACTATTCTCAAAAGGATATAGACGATGTAGAGAGTAGCCAAGCAGGTATCCCACGCTATGCTATGATCGTAGCCAAATATGCCAAACAAAAGATGATAGAGAGTGGTGCAACAAAAGTCAACTTCCTAAGTGTTAGTATGGGATCACTCGTCACTAGATGGCTCATAGAGAAAAATCTTGAAGATTTAGCAGCACAAAAACAGATAGGCAAGTGGTTTTCAGCAGAAGGTGTCGTAGCTGGAAATTATGCTGCAAGTGATCCGACGCTTGTGAAGATATCGTCACTCTACGAAGAGGCATCGCCTGAAGTAGAACAGATGAGCTATAGCTGGGTAGATGAAGCTTTCGGGAGCAGAACTGTAGGAAGTAGCCCCTACTACAGAGATATACAAGTAGGATTTGAGAGCTCAACAAAAGATGATGATATGGAAGGTATATTGAGTAAATATATTCTTCTCAAAGGGAGATACTATCCAAATGATGGGTATCAATTGGTCAAAGATACTTTCATCCCTATACAGAGTTTAGAAAACTCCTATCTCTCACGCACACCTACACAGAGCTATTTTCATGAGAACCATACAGGACTCAAAAATAACATAGCAGCGTGGAATCAAGCATCACTCTTTTTTACTTCAAAACGAAGAGTAAAAATCACATTGACCCATGTTCAAGTCAATGATATACACGAAGAGGGTTCTTCTGTCGCCAAAATCGTTTTCGCGAGCCAAGTCTACTCGCCAAAGCTCTATGAAGTCTCCAATATCTCAGAAGCTATAGATAAAAGAGTGCTAGAGAGTGGGATATTGCCTATCCATCCATATGCCAATGATGGTGATACAAAGATACTCAATCAAAGCCTATTTGATGCATTTGTGGCAAAAGAAGAGACACTCCTTATCTTAGAAATCGATGCCTATGAGATAGACAATAGCATCCAATACAATCTCAAAGAGGGTGGCACTACCGATATAGAAGAGCTAGGTAAAGGACGATATGATATCCCATTGCTCAATGGTACATATGAAGTATCAGGCGAAAACTGGGCAGGTGAAGTCAAAGTCGAAATCTTATCTTACTAATCTACACCAAACTTCTCTTCATCCCTTGGGTAACCTAAGGGTAGCGTCAATCTCAAAAAAAGAAATTTTATAGCTCTACATCATACAAAAACATACTTTAGTCATATAGACTCAACTAAACTTCATAAAATTATTGAACTAGGACTTGACAAATGTATGCTCAATGTTGTATAATACACTCAAGCAGATAAAAATGCGAAATATATTGATATACAAAACTTAAATAAAGGGGGTCTTTTTATGAGTGAGAAGCAAGACGAAAAGCTTTCTGATGACATAGCAGAAGATCAAAATGAGAATCAAAGCGAAGAGGAAGAGAGTGGTATTGACTTCTCTGCTATAAGTGATGCTGAAAAAGAAGCAGCAGAGTGGAAAGATAAATATCTTCGAGCTCATGCTGATTTTGAAAATACCAAAAAGAGATTGGCAAAAGACAAATCAGCAGCGATAGCTTACTCAAATGAGAAGTTTGCTATGGATATCTTGGCTGTTATGGACTCTTTTGATCAAGCTTTGGCATCTATAGAGAGTGCTTCAGAGGAGAATTCAGCTGAAATAGTCCAGAAGTTGCACGATGGTGTCACACTCACTTACGAGCAGCTCAAAAAAGTACTCGAAAAGAACTCTATCAAAGAGATAGACAACGATGGTGAATATGATCCAAATCTCCACCAAGCTATCATGCAAGTAGAGAGTGATGCACATGAAGATGGTCAAATAGTCCAAGTGATGCAAAAGGGATATACTATCAAAGATAGAGTCTTGAGACCTTCGATGGTAAGTACAAAAAAATAGATAAAAATTTAAATAAAGGAAACGAAATGGGAAAAGTATTAGGAATTGACTTAGGAACAACAAACTCTGCTATGGCAGTGTTTGAGAGTGGTGAAGCGGCGATTATCGCAAACAAAGAGGGGAAAAATACAACTCCATCAGTAGTAGCATATAGTGACAAGGGTGAAATCCTCGTAGGTGATCCAGCCAAAAGACAAGCAGTCACAAACCCTGAAAAAACTATCTACTCTATCAAGAGAATTATGGGTCTCATGTGTGATGAAGAGAAAGCCAAAGAGGCAAAAGAGAGACTTCCATATCATATTATAGATAGAAGTGGTGCATGTGCTATCGAGGTAGATGGCAAGACATATACACCTCAAGAGATTTCTGCAAAGATTTTGATGAAACTCAAAGAGGATGCAGAAGCCTATCTTGGAGAGAGTGTCACAGATGCAGTTATTACTGTACCAGCATATTTCAATGATGCACAAAGAAAAGCTACCAAAGAAGCAGGAACAATCGCAGGACTCAATGTACTTCGTATCATCAATGAGCCTACATCAGCAGCCCTCTCTTATGGATTGGACAAAAAAGATTCAGAGCAAATCATAGTATATGACCTTGGTGGTGGTACATTTGATGTGACAGTCCTTGAGACTGGTGATGGCGTCGTAGAGGTTATGGCAACTGGTGGTGATGCATTCCTCGGTGGTGATGACTTTGACAACAGAGTGATCGATTTCGTAGCAGGGGAGTTCCAGAGTGAAACAGGTGTCGATATCAAAGCAGATGTTATGGCTCTACAGAGACTCAGAGATGCAGCAGAAGCAGCGAAAAAAGAGCTCTCAAGTGCTGCAGAGACTGAGATCAACTTGCCATTTATCACAGCTGATGCTTCTGGACCAAAACACTTGATCCAAAAAATCACTAGAGCGAAATTCGAGTCACTCATCTCTGATCTCGTAGATAGCACAGCCAAAACTATCGCATCAGTACTCAAAGATGCAGGTATCTCCAAAAGTGATATCAAAGAGATCGTAATGGTTGGTGGATCGACAAGAGTTCCATTGGTACAAGAAGAGGTCAAGAAGTTCTTTGATAAAGATCTCAACAAATCAGTCAACCCTGATGAAGTCGTAGCACTCGGTGCAGCTATCCAAGGTGGTGTCCTCGCTGGTGATGTCAAAGATGTACTCTTGCTAGATGTAACACCTCTGAGCCTTGGTATCGAGACTCTCGGTGGAGTGACTACAAAAGTGATCGAGAAGGGTACAACTATCCCTGCGAAGAAGTCACAAGTATTCTCTACAGCAGAGGATAACCAACCAGCAGTGAGCATCCATGTACTCCAAGGTGAGAGAGAGTTTAGTAAAGATAACAAATCTCTCGGTATGTTCGAGCTACGAGATATCCCAGCTGCTCCAAGAGGTGTACCGCAGATAGAAGTGACATTCGATATCGATGCCAATGGTATCTTGACTGTATCAGCACAAGATAAAGGTACAGGCAAATCCCAAGAGATCAAAATCACTGGTTCGTCAGGATTGAGCGATGAAGAGATCGAAAAAATGGTACAAGATGCAGAAGCCAACAAAGCAGAAGATGAAAAACGCAAAGAGTTAGTAGAACTCAAAAACCAAGCAGATGCACTCATCCACCAAACAAGAAAGTCATTGACTGATCTAGGTGACAACTTCGATGCAGGTGAAAAAGAGAGTATCGAAGCTTCTATGAAAGATTTAGAAGAGCTTCTCAAAGATGACTCTGCAACAAAAGAGCAGATAGAAGAGAAGATCAAAACATTGACAGAAAAAAGCCACAAATTAGCCGAAGCTGTCTATGCCAAAGAACAAGCAAACTCAGGTGAAGCACAAGGTGCAAAAAAAGCAGACGATGACGATGTCATTGATGCAGAAGTAGAGTAACAATAGCTCTCTAGCTTTTTAAAGAAGCGAAACAAGCGTGGTGGGAGTATCCCACCACACAGTAGCGGATGTTATCTACCACTTGTAATAGAAATTATTATTGTCTGATGTTACGCACTTACCGTATTGATGAGACTATTTAAGCATGTTACAGATGGGTAGGGTGGATGAAATCCACCACTGCAATGGTGGGATTCTCTCACTCTAACTATTTGCAGCATATTTAAATAATCAATCCATACTATTAAATGCGTAAGGTCAATTATTCATTCTTTGAAAGTGGATACAACTATAGAGTATGATATGGGTCGAGTGCTGTAAAATCAACTCACGCAGATGGTGAACTATTCTACTCCAACCCCTTCTTACTCAAAGCCTCTGCTATCCCTCTTCTCAAAATAGTATAACTAGGCAGAGTAGTAGGCAAGATGATGTCGTTGAGGTCTCCGCTGTGGATGCACTCAAAGAGTTTGCCTTTTATGGACTCTATCTTTTTAAATGTCAACCAGTACCCTCCATCTTTGCATTCTATAGTTCCGTATTCGTTGTCTACTCGCTCTACTGTAGCACCTATGGGTAGGACTATCTCTACGCTATCACCTATGCAGGTTTTGTCTTTGCATCTCCAGCTTTTGCCATCTTCGCTCACTAGGGCGGCTACTTGGTGTGTGCCGTTTTGGATCGTGAAGCCGTGGGATTGGGTGTCGTTTTTCTCAAATGGGCGAGAGATGAGGTAGGCATCGGTGAAGCCACGGTTTTGTGTCGTCTCTAGCTCTGCTTGATAACGGCTCTCTTCAAAATCACCTCTGTAGTAGTCATCTATGGCGTGTCTGTAGGCTTTGGTGACGACTCCTGCATAATAGGGGGATTTGGTGCGACCCTCTATTTTGAGTGAGTCTATCACACCAGAGGCGAGTATCTGGTCTACATGTGAAGCCATATTCATATCTTTGGCATTCATGATATATGTACCTATCTCACTCTCCTCTTCTAGGCGGAAAGTGGTGTTGGTCTCTGGGTTGTGAGCATAGATCTCATAAGGAAAACGGCAATCATTCGCACAGCTCCCACGGTTGGGGACGCGACCTTTTTGGAGAGCAGAGACGAGGCATCGCCCACTATATGCAAAACACATAGAGCCATGGACAAATATCTCTAGCTCAAGGTCAGGTATCACTGATTTTATCGCTTCACAATCTTTGAGGCTTATCTCCCTTGCTGCGATAATGCGTGTGACACCCATATCATAATAGACCTCAGCATCCAGAGCATTCATTACATTGGCTTGGGTAGAGAGGTGCAGAGGGATATTGGGTGCTATGCGAGAAGCCATCTTGACAACCCCAGGGCTAGAGATGATGAGAGCGTCAGGAGATAGTTCTGCCATCTTGGCGATGTGGTTTTCGTAGAGTTTGAGCTGTGAGTTGAAAGGGAAGCTGTTGATAGTGCAGTAGACCTTTTTGCCGAGTGAGTGAGCATAGGCTATACCTTCTGCATAAGAGTCCATATCAAACTCTTTGCCCGAGCGAATACGCAACGAAAAGGTACTCGTACCTCCATAGACTGCGTCCGCACCATATCCTAGTGCGATTTTGAGTTTTTCCAAGTTTCCTGCGGGTGCTAATAGTTCTGCTTTGTGCAATATCGTGCCTTTTTAGATTAGTAGTATGGGATTAGGTAGGGTGGGAGTATCCACCATCAATGTAGCAAAATATGCCAATTTGGCTATGCTTCAATTTAGTGGGATACTCCCACCCTACAATTTTGGTGTTTGGTAGTACCAAACCTACCCTATTGTAATATTTTCTATATTTATAGTCATATTCTACTATAATTGTCGTAAAAAAGAGATAGAGCCTAGAATCAAAGGAGTAATTAATCATAGGTTAATAGTATCGCAGTAAACTAAATGACTCAAATTTTAGGTTGCATGGATGCATGAGATAACTTTTTATTTTATCAATGGGATAGGTGCGAGCTTGATTTTTCTATTGGGGTATAGCTTAGGGTGCGAGTATCCAAAATCAGAAAGTAGAGGCATTTACAAAAAAAGGAGAGATACACCATGCGAATAGACCTACACAACCACACGATACGATGTAACCACGCGACTGGAACGGTAGATGAGTATATAGCAAGAGCGATAGATCTAGGTATAGATATCTATGGATTTAGCGAGCATGCACCGATGGATTTCGATGAGCATTATCGTCTCAAATTTGATGAGATGCGACTTTATGAGCAGGAGATACGAGAAGCAAAGCGGAAATATGCAAAATATATCAAGATAGTATTGGGGTATGAGGTGGATTATCTGCCTGATTATATAGATGATAGAGTAGTGCGAGCAGATGTGGATTATCTCATAGGCTCTGTACATTTTATTGATCAATGGGGATTTGACAATCCAGAGTTTATTGGTGAGTATGAGAGCAGAGATATAGATGCGATATGGCGTGACTATTTTCTAGCTATAGAAGAGATGGCAACGAGTGGGCTTTTTGATATCGTGGGGCATCTCGATCTTATCAAACTCTTCAGATACATGCCTCAAACCGATATCAGACTCCTTGCCAAAGATGCTCTTCACGCTATCAAAAAATCAAATATGGTACTAGAGATCAATGCAGCAGGGCTTCGTAAGCCTATCAAAGAGATCTATCCATCCTATCCACTGCTCCAAGAGGCGTATAGTTTGGATATACCTATCACACTTGGCTCAGATGCTCATGCTCTAAATCAGGTAGGTTTGGGATATGAGCAGGTAGTAGCAGTCGCAAAAGAGATTGGATATAGTCAAATTGTTACTTTTGAGAAGCGAGAGAAGCAATTGGTTAGTTTTTAGGCACATTAGCAAGAGAGACTAAAATAAATATAGCTATAATACAGATAATTTAAATTTTATTAGGAGAATACATGGGTAAATTTGTGAATAACACGGATGAGTTTTTTCAATATTGTGAAGCAAACGAGGTAGAGTTTGTAGATTTTAGATTTACTGACATCAAAGGTACATGGCACCATATTAGTTATAGAATGAGTGCAGTTGATGCTGGTATGTTAGAATCTGGTCTTCCATTTGATGGCTCTTCTATCGAAAATTGGCAACCGATCAACAAATCAGACATGCTCCTCAAGCCTGATGTCCCTACTGCATTTTTAGATCCATTTACGGCTGACAGTACGATCATTGTCATCTGTGATGTATTTGATATCTACAAAGGTGATCTCTATGAGCGATGTCCACGATCTATAGCCAAGAAGACGCTAGAGTATATGGCAGCAGAAGGTATCGGTGATGAGGCATTCTTTGGTCCAGAAAATGAGTTCTTTATCTTTGAAAATGTACAAATTTGGAATGGCATCAATGAAGCAGGGTATAGAGTTGACTCTGAAGAGGGTGAGTGGAGTGCTTCTGCATCCTATGGTGAAGTAGGCAACATGGGTCACAGACCAGGTACAAAAGGTGGATATTTCCCTGTAATGCCTACCGATAGTATGGTAGACCTCCGTGCGGAAATGATGCAAATCATGGAGGAGGTAGGACTCACAGTAATGCTCGGTCACCATGAAGTCGCTCAAGCACAAGGTGAGATTGGTATCAAATTTGGTGATATGATCGAAGCAGCAGACAATGTCCAAAAGTACAAATATGTTGTCAAAATGGTAGCACACCTCAATGGTAAAACAGCTACATTTATGCCAAAACCACTCTATGGAGACAACGGTAACGGTATGCATGTGCATCAATCAATCTGGAAAGATGGCAAAAACCTATTCTACAAAGAGGGTGAATATGCAAACCTTTCAGAGACTGCACTCAACTATCTTGGTGGTGTATTTAATCACTCTGCAGCAGTATCTGCATTTACAAACCCTAGTACAAACTCTTACAAAAGACTTGTCCCTGGATTTGAAGCACCATCAATTTTGACTTACTCTAGCCAAAACCGTTCGGCTGCTTGTCGTATCCCTTATGGTGCTGGTGAGATGGCTACAAGAATTGAGACAAGATTCCCAGACTCTACTGCATGTCCTTATCTCTGTTTTGCTACATTGATGCTCGCAGGTATTGATGGTATCAAAAACAAAGCAGTACCAGTAGGTCCTATGGATATCGACCTCTTTGAACTCTCTCTTGATGAAATCAAAGAGAAAAATATCCCACAAATGCCACGAACACTCAGAGAAGCACTTGAGGGACTGAGAGAAGACTTTGATTTCTTGAGACCAGTGATGAGTGATGAGTTTATCACTACATATAGACGATATATGTTTGCTTCTCATGTACACCCAGATGAAGCGAGACCTACAGGATTTGAGTTCTTTACAACTTACTCTTGCTAAACCCTATGGAGTATGCTTGGGCATACTTCATGCTACACTATAATGTACTCACAAATCAATACTATACAAAATAAATTCTTATTCCAAATAGCAATAAAATATAGCTTTAACTCAAGACCTAGAAAATGTCTTGATTATGCTACACCTTATGAAGCTTTCATGGAGTTTACAGGTTTAGATGCTACAATTCTAGTTAAGGGTATTCGCTTATGAGTCGAATCCGCCAGTGATAACTAGTAAGTCTTTGCATTTTTAAACTCTGCGACTTCACTCTCTACCATAGCATTGATCATGCGTATATAGAGGTCATTGATGAGGTTAGGTGAGAGTCCTAGAGATATGGCTTGGGCTCTTGCTCTGGATATGACATCATCTATACGATCTTCTGCTTTGACTTCATCAATAGAATTTTTGAAGTGTGCTATCTGTTTGATATAATCATTTCTCTTGGCTATGAGCGAGATGATCTGCTCATCTACGGTGTCTATCTCTTCTCTTACCTCTTCTAGTGTATTACATGCTTTCATAACTTTATATCTCCTATGATTGTGGATAGTTGCTGAGGGTTATTATAGCAAATATTACCCTGAAATCATACGAGAATTGAGTCCTTTTTGATCAATATGTTCAGATACTACTACGCCTGCTACATGGAGTGGTACAAAAAAGACTACAAACCACGCTAAGAGTTCATGGAACTCTTTGAGTCTATGTGTCCAATCTTTAGAGAGAG
>CBEUND010000019.1:0-29942 GCA_965544395.1 uncultured bacterium | reverse complement strand
ATCTACTTCACAATAGCAATAAAAAAAGAGCGTGACCTCATCTCAAAGCAAAGCTACGGTAAAATAGATGGAAAATACTCTATATATAATTTCAGGAGAGAGAATGAACTATATACTCAAAGATGAAAATGCTCTCTATTATGAGTGTGGTTATAGTAGTGATAATGCTCTCTATCTACAGTGTGGATCGGATGCCTATTTTATTACAGATAGTCGCTACACTATCGAAGCCACACAAAAGGTACAAAAAGCAGCAGTGATCACTTCTAAAGATCTCATAGCCACAGCAAGAGAGATACTCAAAAAATCAAAAATCAAAAAACTTCACTTCGACCCAAAAGAGTGGAGTGTAGATGCATTTTCACAATTGCAAAAAAAGAGTAAGATAGAGTTTCAAAAGTCTCCAAACTACTCTCACAACAAGAGAATTATAAAGAGTGACGAAGAGTTAAAGATAGTAGCAAAAGCAGCAAAATTGGGGAGAAAAGCATTTGCATCTTTGGCTCAAGATATCACGCAGAGTGGATTTGGCAAGAGTGAATATAGGCTTACCTATGATGCTCAATCCATACTGAGTGATTTCGGAAGATATGAGTTGAGTTTTGATCCTATCGTAGCGATCAATACAAATGCAGCAAAACCACATGCACTCCCCACGGAGAAGAGACTCTCTATAGGAGATACATTGCTTGTAGATGCAGGGTTGAAATATAAGCGATACTGCTCTGATAGAACACGCACTGTCTATGCCAAAAAAGATTTTACTTTTGATACAGATCAAAAATTTCATAAGAAAAAAATCCAAAAAGCCTATGATAGCGTACGCAAAGCTCATGACCATGCGATCAAAAAAGCTCGCTCAGGTATGAAAGCCAAAGAGGTAGATGCACTCGCTCGTGATATCATAGAAAAGGCAGGCTTTGGAGAATATTTTGTCCACTCTACAGGGCATGGTGTAGGGCTAGATATCCATGAAGCACCCTACATATCATCCAAAAGTGATACGATCATAGAAGATGGCATGGTATACACTATAGAACCAGGGATCTATATCCCTGAAGCCTTTGGTATTCGTATCGAAGATATGGTCGCTATGGTTTCAGGACGAGCTGTTATACTCTAAGAAAAGGAGCGAAGATGATCAAAACAAAAATACTCGATGAAAATCACCATCTCATCACAACACCCCACTACCCTTGGAGTCGTCCACAAAAAATGTTGCGAGAAAAACCACACAAAGCGATCATCGGTATAGGTGGCAATATCGGCGATGTTTTGAGACGATTTGAACGACTCTTTTGGCTTCTGAGATCTTCTCCATTTGTAGATATACTTCAGAGTGCACCTATCTTACGCAATCCCCCTTTTGGATTTACACAGCAAGCTCATTTCTATAACTCACTCCTCGTCATCACTACACAACTCACACCAAGAGAGCTTTTAGAGTATCTTTTACGCATAGAGAAACGATTTGGACGGAAGCGACTCTTCAAAGATGCCCCCCGTACACTTGATTTGGATATTATCTTTTATGATGATCTCCAAATTTCCTCAAAGCGACTCACTATACCTCATCCTAATTGGATGCAAAGAGAGTCTGTACTCATACCGCTCAAATTTCTCAAGAGACAATAGTGATAAAAGTTACACTAATTGCTAATACACCACAAGAGGCTTATAGCATCGCTCAAGAGAAGTACGGCAATGCTTTTGAACTCATCTCAGCCAAACAGATACAGAGTGCGGATCTTGATGCTATCCGTTGTGAAATCACTATCTCTATAGAGAAAGAAGCATTTTTACAACAACCAACGCAGACTCCCAAAACAGAGATGACAGAGAGAGAGATGACAGAAAAAGATATAGCAAAAAAAGAGATGATAAAAGAGATAACAGATCTCAAAGAGCAGGTAGCTCTCATGCAAAAAGAGCAGAGTATTGAAAAAGAGCAAACAACCATCCAAAAGAGTGTCGCAAAACTTTTTGCTCAAAAAGGCATAGAGCAAGAGTGGCTTGATAATACACTAGAAACATCGTTTGAAAATCAAATAGAAAAGGATGAAAAACAGCTTGTCTCAAATCTCCTCGAAGATATCAATGATACACTACAAATCAAAAAAGAAGATTTGGATAAACAAAAAATCATGATGTTAGTAGGTCCTACTGGAGTAGGTAAAACTACGACTGTGGCTAAACTCGCTGCACGATATGCATATATCTCCAACGAGCCTCATAGTGTAGTGATTATCAATCTCGATAGCTTCAAGATAGGTGCATTTGAACAGTTGGAAAAATTCGCACAAGTGATGAAGCTCCAACACTTCACAGCAACTAATCTTAGTGAGTTTGAAGAGGTTTTCAATAAAACAAAAGGCTATGATGTCGTATTGATAGATACCGCAGGCATGTCTCCTTTTGATACCAAAAAATTGATCAAAACTATCGAATATCTCTCCATCAATAAAAAACACCATATAGAGGTCAATCTCGTCATATCTGCTACCATCAAATATGAAGATGCAAAAGATATCTATAGTACATTCTCTTTTCTTGATATAGAGAGTTTGATACTTACAAAATTTGATGAGACTAAACATATAGGTTCGATCTTGAGCTATCTACTGCTACACCCTATCGAACTCAGCTACTTTAGCATAGGTCAAGAGGTCCCTGATGATCTCATGGTAGCAGACAAAGAGTACCTACTCCAACGATTTATTGGAGACCTTGATGATTGAGACACAGATGAAAAAACTCATTGACATGATGCATGTCCAAGAAGAACCTACAGAGTTGACACTCTATATCCCCACTCTTTTGATCAAAAAAAAATCTCTCAAGAAGTTAGCAGTAGGTGATATCATCCCTTTGCACTCTACAAATATCACACTAGATATCGTAGATGGCACAGAAGTCGTAGCCCATGGGATCTATGGTCACTACAACAGCGAGCCATCTATCTTGGTCAATGGCTTTCCAAAAGAGCAGATATCTCGTGAAAAAATCAAAAAGTATGATACAATAAAGGTATGTTTAGGTCATATAGAGAAGAGTCAATTGGAAGAGAAGAAAATCATAAAAATAGATCAAAAATCCAAAGCTGATGCATCTATCTACAGTAGAGAGAGACTTTTGGCTGAAGCGAATTTGGTGCAGGTAGAGGATACTATGGCACTACAAATAGAAGAGGTAATGTAGTATGAAAAAGAGAGTATTGATAGGATTGAGTGGAGGTGTTGACTCTACAGTAGCTGCGATACTGCTACAAGAGCAGGGCTATGAGGTGGAGGGTGTCTATATGAAACTGCATGATAACGAAGAGTATCATGCAGTCAATTTTGCAAAAGCAGAGAGAGTTGGTGCATATCTTGCTATCAAAGTACACTTCCTCGATCTCACACAAATTTTTAAGCAAGAGGTATATGACTACTTTGTCGATAGTTATAGAGAGGGACTCACGCCAAACCCATGTGTCGTCTGTAATCGTACTATCAAGTTTGGGAAGATGCTAGAGTTTGCTGATAGTATAGATGCTGCATTTGTTGCCACAGGTCACTATGTCAAATGCGATGGCAAAGATATCTACATGGCAATAGATAAGAGTAAAGACCAGAGCTATTTTTTGAGCGAGATAGACAAAAAGGTCATACCTCGATTGCTATTTCCTCTAGGTAACTGGTTCAAGGCTGATGTCAAAGAGTTTGCCAAAGGTATAGAACTCCTTGAAGATATAGCAAGTCAAAAAGAGAGTTCAGAGATCTGTTTCGTAGAGAATGAATACACAGATGTCCTAGAGCAACACATGGACATAGACAGAGAGGGAGAGACACTCGATACCCAAGGGAATGTTGTCGGTACACACAAAGGCTATATGCATTATACTATCGGTAAGCGGAGGGGATTTTTTGTCAATGGTGCACATGACCCACATTTTGTCCTCGATATCAAAGCTGATTCCAATCAGATAGTTGTAGGCACAAGAGAGCAATTAAAAAGAGTAGAGTTTCAAGTAAAAGAACTCAATCTCTTCGATCAAGTCGATGATTTTGAGTGTAGTGTCAAGGTACGCTACAGAACTCCTGCCATTCCTGCTCAAGTCAAACTAGATACCAAAGGTGGAGCAACAGTCACGCTCTTAGAACCTGTCTTTGGTTTAGCAAAGGGGCAAATCGCTGCATTTTATGATGGAGAGCGTCTCTTAGGGGGTGCAGTGATTTGCTGAGGGGCTACCCCACTTCTCCCAATCTTTATCTCTTTACTGCAAATCTGTTAGCAAGAAAAATGATGATAAGTCCTATCACAATACCTACAACATCTGCTACAATGTCCAAAAATTCTGCATAACGGCTGGGGATAAAGTACTGTGTAAACTCTATCCATATACCATATGCAACCATCCATAATGCTATCTTCATATAGGAAACTCTATAAGCATAAAAGAGTGATACACTCAAGAAAGCAAACGCTATAAAGTGATTGCCTTTATCACTAAAAGGGGTAATCACAGGTGCTTTGTCCAAAGGTACAATAGCCAAACTATAACTCCCTACAAAAGCCATCCAAAATATCAATTTGCAAAGTTTACTTTTATTATAATGCATGGACTAGCCTTTCTCTTCTATTAAATTTTGCACTATTTTAGCATAGAGAGTGTAAAATTACTCTATAAATATAAAGAGAGGTTCTATCATGATCATTATCCCTGCTCGTATTGGCTCTAGTCGCTTCCCCAACAAAGTCCTCGCAGATATTGCAGGTATACCAATGGTGGTTCGTACAGCTTTTGCTGCACAGAGTGTTGATAGAGTAGCTATAGCTACAGATGTACAAGAGGTTGTGGATATCGCCACGCAATATGGTATAGAAGCGATACTCACTTCAGAGAGTCACCAAAGTGGAACAGATCGTATCTATGAAGCTGCTCAAAAGATGAAGCTTGACCAAGATGAGATCATCATCAATGTGCAAGGAGATGAGCCGTTCATTGAGTCACAAGTGATACAATCTATCTACGACTTGACATATCAAAATCGTTCCAAAGAGAAGATATTGATGAATTCAGCATACAAAAAGATCAACAACCCTGAAGCCGATGATCCAAATATCGTCAAAGTAGTCACAGATGACAATGATATCGCTCTACTCTTCTCCAGAGCCAAGATACCCTACCCTAGAGACCACCATTTTGATGCATACAAAGGGCATCTCGGTATTTATGGTTTTACCCTACGATCACTCAAAACATTTTGCAACTTACCTACAGCACCACTTGAGGATATAGAGAAACTAGAACAACTCAGAGCACTCCACTTTGGCTATGAGATCGCTATGAGAGAGGTTGAGAGTGAGAGCTTCGGTATCGATACCCAAGAGGATTTACAACAGGCTATCAAACACCATACACTGTGAACTACCCAACCGCTAAACAAGTTTAGACGATTGGGCTTCTTGCTTCATCATATCATGACTAGCTGCACTGCATACAACTGCATCAGCAGTGTATGACACTACAACCCCACCAGAGGATACTCCACAAGCTTTAATTCCGACTGTCCCAGCCGTACTGAATCTAACGATTGATTATCTCGTTAGGTTTGTGTAATTATAGTATAATTACATAAGAAAGTCAAGGCTTATGCCTTGCAGCTTTCAACCCAACCGCTGAAGACGATTGGGATTTCAGCTGTTGGGTATTAAAATATGCCTATATTTGAGACAGAATATGATAAAATTTAGTATGAAATCAAATCTTAGATAAGGTATACCATGCATAGATTTTTTGTATATATTGTGATATATATGGTCACGCTACTCAATGCTGGTGAAGTGACTGTTGTAGAGAAGCCTATAGAAGAGTGCAATAGTGACAAAATTATCTCAAAAATATATTATCTCTCTTCAGAGAAGCAAGAGTATACGAGAGGTAATCTCCTCGAATTTTGGAATGCCGAGGATGTCTATATAGGGAGTACATTTCATATCAAAATCTATCCACAAGATAAGGAACTCATAAGTGGTTGTACAGATCCACTTGATTGGTCTAGGTATAGTGATATAGCTCCTTCTGGAGGTGAAGAAGTCGTGGCATTTGGGGCTGATTGTGTCTACCATAAACCCAAAGATATCAATAAACGAATGGTAGAGTTTCATTATATATTAGAGTATGCCAATATCAACAATCATGGGAGGGAGGATGTGACGAAATATTATACGATTTACGATGAGAATACTACACAGATGCAAGAGCATGAAAAAAAATATGAAAACTACTTCGTCACTAGACCCATCAAGCAATTTGAAGCTGAGTGCCTTCAAGTAGAGCTTCGCTATTGTGGGGATGGTATAGTAGATAGGCTCTATGATGAAGAGTGCGACCCCGCATCAAATGGTTTTGAAGCGAGTATATGTGACAAAAAGAGTTGTCTCATACCGATGGATTACCGATTGGATTTCAATTTTACAGATTTTAATGTCACCAATTTCAACATCACTCAATAGTATCAATATAACAATCTAAATATTTATTTGCACTCTCTTGAAATGAGACATCACATTGCATGTTTTTTGTGATGATCTCAAGAAGTCTGGATGGTTCTTGGATATATAACTCTACTGCTCTTGCTATAGCCTCTTTCAAACCCTTTGTATCGAAAGAGTTTAATGCTATACCTCTCCCACATAGAGTACTCTCCTCCTCATCAATATCGATGACTGTATCATAGAGTCCACCAACACGATGTACTAGAGGCAGAGTACCATATCTATAAGATATGAGTTGGTTGAGTCCACAAGGCTCGAAAGATGATGGCATCAATAAGAAATCAGCAGCAGCATATTTACGATGAGAAAGTGACTCATCATAACCAAAGATCAAAGAGAGGTTCCTATGCTCTTGAGCTATCTTTGTAAGATCACTTGCCATATCAGATTCACCTTCACCCAAGATTGAGATATTGATATCCATCTGTAATATTTGTGGCAATGCTTCTATGATGAGATCCAAACCTTTCTGTTTGGTAAATCTCCCTATAAAGATAAAGAGTGGACGCTCAGGCTCTTCTAACCCTAGCTCTTGACAGAGACTTCTCTTGTTTTGACTCTTATTGGGAAGTGAGTAGAGGCTATATCTCTGGGCTATCGCTTGATCCAAGAGCGGATTAAAAAGCTCTCTATCTATACCATTGAGTATCCCACACAACTTCTCTTGATGCTGCTCTAAAAAGCCTTCAAGACCACAACCAAAAGATGCACTCAAGATCTCTTGGGCATATCTTGGACTCACCGTCGTCACTTTGTTACTATAAGCTATCCCTGCTTTGAGGAAATTGGCACGATCCCAAAACTCTATCCCAGCAGAGTTGAAATACTTCTCATCTATGCCAAGCTCTCTCACTGCTTCATGCGGATAGATCCCCTGAAATGCAATATTGTGTATGGTAAAGAGTGTCCGCAATGAGGGATATAAATCTCTCACCCAAAGAGTGGCAAGAGCAGTATGCCAATCATTGAGATGAAGCATCTCTATATTGTATGCTTTTGCTATCATCACTACTGCTTTGGAAAAGAGTCCAAACCGCATATAGTTGTCACTATAATCACCCTCTTCATCTCCATAGAGACCTGATCTATCACATAGAAACTCTTCATAGACGAAGAGTGTCTTCACGCCTCGGTTAAAGCCTTGATAGAGTTCTACACGATAGAGCTCTTCTCCTAGCTCTATATCAAATGATTGATTGAGTCTATATATCTTGTGTTTTTCACGGTCTATAAAGCTATAGAGTGGCATGATAGAAGTGACCACTATATCCTTGTTGAGTTCTTTCGGTAATGCTTGAGCTACATCGGCAAGTCCACCACTCTTTGCATATGGATATATCTCTGCTGCCACAAAAAGTAATTTCATCTTATATCTCCACCTCCCTCAAAAGTTTGGCTGCCTCTTCTGGTGCAACAGGGTTGATAAGTATGCCTGTGGAGAGTTCAAAGCCACCGAGTCTATAGATGCGTGGCATGATACGAATCGTCATACGGTTATATTTTGAGAGATGAGGAAAATAAGCTTCATTTTCAAAGTTACTATTGAGTGGCGACATGTTGAAAGAGAGATTAAAATCAAAATCCCCTAACTGCACATCCAACCTAGCAAATACATCTTTGAGTAGTGTTGCAAGATTGGATACATCATCACGGTTGAGTTCATCAACTCTCGTAATATTTTTATGGGGTGCGATGATCACTTCAAAAGGAAAACTCGAAGCAAATGGACAATAGGCAGTGAAATCACCCTTTTGAGCCACTACTCTTTTTTGAGCTCGTATCTCATTTTTGAGTAAATCTTCCACTCTACCTCTTCCGTGGCGACGATAGTATTGGAGATTTTTCTCCATCATTCGCAAGACATTATCGGGCATAATAGGCAGTGCAAGTATCTGTGTATGCGGATGTGTTTGGGTCGCCCCTGCTCCACTCCCACAGTTTTTGAATACACTAGCATAGACCAACCTACTATCTTGTCGTAAATCTTTTATACGAGATGCTATAGCAAAGAGCCATGCAGAGATTTGCTCACTTCTCATAGCAGCAAATCGTATATGGTGATCGGGTGTATCTATCACTATCTCATGAGCTCCTACACCTGGTCTCGACTCAAACATCCCATCAACTTGAGAGTAGTCATCTAGCTCTATCTGCACCGCTTTGTAGAGATTCGGAATGACACGAACACTCCAACCATCCTCTCTACTCTTCTCATTTTCGATAGTCAGTATCTCAGGAGGGGTCAACGATTCATGCCCTTTACAAAATGGACAAGAGCTTGTGTCATCAGAAATATGTTTTGTGACATGTTCATCTGGTCGTCTCATCCTCTCTGGTGCAATCAGCACATAACGATCATAGAGTCTATCTCTTCTTATATCAGACATCATCTTCCTCTTTGTATATTTGCAACACTATTAAACGAACCAGTTTTCTGCATAATCCGTCTCCAAATCTATCTCTAACTCTCCATACCCAGGGAGCGTCTGCACGATGATACCATCTCGCTCTATTTCAAAACGGAGTTGAATCTCTTTGGCATCTACTAAAGAACTAAAATCGATACTCAGCTCAAGCCAGCTATCACAAGCAACCTCTAGGATGACACCGTCATACTCTTTGGCATACTTCATCTCTCTACAGAGTGATTCTGGACTAATATTGAAATGGATATTGTATGGCTCTATCAAAATATGCAAAGAGTCACTCTTTTTGAGTAACCCTATATCACCCTCAAAAGCACAAAAAAACTTTTTTTGGTTTTGCCCATATCGTATCGTCTCGACAGGTCCTCGTACTCTATCCATCGTAGAAAAGAGTTTCGTCTCATCAACCAAACCACTCCCTACCCACTCAAAAAATGTATTATGTACACCATTGATTGTAGGCTCGATTGTGAATTTAGGCTTGAGCAAAAAGTCTTCACTACTTCTATTAGATATGATAGGTGTATAGAGGTCAAAAGGTGGTGCTATATGCATTAGTCTATAGATCTCTATGAGGTGTGAGCGAAAAAGTTGATCAAACTCTGCACCAAAATCAGTAGAGTGATCATCTCCATACCACCAAAACCAATCAGAACACTCCGCAGCCAAGAAGTGATCTTTGATCTTTGATTTTGTGACTTCATCTATATACTCTTTGTGCCGTCGATAGTCTCGTTTGGTCATATAGATGAGTTCCCATCCACGGCTCTTTTCTGCATGCCCTACCCAAGTGTTGAACTCTCCATGTATCCAACTCCCTGAAGCCAAATGAGGGAGAGGTTTTGAGTCTTGTTGTGCTACCTCATCCATACCTACGAGTTGACACCAGTCTGTGTGTGTGAGCTTTCTATAAAGTGCATCGAAAAAGTCAAATGCGTTATTATTGTAGAACTCCCAAGCATTTTCCCCATCCAAGATGACAAATACTCTCCTATTTTCTCCACCTTCACGGATGTTGTGTAGTGCAGATATGAAGTGGTCTGCCGCTTTTTGGGCTTCCCAAAATCTATAAGTAAACCCGATCAAATCACTCAATCCATGATCTCTAAACCCAATCGTAACTCCATTGTGTCTATAGGAGTGGTAGAGTGCATCTCTATTTTCACTGCCTAGAGACTTGAAGAGTATCGCTTCATCTGTCGCTATCCACTTGAGCCCTGCCTCGCGGTAGAGTTCTATAGTTCGTTCATCGACTGCACCCTCAGCAGGCCAAAAGCCCACTGCATCTACTCCAAATGTCTCTTTGTAGAGCGTCTGAGCTCTTGATATCTGTAGCTTGGCATCTTCTTCGAGCGAGAGGGGATGCTCTGGTAAGTGCGTAGTCGGATTTGCCAAAGTAGCGTTGTTCATATCTACGAGTAGTGGCAATATAGGGTGGTTGAGTGGTGTCGTAGAGAGTGAGATAACTCCACTTTTTTGTAGCTTCGTATAATAAGGAAATATAGTAGAGACAAACAGACTAAGAGTATCAATCAATTGTTGCTTATCTTCAAAAACAAAAGTACCCTCTCTAGCGAGGAGGTTTTGTACTATCTCATTGTTGGTTCGCAGATAAACACCACACCAAGCGAGTAGAAACCACAACTGCATATCAAAGAGATCACTATCACTATACTCTTCATGATGATAGAGATTTCGATAGGGTTCTATAGGCTCTATCATCGTCTCATATGGAGCACTCTTGCACATCTTGATCATCCATTGACGATCTACTTCACTGAGCTTAGAGGGGTGTTGCATCCAGAGATCAAAAAACTTATCATTTTTAGAAATATCTTCTACATAGAGATTGATCTGCTCTATGAGAGGTGGAGTGATATTAAATGTCGCTTTGAGCTTGCTATAGCGTGCAAGCATCCAAGGCATATCATAATAATCTTTAATCGCATGCAAAAAGACCCAAGGCATCTGCATAATACCAGAGGCATCCCTATAGTCAGGCTGATGCATATGCCATACAAAAGCAAGCTCTAAATTGTTACTCATTTTAATCGTTTGACCATTTGATTATTTTTTCTCTATAGTCGTTGAGTATCTCTTCACCGCTCTCTTTGCTTTTGGCTTGGATATATATATTGAGATCATCTGTATATTGGTCAGGTATCATCAATATCCAGTCATTTTCATTGAGCCAAGTTTTGACACCATCGACTGAAGATGATTTTTTATCTTTTGCATCTTCTAGGAATTTACGCATCATTTTCCCTTTGAGTGACTGTTTACACGCTATTTGGGTTTGGTGATAGTAGAACTCTTCAAGATTAGCTATAATTTCTGAAAGTTTGACATTTTGTTTGACAATCATCTCCAATATTTTCATAGTAGCATATATAGAATCCCGATAGAGAGAAAACTCTGTAAATGCAAAGTTCCCATCTACAGTAGCTATAAGATCATACGCTTTGAGTTGATTAGCAGTAAAGTTGGCATATCTGCCTCGTTCTATCTCAAGATTAGGATAGTAGGTAATATCTGGAGCCCAAGTAGGCAGAAAGACTCGCTTTTTATTTTCTGCTGTAGCTTCTTTGTTCATAAGGGTCAAGACTACTTGTAGAGCAGCTTTCATAGAGAGTTTTTTGCCATCATTACATACGATATCCAATCTCTGTCCATAAGGATAAACTAAGAATCCAACATCAAGTCCCAATCCACTCACCACATGCTCCATATCGACTGTAGATTTCTTTTTCAATTTTGCAAAATTTGCTAACTGATGATCATCTCTATAGTTGTTAAATATGATATTATCAACTTGGAGTTTGTTGAGTATCTGTGGGAAGACATTGGAAGAGAGTCCATGCATCATATCGACAGCCACACGACAATCCACACACTTAAACAACCTCCGTTCAAAGTTGTCTATAAGAGCTCTCTCATACTCATCATCCTCTTTGAAGTTGTAAGAGGAGAGTACTTCACCTAGCTGCTTAAAATCAACGCGTCTAAAGGACTCTTTGAAGTATGCTTTCTCTATCTTTTTAGCGAGATCACTATTGATTCGTAGCGCCTCATCATTGAAAAATGTGATGACACTAGTTGTATCATCTTCTCTATCTTGTCTGAAATAGATACCTGCTATATACTCGTCATGATTTGCCAGCTTATATCGCAATAGAGAAGATGGAAGGCTCAGAGCATCTACGACATTGACACCAGCAGAGAGCATTCCACCCACAAAGGCTCTTTTGAGCATTCGAGACCCTTTGTGATCGTCTCTACCTATCAATATAGTAGATCCTACAGGGAGTTGTGCACCAAAAGCTTCGGCAAGTTTACTTGACATTTCACAAGAGAGTTGTACATTGGATTGACCTGAGACCATACCATTTTCAAAGATAGAGTTTTTGTATTTATCACCTAGGACAAGATTGCTACTCACAATAGATGCTGCTTCTATCGTTCTATTTGGCCAAATGGTGACATCTTTTTCTACATTGACCAACTCTCCTATTTCACACCCCTCTGCAAGTATGACACCTGCTGTCATTTTACAGTTTTTGTTGATGACATTATCATTACAAATGACTGCTAAGTCTATCTTGTTGCCTTTGGCTATGGTCGTATCATCCCATACAACAGAGTTGCTTATCTTACTATCTTTGCCTATGGTGACATTGTCTCCAATGACAACATTCTTGAGTTTGGTTCTCTTGCCTATAGTGACACCCTTGCCAATCACAACTTTGCCAATGATCTCTACACCCTCTGCTAGGGTTATAGGCTCTAGTGTATAGAGTTCACCATCAGGGTATTGCGTCATTTCACCAGTGATATGAAAATTTACTCTATTGCTCATAATATCTTCATGGACTTCTCTATAGCTATCTGGATTTCCCACATCTCTCCAGTACCCACTAGCATTGCCTGCTATCAGCTCTACACCCTCTGCCATCAAGAGTGGAAATAGATCTTTGGCGAAGTCGAAATTGTCGCCTTTTGGTATATAGTCAAGTATCTCTGGCTCTATGATATAGATACCTGTATTGATAGTATCACTAAATACCTCACCCCAACTTGGTTTTTCTAAGAACTTCTCTATCTTTCCATCTTCATTGGCAATGACAACACCAAATTCGAGAGGATTTTCTACAGAAGTAAGCGTGATAGTGAGTTTAGATTTTTTTTGAGCATGATAGTCAAAGATTTTTTGGAAATCAAAATCTGTCACCAAGTCACCACTGATAATAATAAAATTATCATCACCTATATGCTCTTGTGCTAATTTAACCGCTCCTGCTGTTCCATAATCATCATCAGGGATAACATAAGTGATATTCATACCAAAATCACTCCCATCTCCAAAATAGTCTTGGATCACTTCGGGCTTGAAATAGAGCAATACGATAAAGTCTGTGATACCTAGATCTCTGAGTGTGATCATAGTGTTTTCCATCATTGGACGATTGATGACTGGAAGCATTGGTTTTGGTCTTGAGTTGGTGAGTGGTTGGATTCGTGTACCGAATCCCCCTGCCATTACGACGGCTTTCATGATTGCATAGCTCCTTATAACTTGTGAAATATAAACTTTGGAGATAGCACCCTCGTGCTACACTACTCATTTATTTGGATATATTGTATTGTGATATTTTTAAAGAGTAACTAAAAAACAGAGTGATAAATGTAAATAATTTTAAATAGTCGTGTGATTACCCAAAATAGAACTATATCTGTGGAGTTACCATTTTGTAATATTAGACTTCTTGCAGGAAGTCTATTATATTTTTTTGCTATACTTTCATCAAGGTGTGACAGGTAGTTGCCGCCGATACTCTATCGGGGGAGGAAAGTCTGGGCTACAGTGAGACAAGGCTCCATCTAACAGATGGCTAGAGTAATCTAAGGGCAAGTGCAACAGAGAGTATGAAAACTATCTCTATAAATCTCACCTTTTAGTGTAGATTTAGTGAGAGAAATTCTAAATGGGTTTTGCCCTTTTAGAAGGAGACATAGATAGTAAAAGGTGAAAGGGTGGGGTAAGAGCCCACCAGTACTTTTGGCGACAAAGGTAGCTAGGTAAACCCTGCCTGTAGCAAGAAGTATATGGTATAAGTCTCACGATTTTTATACTTCGCTTGAGTCTTATGGCAACATAAGACCTAGATAAATAACTACCCAACGACAAAACCCAGCTTATCGTCACACCTTTTCAAATACAATAATATCTCTCAATCTATCTTCAATATATTATAGACTAAATGTCAATAGAGAGCATGCATCTTCTCTACACTCTCCCAACTCATAGACTTTTTAGCTGAACGATGCTCAAGGATATGGTCGATATATCGTGCAAAGAGATCTGTCTCTATATTGACTTTTGTACCTACTCTGTAGTGACCGATAAGTGTCTCTTGTAAGGTATGAGGGATGATAGTGAGACGGAAGCTATCTTCATAGACATCATTGATAGTGAGACTCACCCCATCTATAGTAATAGAGCCTTTAGCAACAATATACGCTATATATTTGGCTTCTACAGCAATGATAAAATCAGTAGCGTTACTCCGTGGTGTGATAGATGTTACCACTCCTACACAATCAACATGCCCTTGGACAATATGCCCCTCAAACCTATCATGGAGTTGCATCGCTGGCTCTATATGTACACTCCCACTGATCTTGCTCTCGTCGATGATAGAGCGAGTCTCATCCGCCAACTCTAAATCAAAGCCATCATTGTGAACCCTAATAACGGTCAAACAGACTCCATTGACAGCAATACTATCACCTAGCTTTGCTTTGTATTTTGATTTGATAGTTAGTATATTGTTTCTATAGCTTTTAACTGTAGCAATTTCTCGTATAAGACCTGTAAACATAAAACCTCACTCTATTTGATATCTGCATTATAGCAAAAGCTTGCATCAAAATGAACTCTCAGAGATATAATTATCTATTTTTCAACTTGAGTGATGCTGAATTGATACAGTATCGCTCACCTGTAGGTGCTGGTCCATCAGGGAAGAGATGCCCTAGGTGAGAACCACAAGTAGCACACAGCACTTCTGTACGAATCATACCAAATGAACTATCTTTGTTGTACTCTATATCTGTTTTATTGATAGGTTGAAAATAGCTTGGCCACCCTGTACCTGAGTCAAACTTACTCTCAGAGTCAAAAAGTGCCGTACCACAACATTTGCAAACATAAGTTCCCTTGCTTTTACTATCCCAATACTCATTTTGGAATGGTGGCTCTGTACCGTGGTTGAGGCATACACTATACTCAAGTGGAGTCAACTCGTTTTTGAGTTGCTCTTTGTCTAATTTTATTTTATATGGCATGGCTATCCTTTTTCTTTTATTTTCTATATCATAACAAAACTTCTTTGTATTTAAGCAATATTTTCCTATGATGTCACAATTAAATTTAGGGGTTTACATGACAATTTTTCAACTTATTCTTTTTATACTCTCTTTGGTTATATTTTATCTCTTCTTCAAAAAGCTATTTAGTGAAGACTACCCAAAACGCGGTGTTGATTTTGAAGCAAATAGTGCTGATCCACAGATTGGTGGCATCAGTCGTCCTGACAAAATATTTTCACAACCAGTAGAAGAGCCTGATAGATTTACCCAACTGCTCAAAATAGCAGATGAATCGGTTCAAAAAGATGATATGCTAGAAGCAAAAAAAGCTCTTCAGAGTGCTATGATATTACGGAAAGACGATAGCGAAGTCTTGAGTCGCTATGGATATGTACTCCAAACTATGAATGATCTCTCTGGAGCAAAAAAGCAGTATGAAAAAGTACTCCAACTCGATCCAAATGATGATATGGCTGAAGCCTCATTGGCAAATGTTTTACATAAGTTAGGTGAAGATGAGCAAGCTATAGAGCATCACAAACGATCAATCAAACTAGATGCCCAATACGCACCCCACTTTTACAACTATGCAAATACTCTCTATGACTTAGAGAAAAAATCAGAAGCTTTAGAACTCTACAAAGAGGCGTATGCCATAGACTCTACACTAGAGCAAGCAAGAGAGATAATCATCACATTAGAAAAAGAGTTAAAACAGTGAGTAGTTGTTTCGTAGATCAGGTAGCCAACCAAGATATACTCTCACGAGTGACAAGTCATTGTAGCCTCTGCTATGATGAACTCAAAGTAGGTGATATGATATATTATGATATGCAAGAGTATCGCTATCTATGCAAAAAGTGTCATGAAGAACTTTGTGAAAGTATGGATAATAATTGTGAAGTAGTTGATGATAATGGGGGACTCTTCGACTAATATTTTACAATCTTATAAAAATTTATCATAACTTTATCTTGAAAGTGGTATAAACTTATCAAAATAATCAAAGGTATTATATATATGAATGAAATGAAACAAGATATAGAAAATCGTATTGCACTCTATGCTTTGATATCACGGTTGATGATGATAGAGGTTGACAAAGAGTTTTTAGAGAAGATAGAGAGTGATAGTGCTATATTAGATCTACTTCCCAACTACAAAAGCTGGATCAAGAGAGATGAGCTAGAGATGCAACAGCTAGTCCATGAATACTATAATGTAGACTTCACCAATCTCTTTTTGATGCATTTGGTTCCTTATGAGAGCTTCTATACTCGTGATGACCAAATGATAGAGAGTGGAGGAGAGAACCCCGTCGTAGATCTCTACGATGCCCTTGACTTTAAAGTAGAGTTGTCTACGGCAAGAGTCGTCAGTGCAGACCATATCGGTATAGAGCTAGAGTTTATGTATATGCTTTGTGACGCACAGCTCAAAGCCTTGGAAGCTGAAGATAGAGAGGGGATTTGTGAACTCCTCCAGATACAACAAGGATTTCTCAAAGATCATCTCCTAGAGTGGTCTCCACTCTTTCTCATCAATATGAAACGAGAGTCTCGCACACCACTCTACCATGATGGAGCAGAGCTAGCACTAGAATTTCTCTTAAGTGACTACGAATACATAGCCCAACAATTAGCTCAGGATTGTAGCACACTATGAGTCTAGACTTTGATGTAGCCTCTTGCGTAAGAGCCACTAGCAAATTCTCAGAGTGTACAAAATGTGTCGATATATGTCCTGTCAATACTATTGAAATCGTAGAGAATACCCCTGCATTTACTGCTTTGGCTTGTGTTGATTGTGGTGGATGTGTAGGCGTATGTCCTACTGAAGCTTTTTCACTAGCAGAGTTCTCTACTGTTGAGCTCTTTTTTGCTCTCTTGGATGATAGAGAGAAACTCCTCTCTTGCAAAAAAAATCTCCCTTGCCTCAGCCTGTTGAGTGTAGAACATCTCATCTCTCTTGCTCTTGGGAGTGAAGAGCCGATACGGCTTGATCTTACTCACTGCCAAAACTGTGAAATCAAAGATCCTCTCTATGCACAGATTATAAACAATATAGAAGAAGCGAACTTCGTACTCTCTAGTTTTTCTCATAAGAGTCTACTTATTGATGAGAGTGGGTATGAAGCTACAGAGCCTCAAGTAGAGCAAGAGGTGACGACAAGACGCTCTTTCCTCTCCAATATCTCACTCAAAGGTGCAGTTAAGCAGAAGATAGCTTTTGATGAAGCACTTATCGAGGATGAGCAAAAAAAGTTTGCTATAGATGAAATTGCCATATCCAAAATCAAAGAGAAACGCATCCCAAACAAAAGAAAAATCCTCTTTACTACACTCAAAAGAGTGGAGAAACCCAAGCAGTATGAAGTCTTGCCTGAAGAGGAGATCACTTTTGTATCACAAAAATTTGTCGATGAGAGCTGTACCAATTGCCAAATATGTTATCGCATCTGTCCTAGTGGTGCATTGAGTAGTGATAGTAAATTTTCATTGATTAACTTCGATGCTATGCTCTGCTTGAAGTGTAGACTTTGTCATGATGTATGTGAAAGTGATTCGATACAGCTCCAGAGTGGATTTGAGATCCAAGAGTTTTTTGAGCCTTCACAACGGACACTTGCTACATTTGATATCAAACGATGTAATGAGTGTGGAGGATACTTCACATACAAAGGTGGAGAGATCATATGCCCTCGCTGTTTCATCGAAGAGGACGAGGCACGAACCCTGCATCAAAATGCAAGAGAGATGGACTTTTAGGAACCAATATGCAACCACATGAAATCAAACCAGACACACAGCTCTGTACAATAGTAGGCTACAATGCACAGACAGGCTACACAAGACGCTATTTCAATAAGATCATGAAACACAACCACCTCAATGCTACAGCCATAGCTCTCAATATCACCGATGAGCATTTTGCATTTACGATGCAGAGTGTAGGAGCATCCAAAGTAGAGAAGATGATCATAGAGTCAGAGTTCCAAACAGATGCAGTACAATATTGTGACCAACTCAATAGGGATGCCCAAGAGAAAAAACGCATCGACTTTATAGAGGTGCAAGAGGGGCAAGTCTTGGGATACTGCCTAGATAGTGAAGTAGCATCTCTCTTTGATGATTTGAAATATATTGATGAACAGACACTATTTGTCGCCAAGATGATGCTCATATCTCATAGGTGGTATGATGCAGATATAGAGATAGATAATATACCTACATTGATCAAAAAATAGAAATATAGATAGAAAAATAGAAAACGGAGAGAATATGAGAGATATAGAAGATTTACGAAAAGAGTTTGAAAACTTCAATGCAGATGAGGCACTCTGTGTCGATGGGAGTTGTGAAGCAGATGAGCAAGTAGACCTCAAAGACTACCCAAGCTATACAGAAGCCCTCTACGCCAAATTGATAGCACCACATGTAAGTGGTATATATATATCCAGATGGGATATCAAAGATATAGCACTTGCAGCAGGCGAATCTATGGCGATACACCCGCGCAAGCGGATGTTTGAACTTGCGATGAAATTTGCTAGCAATAGAGAGAATATGCAACTCTTCTTGGATGCCTTGGAGGTACATATGAATAATAAGATCGCTATTTATGAAGATCTTATGAGAGAGTTTCCACTCAGTTCCGAGATATTTGTACCCAAAATATCAAAAGCTCAAAAAACTATAAAGCTCTTTCCTAAGATTGTAGAAGAGTATTTTGAATAATCTTTATACCCATAGATAATTTAGCTTTAAATAAAAAAAGGTATAATCACACATTAAACTAGGTTAACATAAGGATGTGGCAGTATGAAGTTCGAAGATGTCGAAATAGAAGATGTAGATTTTGAGGCGATGCTTGAGGAGTCGTTTAAAAAATCTGACTCAAAAAGTGATGTATTAGATGGTGTGATTGTTAAAATTGATGAAGCAGAAGATCAAGCGATTATCGATATTGGTGATGGAAGTGATGCAAATCTCAATCTCGTTGAAATCAAAGATGAAGATGGTGTTGTCCTCTATAGAGTAGGTGATACAATAGCAGTAGTCTCTTTAGGCAGAGGAAGAGTCTCTTATGACTTAGCGAAAAAGAGAGTAGCTCTCAATGAATTTATCGCTGAGTATGATGATGAGCAAGAGTATATTATTGATGGTGTAATCACTAAGAAAAACAAAGGTGGCTATGTTGTAGAGTGTGACGGACTTGAGTTCTTCATGCCTAGAACACTCTCTTACTTAAGTGCTAAGATTGATGCTACTGGCAAAAAAATCAAAGCAATGATTGTAAAAGTAGACAAAGCCAAAAGTTCTGTTGTCATCTCTCGTAAAGAGTTGATAGAGAGAGAAAAAGCAAGAGTTGCTGAGATAGTAGATAGACTTCTTGAGAGTAAAGAGGTAGTAGAAGGTAAAATCAAAAAAATCACTAGCTATGGTATGTTTGTTGATGTTGGTGGGATGGATGGTCTTGTTCACTATTCACAGATCTCCCATAAAGGTCCAGTAAACCCTTCTAAATATTTTGATGAGGGTGATATAGTCAATGTATTAGCACTTGACTATGATAAGAAAAAGAGACACCTCTCACTCTCGATCAAAGATGCGAACCCAGATCCTTGGCAAGATATTGATAGTATTATAGGTGTAGGTGATACTGTTACTGTTACAGTAAGTAATATCGAACCATATGGTGTTTTTGTTGACCTTGGTGAAGATCTTGAAGCGTTCTTACATGTTTCAGAAGTATCTTGGAATAAAAATGTAAAACATCCAAAAGATTATCTCTCTGTAGGTGAAGATATCAATGTCGAAGTGATCGAAATAGACAAAGAGGCTAGAAGACTCAGAGTAAGTCTCAAAAGTCTCTTGCCAAAACCTATGGATACATTCGTCGATGCACACAAAGTTGGTGAAGTAGTCACTGGTACTGTCTCATCATTGACAGATTTTGGTGCATTTATCAAGATCGATAGTGTTGAAGGATTGCTTCACAACCAAGAGATCTCTTGGGATAAATCACAAAATGCAAAAGATCTTCTCAAAAGTGGTGATGAAGTAGAAGTCAAAATTATCAAGATAGATAAAGATGCAGGAAAGATTTCACTCAGCAAAAAAGCACTCGAAGAGTCTCCTGTCAAAGCATTTGCAGCGACACATAAAGTTGGAGATATTGTGACAGGTACTGTAAAAGATCAAAAAGATTTTGGTGTATTTATAGCACTTGAAAACAATGTCGATGCACTCATTCGTACAGAAGATCTTTACCCAATAAAAGCAGATGAGATTGAAAAAGGTCAAGAGATCAAAGGTGTGATCAGCTTTATAGACTCAAACAACGATAGATTGAGAGTATCTGTGAAGAGATTAGAGAGACAAGAAGAGAGAGAAGCGATGAATCAGCTCAATATGGATCAAGATGATAGTATGACTCTTGGTGATGTATTTGCTGATCAATTGAAAAAATAAGGAATAGGACTATAAAATGTCTAAAATTACAATTGTAGTATGTGACCATATTCATCAAAGTGGATTGGATCTCCTACTACAGGAGAGTGATATTGAGTTGATTAATGCTGCAGATGAGCCCAAAGATAAGCTCATCTCAGAGATTATTCAAAAAGCAGATGTAGCTGTGACTAGAAGCTCTACAGATGTTGATGAAGCTTTTTTGAAAAATGCTACACATCTCAAAGCCATTGTCCGTGCAGGTGTAGGTGTAGATAATGTAGATATAGATGGCTGCAGCAAACAAGGTATCGTAGTGATGAATGTCCCTACAGCCAATACTATTGCAGCAGTTGAATTGACTATGACACATATGCTCTCTTGTGTGAGACAATTTCCATATGCTCACAACAACCTCAAGATAGATCGCGTATGGAGAAGACAAGATTGGTATGGTACGGAACTCAAAGATAAAAAGTTGGGTATCATTGGCTTTGGTAATATCGGCTCTAGGGTGGCAACGCGTGCAAAAGCATTTGAGATGAATGTCTTGGCGTATGATCCATATATAGACCCTACAAAAGCATCCAACCTAAATATAGAATATACACAAAATTTTGATGATATACTCGCTTGTGATATCATCACTATCCACACTCCAAAAAACCAAGAGACTATTGGTATGATAGGTGATGAAGAGATAGAGAAGATGAAAGATGGTGTAATACTTATCAACTGTGCGAGAGGTGGACTCTATGAAGAAGCATCTCTGTTGAAAGGTTTGAAGAGTGGAAAGATAGCTATGGCAGGTATCGATGTATTTGATAAAGAGCCAGCTACATCTAATCCACTCATAGATCTTGATAATGTCACTGTGACACCACACTTAGGTGCTAACACAAAAGAGTCACAGCGAAATATTGCTCTACAAAGTGCTTCACAAGCAATGAATGCAGCCAAGGGGATATCTTATCCAAATGCTTTAAATCTTCCTATTAATGATAGTGAATTGTCAGATATGATACGACCTTTCTTAGAACTGATTCAAAAGATGGGACACCTCACTTCTCAGGTCAAAAAGAGTGCAGTCAAAGCGATCAAAGTCTCAGCTGAAGGTGAAGTGGGTGAATATATAGATTCTCTTGCGACTTTTGCTACAGTAGGTGTACTTTCAGAATCTATTGGCGATCAGATCAACTATGTCAATGCAGAGTTTGTTGCGAAAGAGCGAGGGATAGATATCTCAAAAACAATCGTAGCAAATACAAGTGGATTGAACAACAAAATATCATTGAAACTCATCACACAAACTGGAAGTATCGATATTGATGGTACAGTCTTTGATCAAAGTGTCCAAAAAATAGTCGAAATTGATGGACATGAGCTTGATGTCGAACCAAAAGGAAAAATGATCCTTTTTAGAAATACAGACAAACCTGGTGTCATAGGTGATGTTGGAAGAATCATCGCTGAACACAATATCAATATCTCAGACTTTAGACTAGGACGAGATAAGGCAGGATTGGCTTTAGCTGTTGTTTGTGTTGATGGAGATATCACTAAAGAGGTGATAGAGCAGCTTGCAAGTCTTGAAGCTTGTGTCAGTGTAAGTCACGCATCACTTTAATTTTCCAGTAGAGAGACTCTTCTTGAAGCTCTCTCTACTCTTTGCAAATATCTACAATCTATAATTTATATTTAATCATTGTTTAACAGCATATTATATATAATACTCTCTATTCTGTACAAATTCAACTATATTCTAATGATGAAATAAGGAGTAATACTCTATGGTATTAAAGAAATATATAACAGTGACTCTGTTGATGGCACTTCCGCTTTTTGCAGGGATGAAAAACTTGTCACTCTCTCAAGCTGTGAAAATGGTCAAACACGATAATCTTGAAGTGAAGATATCTAAGTTTGAAGAGCAGATGAAATCGTATGAATTGGATACAGTCAAAGGGATGAACTACGGTAAGCTTGATTTGACTTTCAATGCTATGCGATCAAATGATGCCCTCAATGTATTTGGATTTAAGCTAATGAGTCGTGAGGCAAGTTTTAATGATTTTGGATTTAGTGACTTTCTCGGTGGCATAGGCAATATTATGAGTGCTGCCAATGGTGATTTTGCTGCATTTTCACAAATGATGTCTGATCCTAATGCACAGGCACAAATGTTGGCGACACAACCTACAGATCTCAACTTTCCCAAGGCAAGAAATAATTTCCAAACAAAAGTAAGTTATCAAATACCGCTCTATACAGGTGGAAAACTCACAGAGTATGCCAATATCACAAAAAGTCTCTATAGAATGAGCAAAATGGATACAAGCAAAGTGATAAATGCGAAGATATTCCAAGTCAAAAAAACTTATTATGATATTTCACTTGTCAATAACTATATCGCTAGTTTGAGCAAGATCATCAACAATATTAAGAAACTTGAAAATATTATCCACTCAATGAAGAGTGAGGGGTATGCACAAGATATAGATATACTTGAAGTACAAGCACGAAAAGCTGAAGCAACCAATCTCTACAATCAAGCTCTCCTCAATAAAGAGTTGGCGTATCAATTTCTCTCATTTCTACTCAACAAAGAGGTCTCCTCTATCAGAATGGTCAACGAAATGCCAGCAATCCCTGAGGCAAACTTGGCAGATATCTATAGAGACAATATAGATATCCAAAAGGCAAAGCTAGGTTATGAGATCACACAGATGGCAGTAAGAGTCCAAGAGGCTAGCTATTTACCTACTATTGGCGGATTTGGTGAATATAGTAGCTCTGATGATAAAGCCTTCAACGAGTTTAAAGAGAAAGACGCTTATACAGTGGGAGTACAAGTAAAATTGAATATCTTCAATGGTGGTATAGATAGAGCCAATGTAGAGAAAGCAAAAGTCAAAAATCTCCAAGTAGCAGAGCAGGTAGAGTTGGCAAAAAAAGGCATAGCACTCAAAGTAAAACAGCTCAAAACAGAGATACTATCACTCGAATCAGAGATAGAGAGTTATCAAAAGCAGTTGAAGTTTGCTACAAGAGTCTATGATAGTTATCAAGGCAGATACAAAGAGGGGATTGTATCTATCAGTGATGTTTTGATCAAACAATCAAAAGAGTTAGAGGTGCTTTTGCAATTGCAAACAGTCAAAAATAAGAGAAATACAAAAGTATTTGAATTAAATAGTATATTGAACCCAGGAGATTACCTATGAGATATAGTAGATTGAAGAGTATATTGGCTATCGCACTCCTCGCGACAAGCACTCTAAGTGCTATAGATATGCAACTAAGTGGGAGTGTTGTGTCAGATAACCAAAAGATGATGACAAGTAGATATATGGGCTTTGTCAAAAATATGGCAGTCAATGAGGGAGATATCGTCAAAAAAGGGCAACTCCTCTATGAGATAGATTCCAAAGAGATAGAGTCAGCAGAGAGACAAGTGCAGTTGGCTGTATCTCAAGCGAGACTTGCACTCCAAATGAACCGTAACCAATATGATAATATCATCACAAATTTGGCACGACACAGACGGCTTTATAAAAAAAAGATGGTCTCCAAGTATGAGCTAGAGCAGCTAGAGCTTGGTGCAAAAAATATGAAAGATATGATCAAGATATCAAAGGAACAAGTCAATCAAGCACTTGCCAAAAAAGAAGAGGTACTCAATCAATACCAATATCTCAAAATAGTAGCACCCAATGACGGTGTCATCGTAGCCAAAAAACTCAACGAAGGTGAGATGGCTATTCCTGGTATGCCTGCACTTGTATTGACAGATTTGAGCAAACTCAAAATTGTAGCACAAATCTCTGAGACGGATTTGAAATATATAACACTTCACAAACCTGTAGATATCACTATCCCATCCCTTGCACTCAAAACTACAGGAGAGATCAGCTCAATCATACCAAACTCAAACCCGATGACACACAAATTTAAAATCAAAATGAAATTTGATACCAAAGGTCGCTCAGTCTATCCTGGAATGTATGCCAAGGTCTATATCACTGCACCCACATCGAAAAGAACTTCATCTGTAACACCTGCAATGGATAAAAAATGAAAACACTCAATGATTATCAAGTAACAGACTATGCTGGCAAACTAGCCAAAGGTTTTCTTCGTAATCCGCTTACGGCGGTATTGGGTGTATTTCTTCTCATAATGGGATATTTGGCACTTGAAATTATGCCTAGAGAAGAGGATCCTCAGATCGCTATCAGTGGTGGGTCTGTAATGGTTGTGATGCCTGGAGCTTCCCCTAGAGAGGTTGAGAATATCATCGTCAACCCGCTAGAGAGGAAACTTCGAGAAGTTCGAGGTATAGAGCATGTCTATGGTATGTCTATGGATAATGTCGGTATCGTTAATGTCATGTACTATATCGGTGAAAATAGAGAAGACTCCAACCTCAAGCTCTATGATAAAGTGATGCAAAATATGGATCTCATGCCAAAAGGTGTCATGCAACCACTCATTCGACCATTTGATATCGATATCGATATACCGATAGTGACTGTGGCATTCTATCCTACAGCAGGCAATGATATAGATGATGTCAAACTCTTTGATAAGGTACGCCAAATCCAGCAAAAGATCAATGCTATAGATAATGTCGCCAAAACGACACTCAAAGGGCAACACAAAGAGCAGTATAATGTTGAAGTAGATATGGGAAAACTCTCTGCATATCACCTCTCTTTGGGTCAAATCATGAAAGCCGTCCAATCTGTAGCTGTCGATGTACCTGATGTCAAAGGAAAATCAAAAAGCCATAAACTTGTCATATTTGGTGTCAAGAATGCTATCGAGAGTGTAGAGGATGTCGGCAATGTTATCGTCGCTCAATATATGGGTTCTCCTATATATCTCAAAGATGTTGCGACTGTAACAGATGGCATAGATATCCAAAATTTCAAAGATGCTACTATCATCAAAAGAGATGATAATAATCTCAGCAAAATGCAGGAGCAAAAAAAACAAATCACACTCACTGTTGCTAAGTTGGCAGGAACCAATGCTGTATTTGTTGCAGATGATGTCCTAGAGTTGCTCGAAGAACACAAAGAGGAGTTTGCAAAGGAAGGTATCAGCTATCTTATCACGAGAAACTTTGGAGAGCGAGCAAACGAAGCGGTCAATGAGCTGATGCACCACTTGGTTATCACGATTATCATCATCGCAGTGATGCTTATATTTGCACTAGGATGGAAAGAGTCTATCATCGTCACCTTTACAGTTCCTGCTATTTTGTCTATCACACTCTTTATCGCTTATATGACAGGACAGACGATCAACAGGATCACCCTCTTTGCATTTTTGCTTTCACTCGGACTTCTGGTGGATGCAGCGATCATCGTTATCGAAAATATCCACCGACACCTCCATTCACATGGAGTAGATGATAGAGATATGGGTGAACTGCTTGTAGAGGCAACCGATGAGATAGGAGCCCCTACCAATGTAGCAACACTTGCGATTATCTTGACGATGGTTCCTATGGCATTCGTGGGTGGTATGATGGGGTCATTTATGAAACCTATCCCTTACAATGTTCCTGTAGCACTCGTAGCATCACTCTTTGTGGCATATATATTTACACCATACCTCAGTCTCAAGCTACTCAAAAAACCTGAGCATGGACACCATCATGATACAAAGCATGCAGATAAAGGAGCCAAATAATGAAAAAATTTGAAAATTTTGTCTATACGATATTGGATAGTAAGTCCAAAAAGAGACTTGTTATCGTTTTGACTGCTTTAGCATTTTTTGGGACAGTGATGATGCTCCCTACACAGGTAGTCTTAGCCAAGATGCTCCCAGGGAAAAGTGACAATACCTTCTCTGTCTATATAGACACACCCAATGGAAGCTCTATCAACCAAACAAAAGAGGTGAGTCAATGTGTCGTCGATCTCCTACAAAAAGAGAAAGAAGTAATGAACATGGAGCTCTTTTTAGGACAGGGGATACCACTCGATTATGCTGGTCTCGTCAAGGGTGCTGGGATGAAACAAACAGAGAATGTCGCTGAACTCTCAGTCAACCTCACAGACAAACACGATCGAGAGGAGCCATCGTTTTTGATGGTGCAAAGATTGCGTCCTATAGTCAAGCAGAGATGTGAAGCTATCGTACCAAAGACAGTCATCAAATTTATCGAACAACCAGCAGGACCGCCTACACTAGCATCTGTTGTGGTAGAGGTGCATGGCTTTGATCAAAAAGAGGTGCGAAAATTGGCAGTGCAATCAGCCAATATACTTGCTCATACAGAGGGGCTTGTCGATGTCGATGTAATGACTGATGATATTTATAAAAAGTTTGAACTCATCCCAGACAAAGAGAAGATAGCGAGAAGTGGATTGAGTGTAGAGCAAGTCAACAATATCATCTATCTTGCATTTGAAGGGATGGCTATCGCACACAAAAACTCCAAAAACTATCCAGATCAAATACCTATATTTTTGATTTTGGATAAAGAGACCAAAGAGTTGAGCAACAGTGCAGATGAGACACTACAGAGTAAGCTTACTTCACTCAATCTTATGAATATGAAAGGAATGATGGTGCCTTTGAGTGAAGTAGTCACTATCAGAGAGGTAAAATCCGACCCTATGATCATGCAAAAAGATTTGAGCCGTATGGTCAATGTCGTTGCTGAGACTGATATGGTATCACAGCTCTATCCACTCCTTGATGCAAGAGAGCAGATGATAGAATACTTTTCGAGAGATTATAATGTCACGAAAGAACCAGGCATGTCGACTTATATGTTTGACTTGCACCTTGTCAACAAAGAGACAGGCAAAAAGTACCTCCTCCGATGGGACGGAGAGATGAAAGTGAGTCTTGATACTTTTAGAGATCTTGGTGGTGCATTTATCTCTGCACTTATTTTGATATTTTTGTTACTTGTTGTCTACTACAAGAGTTTTGTATTGAGTGGGATTATCTTACTTGGGTCATTCTTGTCTCTGATCGGGGTCATTTTGGGTCACTGGGTAGCCAACTTCTTCACCAATGAGACTTTCTTCTTGACTGCAACTTCTCTGATAGGGTTTATCGCATTGATGGGGATTAGCTCAAGGAACTCACTGCTCTTGATAGATTTCGCCAAATCATTGATGGTGGAACATGGGATGCAAAAGCGACATGCTATTGCTGTAGCAGCAGCTACGAGAGCCAAGCCTATCATGCTTACCGCTGTTGCGATCATCCTTGGGTCTGCTTTGCTAGCAAGTGACCCTGTATTTGGTGGACTCGGTGTGGCACTCATCTCAGGTACAGTCGCAGCGGTCTTTGTATCGCTACTCTTTGTACCTGTATTGATGGATAACTCCAAAGCGATGGATTTTGAACCAAAAAAAGCCAAGCATCCACATATAGGTATCACACGGTAGCTTAAAGAGATACAAACACTCTTTGTAGGGTGGGAGTATCCCACCAATTGTTACTTATTCATTCTTTGAAAGTGGATTTTCAACGCTTGACCTCGGCTGTACGCTACGCTTCACAAAAGACTCAACTTCAGACCCCTACCATTCTACACAATCCAACCATGTATAATTTCAACCTACCCCCCCCTAATCATATATTTCAACACTCTTAGCTATAATAACACAAATATTTTTCAGGAGTTATAATGGCTACAATAGGCATGGGTGATATCAAAAAAGGTGTAAGGTTAGAATTGGATGGCAATCCATTTAGAGTGACAGAGTTTCAACATGTCAAGCCAGGAAAAGGTGCTGCATTTGTGCGTATCAAGATCAAAAATCTCTCCACAGGTAAAGTGATAGAAAAAACAGTCCACGCAGGTGATAAGTTTGAAGTTCCTGAGCTTGAGCAGAAGACGATGCAATATCTCTATGATGATGGTGAAATGTTGCAGTTTATGGATACAGCGACTTATGACCAGATAGGACTCACACATGAGCAGGTAGGCAAAGAGACTTTTGACTATATGATAGATGGTATGGAGGCAGAGATACTCTTCCACAATGGCAAAGCGATCTCTGTAGAGATACCACAAACTGTAGTCCTCGAAGTAGTAGAGACCCCACCCAACTTCAAAGGCGACTCGCAAGGTGGCAAAAAACCAGCAACCTTAGAGAGTGGAGCAGTAGTCCAAGTCCCATTTCACATCTTAGAGGGCGAGAAGATCAAAGTAGATACAGTAGAGGGTAAATATTTGGAGAAAGCGAAGTAGGATCTTGTTTTAATTCTATAATTTTACAAATAGGTAAACTTGTAGTGTGGGGAATCTTCCCACCCTTCATTAGTTCAAATCACTCTTTCGGATGATGACTTTAGCATACATACCTGGGAATACATTTTGATCTTTACGATCAAAAGTTACTCTGATCTTGATCTTATGAGTCATAGGGTTGGCATCGGGGATGACAGCGTGTATTTTGCCTTTGGTGTAGTAGTTGAGTGAGGGGATGACTACTTTGACACTATCTCCCGCGTGGACATGTTTCATCATACTCTCTGAGACGGAGACATCTATTTCGAGATCTTCCATATCTACCATCATGATAGTGAGCATACCAGGCATCACCATATCACCTACTTTGATATTCTTTTGTACGATGACACCATCTGATGGTGCTTTCATTTTGAGATAGTTAAACACAGTAGCGAGTTGTTTTGCTTTGATAGACATCTGCTTTACCATCACTTGAGCCGTCTGTAGCATAGATTCTGCATTTTCTGACATAGTATTGAGATCATCAAGATCTGTCATAGGTACCATTGTTTTGTTGCTAGCTTTTGTCTGTAGCTTCTCTTTGCGTTTTTGTAACACTTGGAGACGCTTCCTCCAAAACTCTACCACAATCTTGGACTGTTCCAAACCTAAATCCGCCTGGGACTTCATGATATCAAATTCAGCAGACTCCATCTCATAGAGGTCATCTTCTCGTTTGACATAATCTCCAAGTTTAACATAAACTTTTTTGATATATCCCATATAACGACTTCCGATCATCTTTTGACCATTGGAGATGACAGTTCCTGTAAGAGTGATAGAGTTTGCTTGAGCTTCAATCGTAAGTAATAAAAAAGCAATAAGTAGTAATTTTTTCAAAGATATTATCCTTAGTATAATATATTTCAATAAATTAAATAT
>CBEUND010000018.1:0-30828 GCA_965544395.1 uncultured bacterium | reverse complement strand
TCTTAGAGTGTGATATCTCGACCAAATATTTTATTGATTGTGGCAATAAATTTGTTTTGTAAAATATCAACCACCTTGAGGTCATCTTTGAGCTCTTTCTCTTTGCAAAGTTTTCTCAAGATGGAGAGTCTCAGTGATACGATACCATTTTCATCTTGTAGTCCATCCTCTCTCATATCCAACTCCAAAAGATCAAACTGTTTCTCCAAACTATCAATGTTTTTGAGTGTATCTTTGATAGTTTTTTTATAGACTTCAAATATATTTTGTATCTTCACTATAAGATTTTCTTGGATAAGGAGTGGTCTGTTTTGTTCTTTGATAAAGTCAAAAAGTGATTTATGTATATATCCATACTCACTCTTCTCTGCTGCACTATAGGCACTGACCCCAATAAACTCTACGCCATTATTGTTAAGACTATTCTTGATATTGTTCAATCTACTTTTTAACTCATTTTTATCTCTGTTTTCAAATATATTGCCAACAATGTAAAGTTTTTGATTTTTATTTGGAAGCGACTTCAAAAACTCTAAATCAGATGCAGAGACTGTGAGATTTTTATCGAGATTGATAACCCATAATAGAGCAGTGATATGTGCTTGATTTAAACTCTCTAACGCTTGTTTACTTTCATTTTTAGGATTAAACTCTTGGATATCAAGCAGGGCAATGTTTTTGAAGTATTTCTCATTGAGTGGAGTGCGTATCACTACAAAAGGCATAAACTCTTCTAAATTGAAGTGCATAGTTTTGATATATTGATTGGTGAGTTTATGATAGAAATCTTCTTCTATATTTATCATTGCTGCTTTTTGATTTATACCTGTTATAGTAGTATCGCTATCAGGTATGATATATGTAGGCAGAGTATAGAGGGGATCATACTCTATAGGTATTGCAAAGTTTTTCGATTTGAGAAAGCTATTGATCATAGAGGATTTTCCGCTCTCATATCCACTCAAAATAGCCATGGTGCTTTTGCTATATATATCAGGAGCAGAGATAAAGCTCTCTAACTCCCTCTTGATATCTTGTAGTTTCAAAAGAGATTGTGTATCTTGAGCATTGTATCTATTACTCTGTGAAAAATTGAGAAAATCTTTGTTGATAAGAATCTCAAAGTCTAAGAGATATTTATTTAAACTAGGTTTTGCAGAGAGTAGAGCCGCGATAAAATTCGTCTGTTCTGCGAGACTATTATATTGCTTGTCACGATTATCGACTCTTTCATTATGCTCTGTTACAAGATTTTGTATACTATTTTCTTGTTCATTTTTCAGTGTCTTTATACTGTTTTGGTACTCATTATTCAATCTCTCTATATGGTTTTTATACTCTTGCTCTAAAGTCGTGATGTGATCTTCATAATTTTTTTTATTTGTCGTGAGTTCACTCTTTTTCTCTTCTATCATCAATGCATTTTTTTTGATAGTTTCTCTAGCATCAGCTATCTCTTTGATATTTGATGATGTCATCTTGAGCATTGCATCTATCTCTGTTTTGAACTCTTCTTGACTAAAGATAAAAAACTTAGTCATTTCATCAAGTCTATTTTCCATCTCATCTATCTCTATCATTTCGCAATCTTTCTTAATGAAACCAAAATTGTGGCTTCAATATATTTTTGACAAAGATTATACCAAAAAGTTCTTCAAAAAGTTCATCATAATATATTTGAATAGAGTGCTCTTTTTTGTAGAATAACGGCGCTTTTATAATGCAGAGAAGAGGATTTATCAACGAACTCATAATCACTACAGAGAGTAAGTGATATAATATGTATAGGTTTGAATTTATAGAGCCTCTGCAAGTAAGAGAGTCTCTCTTAAGTTCAAAATAAGGTAAATCCAAGTTTTGGACATACACGGAGAAGTATCCGTTACCAAAGGTACATAATGACATTTCAAGAGTTTGATTTTCACCCTGATATACGCAAAGGGGTGAAGATAGCAGGATTTAGGGAACCTAGTCCTATACAGAAAATGGCTATACCTATCATCGCTTCTGGCAGTGATATGGTAGGGCAAGCACACACGGGGACAGGTAAGACTGCAGCATTTGGTTTCCCGATGATGGACAAGATCGCAAAGGGCGAGATAGAGAGAGCTTTAGTGATCACTCCTACAAGAGAGTTGGCGACACAAGTGAGTGATGAACTCTACCATTTAGGAAGATTTGCAGGGATTAGGACGCTGACCGTCTATGGCGGTGTAGGGTATGGACGACAGATAGCTCTCATCCATAAAGGTGTACAGATAGTAGTCGCTACTCCTGGACGACTCAAAGACCTCTACAAAAAAGGCAAAATTGATGTTTTGAATCCAGAGATAGTCGTGCTTGATGAGGCTGATGAGATGCTTGATATGGGCTTCTTAGAAGAGATCAAGGAGATATTTGAGTATATCCCACAAAACAGACAAACCCTTCTCTTTTCGGCGACTATGCCTGAGCCTATCAAAGAGTTAGCCGATGATATCCTCTACAATCCAGAGTTCATCTCTGTGGTGAATGGAGAAGATGCGACAACCAATAATGTGATTGACCAAAGATATTATGTCATAGAAGAGGATGAACGAGATAGAGCTATAGTCAAACTCTTAGAGATAGAAGATACAAACAAATGTATCGTATTTTGTCGGATGAAACGAGAAGTAGATAGACTCAGTGAATATTTATCAGCTCTTGGATTTAATGCAAAAGGTCTTCATGGAGATATGGAACAACAAGAGCGAGATGAGATGATGCGAGGATATCGTAGAGGTGAGATCAAAATTATGGTTGCTACAGATGTAGCGTCTAGGGGCTTGGATGTCAAAAATGTCAGCCATGTCTTCAACTACCATATCCCATTTGATCCACAAAGTTATGTGCATCGTATAGGCAGAACAGGCAGAGCAGGTAAGAGTGGACAAGCGATCACACTCGTCTCTACAGAAGAGTTCAAAGAGTTGCAACGCATCCAAAAAGAGGTCGGAGCTGATATGCGTCTAGCTACTATTGAGAGCGGTTCA
Source organism: uncultured bacterium (assembly GCA_965544395.1). GTDB lineage: Bacteria > Campylobacterota > Campylobacteria > Campylobacterales > Sulfurovaceae > SZUA-451. The sequence continues at coordinate 27,814 of CBEUND010000018.1, read as the reverse complement.
GAGGTGAGTCAAGACTCTTTGGATAACTTTGTTAACAAGATCAAAAATAGTGAACTTCATCCATATCTTGATGCCGTATTGGATAGAGTGGCAAGCATGGATCAACAACTTTTGGTGAAGAAGTTACTCTCGCATATTTTACAAAATGAGCAGATAGAGTCAAGTAATAGAATTGGCTTAGATCAAGGTAGAGTAGATGAGATGATGGAGAGTTACAGAAATCAAAAAAAAGCATCTCGAAATACAAACAGAAGACGAAGAAGACGATAGATGGAAGCTATTGAAGCATTTTGTGACCTAAAGTATATTTTCTCTCTATTTTTAAGTGAAAACAAGCAAAATTGTTTTAAAATTGTTAGACAAAAGTTATAAGAAGGTTATCTGATGGATATAAATCTAGTTAGTGAAAGTCTTAAGTTTATGGTTTTGGGTATGATAGTTGTGTTTGTATTCCTTGCTGTATTGGTTCAGTTGATGAAAGTGCAAGCAAAACTTATTGAAAAGTATTTCCCTGAAAAAGAAGCTGTGGCAGCGCCAAAAACTTCAATACCAACTACTGATGAGTCAGCAAGAACAGCTGCAATAATCGCTGCGATTACAGAGTTTACAAAAAATAAATCATAACACTAAGGCATAAACATGGCAAAAAAATATATTGATGTGATGGATACTACTTTTAGAGATGGATTTCAATCTGTCTTTGGTGGTAGGGTTCTTATGGAGGACTTCTTTCCTGCTGTAGAGGCAGCCAAAGAAGCAGGTATCAAACATTTTGAATTTGGTGGTGGCGCTAGATTTCAGAGTCTCTATTTTTATCTTCAAGAAGATGCATTTACGATGATGGATAAGTTTCGTGAGATTGTAGGAGCTGAAGCAAACTTGCAAGTTCTTTCACGAGGCATTAATACCGTGATGCTTGATACAGGAAGTAGAGAGATGATCGACCTCTTTGCTGAAATGTTCAAAAAACATGGTACAACTACAGTAAGAAACTTTGATGCACTTAATGATGTCAATAATCTCATCTATAGTGGGCAATGTGTCAAAAAGCATGGTCTCAATCATGAAGTAGTAGTCACAATGATGGATCTCCCTCCAGGGTGTGAAGGTGCACACGATGTTACATTCTATGAAAAGACATTGAGAAATATTCTTGATAGTGGATTGGAGTTTGACTCTGTATGTTTCAAAGATGCTAGTGGGACATCCAACCCACATAAAGTTTTTGAAACTATCAAAATGGCACGAGGTTTATTGGGCAAAGATGCTCACCTTAGACTCCACACACACGAGACAGCTGGCGTGAGTGTCGCTGCATATTTAGCAGCACTCGAAGCTGGTGCAGATGGTATTGATATGGCAGCATCTCCAGTGAGTGGTGGTACAAGTCAACCAGATATTCTCACAATGCTTCACGCGACAAAAGGAACCGACTATAACTTAGGTGATTTAGAGTTACCAAAAATCCTAAAGTATGAAGAGAAGTTGCACACTTGCTTAGAAGATTATATGATACCACCTGAAGCGACACAAGTATCTCCATTGATACCATTCTCACCTATGCCTGGTGGTGCTTTGACAGCCAATACACAAATGATGAGAGATAGTGGTAACTTAGAGAAGTTTGATGAAGTAATCTTGGCTATGAAAGAGGTAGTTGAGCGAGGTGGTTATGGTACTTCTGTGACACCTGTGAGTCAATTTTATTGGCAACAAGCCTATGCCAATGTGATGTTTGGTCCATGGAAGCAGATAGCTCCAGGATATGGTCGCATGGTTTTAGGATACTTTGGAAAGACACCTGTCGATGCAGATCCTGAGATCATCGCTCTTGCATCCAAAAAACTCAAACTTGAAGCAACCACAGAGAATCCTCTCGATATAGCGGATAAAGATGCAACAAAATCTATCGCCCACTGGACGAAAGTATTGGAAGATGAAGGCTTAGAGACAAGTAGAGAAAATATCTTTATCGGTGCAGCTTGTGATCAAAAAGGTATAGCGTTCCTCAAAGGTGAAAGCCCATTGATGGTGAGAAAAAATAGTGAAGAAAATAGTAATGGAGAAGTAGATATGGCAGGAAATTATACAGTAGTAGTAGATGGTAAGAAGTTTAGCGTACAGGTAGCTGAGGGCAATGCTGATATCCAAGTGAGTGAAGCATCAGCAGCATCAACGCCAGCACCAACAGCTACAGCAGTAGAGCCTGGTGTAGGAAGCATCAAGATAGAGTCGCAAACTCCAGGGAATGTATGGAAGATTCTACTCTCTCCAGGTGAGAGTGTCAAAGAGGGTGAAAAGATTATGATTCTTGAAGCTATGAAGATGGAGATAGATATCACAGCACCGCAAGATGGAGTTATCAAATCTATCGATGTCAATGTCAATGATGCGGTAAATGATGGTCAACTATTAGCAACAATGGAGTAGAGATGAGAGTCAAGAAAATTCTTTTAATGTTGTTCCTTGCTTTTGCAACATTGGGTGTTGCAGCACAAGCAAGTGAACATGAAGAGAGCCAAGCTACTCAAGAAGCAACTCAAGAGAGTAGCTACGAATCCAAAGGTATTGGTGATATGATCGTCAGCTTTTACGATACAACTGGACTCAAAGCTATCATGGAGCCAAAAGAGGGTGTCACCAATGGTGAGGGTGTAGAGATGAGTATCTTTGCTCAAGGTTGGGGTAGAGTCATTATGTTTGCTATCATATTTTTACTCTTTTACCTTGCTATCGCTAGAGGGTTTGAGCCACTCCTTCTCCTTCCTATTGCTTTTGGTGGATTACTAGCCAATATCCCTATAGCCAATATGACAGGTGAGCATGGAATGTTAGGTATCATCTACAATATGGGTATAGCCAATGAGTTCTTCCCTCTACTCATATTTATGGGTGTTGGAGCGATGACTGACTTTGGTCCGCTGTTGTCTCGACCAAAAACTGCACTTCTTGGAGGAGCAGCACAATTTGGTATCTTTGGATCGCTTGTCGGTGCAGCAGCACTCTCGCAATATACAGGGATGGTAGACTTCACACTCAAACAGTGTTCTGCCATAAGTATTATCGGTGGTGCAGATGGTCCTACCTCTATCTTCATCGCTTCTGCATTATCTCCAGAGCTTCTTGGTGCGATTGCAGTTGCAGCATACTCATATATGGCACTCGTTCCTGTAATTCAACCTCCAATAATGAGAGCATTGACTACTGATGAAGAGCGAAAGATAGTAATGAAAACCACAAGAAAGGTTAACAAACTAGAGAAACTTCTCTTCCCACTTGTGGTGATCGTCATGACTATATTGGTGCTTCCTGATGCTACACCATTGATTGGTGCATTTGCATTTGGTAACTTTGCCAAAGAGTCAGGAGTAGTGGATAGACTCTCAAATGAGATGCAAAATTCACTTATCAACATAGTCACTATATTCTTGGGTCTTGGTGTCGGATCGAAACTCGCTTCTGACAAGTTTCTTGTGATGGAGACTTTGGGTATTATGATTATTGGTCTTTTGGCATTTGCAGCAGGTACAGCAGCTGGTGTCTTGATGGCAAAATTGATGAATAAATATTCAGATGAACCTATCAACCCACTCATAGGAGCAGCAGGTGTATCTGCCGTACCTATGGCAGCGAGAGTTGTGAGCAAAGTAGGATCTGAAGAGAAACCAGGCAATATTTTATTGATGCATGCAATGGGACCAAATGTTGCAGGTGTTATTGGTTCAGCAGTGGCAGCAGGTGTGTTGCTCTCTATATTTAAATAAAAGAGGAAAATATGACGACTAGAAAACCTAATGGACTTGATGATCTTGGATTGAAAAATATCGGTAAAATCTATCATAATCCAAGCTACAATGAAGTACAAGCACATGAAGTAAACAAGCAAGAAGCGAAACTCTCTACAAGTGGTGCTACCATGTGTGATACAGGTATATTTACAGGGAGAAGCCCAAAAGATAAATATTTTGTAGATCAGGAGCCTTCTAACAAACATATAGCATGGGGTGATATTAATCAACCTGTAAAAAAAGAGGTATTTGATGAGTTGCTAGAGCTTACTAGAGAGCAACTCTCTGGCAAAGATATCTATATCATTGATGTCTATGCAGGTTCTAGTGTTGCAAGTCGTAGAAAAATAAGATTTGTGACCGAGGTGGCATGGCAAGCACACTTTGTAAAAAATATGTTTATCCGTCCACCTGCTGATGAAGTAGATGAGTTTTTACCTGACTTTACAGTCTACAATGCGTGTAAAACTACAGACAAAAAATACAAAGAACATGGACTCAACTCTGATGTATTTGTCATGTTCGATGTAGAAGAGAATATCTCTATCATCGGAGGTACTTGGTATGGTGGTGAGATGAAAAAGGGCATCTTCTCTATGATGAACTACTGGTTACCACTAGAGAATAAACTCTCTATGCACTGCTCTGCAAATGTCGGTAAAGAGGGAGATGTATGTCTCTTCTTTGGTCTCTCTGGTACAGGAAAAACGACTCTCTCAACTGATCCAAACCGTGCATTGATTGGTGATGATGAGCATGGATGGGATGATTATGGTGTCTTTAACTTTGAGGGTGGATGCTATGCCAAAGTGATCAACCTCGATCCAAAAGGTGAACCTGAAATTTATGGAGCTATCCGTAAAGATGCACTGCTTGAAAATGTCGTCTATGATGAGAATGGTGAAGTGGATTATGATGACGCTTCCAAGACAGAAAATACAAGAGTCTCCTACCCTATAGAGCATATAGAAAATCACAAAGAGGATCTCATGGCAGGGCATCCAAAAAATATCATCTTCCTCACAGCAGATGCTTTTGGTGTGCTTCCTCCAGTCAGTAAACTTACAAAAGAGCAAGCGATGTACTACTTCCTCTGTGGATATACTGCCAAGGTAGCAGGTACAGAGCGAGGGATTACTGAGCCTGTAGCTGCCTTCTCTGCATGTTTTGGTGAAGCATTCTTGCCTCTACATCCAACTGAGTATGCGAAGCTTCTCGGTGACAAGATAGATGAACATGGGGTCAATGTCTACCTCCTCAACACTGGATGGACAGGTGGTCCATATGGTGTTGGTAAACGCATGAGTCTCAAAGATACAAGAGCATGTATAGATGATATCCTCAATGGCTCTATCAATGATGCGACTTTTGAAACTATAGATATATTTAATCTACAAGTCCCAACTATGCTCAACGGTGTCTACAACAACTCTATCCTCAACCCAAGAAATACTTGGGAGGACAAAGAGGAGTATGATAAAACACTCAGAAAATTAGCGAGTATGTTTGTCGACAACTACAGTAGATATGATGGTAATGGAGCAGAGTTCGACTTCTCTTCAGCAGGTCCACAATTATAAAGTACTTCTTCACCTTATCTATCAGAAATTCAATACTTCTATTGGGTAGGGTGGGAGAAACCTACCAATTGTTATAGATGGTGGGATACTCCTACCCTACACTTTGTACAATCCAAAAATTAAATATCAGTTAATAAAATATAAAAGGAGATATATATGGCACTTTTTTTTGTAGATATAGAATCTACAGGCATAGACTTGGAGAATGATAGAATCATACAACTTGCATTTATTAAAAAAGATGGAGAGAGTGTAGAGGCATTTAGTGATCTATGCTATACAGATGTCGAGATGAGTTTTAGTGCTATGGGTATACACAATATCACTCCAGAGATGATAGAGGATAAATATTGGCCCTATGAGACTGATAGCTATAGAGCTTTGGAGAGAGAGAACTTAGAGTCAAACTATTTTATCTCACATGGTAATGAGCTTGATACCATCATGCTAGAACATGAGGGGATGGATCTGAAGATGCAGAAGATAGATACTGATAAGTGTTCAAGACATCTACTCAAAGATGCCGAGGACTATAAGCTCCAGACGCTACGCTATCAATATGGACTCTATAAGATAGAACAAGAGGTTGCCAAATCATTGGGCATAGGTGAAGTCAAAGCCCATGATGCATTGAGTGATGTATTGTGGCATTATCTACTTTTTGAACTCCTACTCACAAAAGTGGATGGAGATGTAGATAAATTAGTAGAGTTGACACAGACACCTATACTTTTAGAGCGGATTACATTTGGGAAATATAAAAACAAAAATTTAACTTTTGAAGAGCTTTTTGCTACTGATCCAGGTGATTTTGTATGGATGTATAACAACTTAGCCAAAGAGTGGGATGACTTGGAGCATACAGTGAAGTATTGGCTCAAAACCAATCCCCACTACTGGAAGATAGCTCAAGAGGAGAGAAAAAAGAACTCTTGGTTTGACTAAGGAACCTCCCAATAGAGTTCTCGATCCTAACTTTCAAAAATCACTATGTCGTAACTATTCTTTGTTACGATAGCTTTGTTTGATTGGACTGATCCATTGCGGTTGACTTTGCTCAGTTCATCACGAAGTTGGTCTATCTCTGTCTGCATCGTATCCATAGTCTCTTTGAGTTGGAGTATGACATCTACACCTGCTAGATTGACACCGAGCTGTCTAGTGAGACGCAGTATCATCTTCATCTTATCTATATCTCTTTGTGAGTAGAGACGCATGCGACCTTGTGTTCTTGAAGGCTTGATAAGTCCCTCTTTCTCATATTGTCTAAGTGTTTGTGGATGTATATCCAAGATGGTCGCGACTATACTTATCAAATATACAGGTTCATCATAGCTATGCATAGCACCTCCTTATAATTTATTTTTTATCATCTCTTTGAGCGTATCATCAAGTGACTCAATATTAGGTAGTAGCACATTAGCAACAAGATAGAGATCACCTTTGAGTGCAGTTTTTCTGTCAGGTACACCTTTTCCTTTGAGTCTAAATTTTTGACCATTTTTTGTATTGGTTGGGACTTTGAGAGAAACCTCTTTCTCTGGTGTCTCTACCTGTATCTTCCCACCAAACCAAGCTGTCTTGAGTGGGATATCTATAGTTTTATAGAGATCATTACCCTTTCGTTCATACTCTTGAGATGTCGCTATATTTACTTTGATAAGGAGGTCACCTGCTTGTCCCCCCTGTTGTTCACCCTTGCCACGGACACGCATAGTTTCACCACTTTTGATACCTGCTGGTATTTTGATATCAAAGCTATTACCTCGTGAAGTGACTTGATGCTTACCTCCAACTACAGAGACGATGAAAGGTACAGTGATTTGTGTCTGGAGATCTAGGTTGACTCTCCCCCCACCAAAACCGCCAAAGCCACCCTGTGAACCCGCGCCAAAGCCACCGCCACCTCCTCCAAACATTTGTCGTAGGATTTCCTCAAGATCGACATTGGCACCTTGACCTCTCGCAAAATCTTGAAAGTTTTGTCCACCAAACATTTGATCACCAAATTGATCATATTGGCTCTTCTTCTCTGGATCGCTTAAGACTTCGTATGCAGCATTAATCTCTTTAAACTTTTCAATAGCACTCGCATCTTTATTGATATCAGGGTGGTATTGCCTCGCTAATTTACGATAAGCTTTTTTTATCTCATCTGCACTTGCTTGTTCACTTACACCAAGTGTCTCATATAAACTTTTTGACATCTATTAACTTCCTTATAATACTGTTCTATAAATTACTAGAGGTATTATATCAGAAATCTTTAGTCAATGTCAATCAAGGTTGAGAAGTTTTAGAGTAAAAAAGCTCTTTTCATATGTGATTGAATTTCATCAAATGTATAAGTATGCTCGGTGAAGTGTTCAAATGCTATGATGCCTTGATAGAGGAGCATATCACTGCCATCTTTTGTAGCTTTGTTGTAGGATTTTGCCAATTGCAAAAAAGGAGTCTCTTTGCCATATACGACATCTATACAGACACTCGCTTGAGGTATGACGCTTTGGAGTAGCTCTAGCGGTGCAGGGAGTGATGCATCTTCTAATCCAGCAGAAGTCATATTGATGACAAAATCATACTCCCCTTGTTCAAAGTTATCAAAAGTATATGTCGTGAAACCATCTGCTTGAAACTGTAGCAATCTCTCTGCACTGCGGTTGAGGATGGTGACACTGTAGCCTTCATCTCTCAAGATAGCACTCGTGGCACGAGCTGTACCTCCAGCACCCAAAAATAGGACTCTTTTGCCTACAGAAAACTCTGTAATAGCTTTGAGAAAACCAGGGGCATCAGTGTTGTAGCCATAGAGCTTGCCATCTCTATTGATGATAGTATTGACAGCTCCAACCTTTTTGGCAAAGGTATCAAGGTGATCACACGCCTTGTATGCATACTCTTTGTGTGGCACTGTGACATTGATACCTTTGAGACCAAGTGACAAAAATTTCTCTTTGAGTTTTTCTCCATTCAAGAGCTGATATCTTCCATAACAGCCATCATGCTTGAATGCTTTGAAAGCCAAGTTATGCATGAGTGGTGATTTGGAGTGAGAGACTGGGTTGCCAAATATTGCAAAAAACTCTATCATATATTTTCCATCTCTTTGATAGTTGCAAGGAGGGCTTCTAGCTTGTTCTTGACTTCCAGATACTCTAGCTCTGGTTGGCTATCTGCCACGATACCAGCCCCTGCTTGGAGTGTGATGGAGTCAGGTTTGATGAGTGAAGTTCGGATGGCAATAGCACTATCCATACTATCATCAAAAGAGAAATACCCCACACTACCACTATAGAAACCTCTCTTGAGCTGTTCAAATTTAGCGATAATCTCCATCGCTTTGATCTTTGGAGCTCCTGTCATCGTACCAGCAGTAAATGTAGCTGCAAAGAGGTCAAACATATCTTTCCCCTCAGCGAGCTTGGCTTCTACATCACTTACCATATGCATGACATGGCTATAGCGTTCGACACGCATCATATCTGTCACCTCTACACTCCCTGTCTGCGCGACTCTTCCTACATCATTACGCCCCAAATCTATAAGCATAAGATGTTCTGCACACTCTTTGGGGTCTGCGAGCATCTCTTGTTCGAGTTCGTAGTCTCTATGTGGTGTTTTACCTCTTTTTCTTGTGCCTGCTATAGGACGAAGTAGGATTTCGTTATCAGTGAGTCTCACCATAACTTCAGGAGAAGAGCCACATATAGAAAATTCACCATAATCAAGGAGAAAGAGATAGGGTGAAGGATTTTTGGATCGTAAGATACGGTAGAAGCTGAGGGGATCTATCTTGCCTTTTTGTGTATAGCGGTTGGAGAGGAGTATTTGAAATATATCGCCACTTCTTATATGCTCTTTTGACTCATCAACCATCTGTTTAAACCGCTCTTCATCAATGGAAAATGAACCTTCACCATCTAGGGTAACACTTTGTATCTTTTTGGGTGTAGTGGCTGTGTGGAGTATAGATTTGATATTTTGATACTTCTCTTTAGCTCTTTTGTCATTGAGTATCATTGTGAGTTTCGCACTCTTGTGTGAATATGCCAAGATGATTTGTGGTCGTATGAGGTCTAAGTCTGGTGTATTGAGTGGATCAGGAAGATGATCCATGCTCTCTTTGAGAGAGGGTTCAAATACTTTGACCATATCATATGCTATAAATCCTATAAAACCATCCACAAATCCAAATCCAAGCTCTTGTGAGAGTTCTTTATACTTTGCTTTGTCTATCCCTTTGTAATACTCTTTGAGGAAAGCGAAGGGATCTCTCTCTTGGGGTCTCCCTTGATAGAGTGTTTGATTATTTTTGTAAATGAGTCTCTCTTGGACTCCTAGAGTGATAAAGCTAAAGTTTCCATCGCTACTGTTGATGACACTTTCAAAAAGCATAGTGACTTCATCACTATATCTATCTTTGATCTCTCCGTAGAGTGCGACAGGTGTTAGCTGGTCATATAGTATAGTTTCATGCATCTCTTAGACTCCTATAATTTTTTGATGAAGGCACCTTTATTGATCTTGTCCTTCACTCTTGGTAAATCTCTCTTTGCACTATTTCTATTACTGTATGGACCGATAAGCAGTTTGCCATTGGAGAGTTTGTATCGAAAGCCACTACTTGTAATGATAGAGAGAAATCTACTACTAGGCTGTTTAGTGAAAGCACCTACTTGGATATAGTAGTTACCTGTAGATCCTGAGCTCTTTTGATGTGATTTTGGTCTTTTGTGTACGACAGGTTGTGCTGTGATGACATGTTGAGGCTTTTGGGGTGCTATTTTATTGACTACAGGTTTTTGCTTCACAGGTTGTTGTTTGATAGGCTCTCGTTTGATAGGTTTTTGCTTGACAGGTGCGATTGCTTGTTTCTTAGCTGGAGAGCTTACTTGTATATCTATAGTAGGTTTACTCGGCTCTTTTGCTTCATCTATCTGCATCGTATCAGGCTTTATCATCTCATTAGTTTGCTTTTTTTCGTCTGTAGGTACTTTGTTTGTCAACTCATCTTCAAGTATAGATGAGAGTTGATCCAACTCTTTTTTGTCTGCTTCCAAATCATGATCGGATGAGTCTAGTTGAAGCTCAGGACTGATAAGATCTGCTTGTTTCTCCTCTGTAACAACTGTACTATTGCCATCACTGTTATCAAGAAATATGCGTGTCATAATCAACGCAATGATCAAAATAGCAATAAGCAAAACTATAATCGCAAGAATTCCCTTGCCTTTACCCTTCTCAGGCTTCTCTTCAATAATTAAATCATCTAAATTATGATCTTGCATGGTATTTCTCCTAAAATCTAAATAGAATTATTATATCATATTTATCCATATGAAATAGATATATAGAGTGAAATATTGATTTTTCTCTTGGATTGATGTATAATAGATCAAAGAGAGGGGATATTACTATGTCTAATTTCAAACAAATATTCTTTATATTTTTTGCTTTTTTTGCTTTTGTGAATGCTCAAGAGAGTGTAGATTGTGATATACATCTCCATGTCTCTAAAGATACCGAGCAAAAAGTTGTATTCACTTTCACACATGATGCCAACTGCTCTATCACTATGGATCAAAACTTGAGTCAAGTAACGATCGCTTATAGAAAGAGTGATGAGAATATATCAGCCAAAGATAGTAACTTGACACTGCTTGATGTGAATACGACAGAGCATCTCCTCTCCTTAGCACAGAGTAAACTTGGTGCAAGTTATGAACCTGCAGGGGCTGGTCCTGATCATTTTGATTGCTCTGGTTTTGTCTACTACCTCTTCAAGGAGCATGGGATGGATATACCTCGTACTTCTCTCGCTCAGTCAAAAAGTGGAGAGAAGTTGAGCAGAGAAGAGATTCGGCGAGGAGATATACTCTTCTTTGATACATACAAACGAAATCATGTCAACCATAGTGGAGTCTATCTCGGAGATGGCAAGTTCATTCACGCTTCATCGGGGAAAGCGTACGGAGTGACTATTTCTGATTTGGACAAAGGTTTTTACAAAAAGAAGTTTCGTTGGGGCATCCGAAAAATAGATGAGTAGATATAGAATCAAAAAGATACTCAAAGAGCTTTTGATAGGAGTTTTGATACTCTTTGTAGTGAGTAATCTCTTGAGTTATCTACGCAAGCCTACGCTCAATAGTGAGGGACTCCCACCCATAGTCAAAAGTGCTATTGCAAAGAGTGGTATTGATCTCTCAGCGTATAGGGGTGAACCTCTCATGATACATTTTTGGGCTACATGGTGTCCTGTCTGCAAGATGGAGATTAATAATATACAAAGAGTGTCACAGCACTACAGAGTCATCACTATCGCTGTCAACTCTGGTAGGCAGAGTGATATCACTACTTTTCTCAAAGAGAAAAATCTCAATCTTCTCCTCATCAATGATCGTAATAGTAGTATCGCCAAGAGTATGCAAATAGAGTTTTTCCCAACTACTTTGATATACGATAAAGATGGCAAACTTTTCTCTTCGCAGATAGGGTACACAACGACTTTGGGTCTTTTGGCTCGTATGCTATGGGCGGGGATGTAAGGAACCTCCCAAAAACAATTCTACCCACCTAACTTGCCCTTTTCCTTCGTCATCTTGGTAGAATTGTTCTTGTGAAGTTTCTAAAATAAAGCTTCTTTTGATACACTATTTCAATTTGAATAATTCGGGATAAAGGTAGAGAAGCGCATGAAAGCAAGTGATATAAGCAGTGTGATCGAGAGGTTGATCATCAAAAAATTGCCAGTATTTATATGGGGAGCTCCAGGGATTGGGAAATCCTCTATCGTCAAAGAGATAGCACGAGAGAACGGTTTGGAGTTTATCGACTTGCGACTCTCTCTACTCGATCCCACTGACCTCAAGGGGATACCGTTTTTTGATGCAGAGAGTAGGGAGGGAGTCTGGGCGAAGCCTAGCTTCCTACCCAAAAGCGATGATAAGAGTAGGGGGATACTCTTTCTCGATGAGATCAACACAGCACCGCCAGCAGTGCAAGCTTCTGCCTATCAGCTCATCCTCGATAGGAGAGTAGGGGAGTATGAACTCCCTGATGGTTGGAGTATCATCGCAGCAGGTAATAGAGAGAATGATAGAGGAGTCATCTACAAGATGCCCCCACCGCTAGCGAACCGTTTTGTACATTTCGAGATGGAGGTGGATTTCGAGGATTGGAAGCATTGGGCATATCGTAGTGGAGTCGATAGCTCTATTATCGCATTTTTGGCATTTGACAAAGAGATGCTTTTTGGCTTTGATGCTACGAGCAACGAAAAGAGTTTCGCCACACCTCGGTCGTGGGAGTATGTCGATACGATCATCAAGAGTAGCATAGAAGATGAACTCATACTTGATAGTATCTCTGGAGCTGTAGGACGAGAAGCAGCTATCAACTATCTCAGCTTTAAAAAGGTGATGCACCGACTCCCTGATATAGAAGCGATACTCGCAGGTGAGATTACAGAGATAGAGGATGATAGTGACCCCAAGATCATGATGGCTCTGAGCATTGGTCTCGTCAATGCACTCAAAGAGTCACAGAGTGAGCAGGCGATAGAGAATCTCTTGTACTTCTCCCTCTCGCTCCCCGCGGAGTACTCTATCATGCTGATCAAAGATATGCAACTCAATGGCTTAGATATAGAGAGCTCTTCTGCATGGGGTGCGTGGGTGCAGAAGTTCGCTTATCTACTGGCTTAAGCGATGAAATATATCTTCTCTGAAACAATCAAGTCTACTTGCTGTAGGGTGGGAGTATCCCACCAATCATTGGTCGATTACATCCACCCTACTTATAAGTGTCCCCATGAATCATGAAAACAAGCTAGCCAAAGCCAAAGCCAAACTCATGCTAGAGCATCCCTATTTTGGTACGATAGCCTCTTCGTTAGAGTTGGAGGTGGGTGAAGATGTAGAGGCGTTCTCTTCAGATGGAGAGAAGCTTCGTTACAACGATGATTATATAGAGGCTGCGGTCATAGAGGATGTAGAGTTTGCCCTAGCCAATGGAGCGATGCACTACCTACTCAAACATCAGCATAGAGTAGGTGAACGAATGCCTCATATATGGCAACTCTCCACAGACTACACTATCAACAGTATGCTCCTCAAAAACGGACTCTCTCTCCCTCCACGAGCCAACTATCAAGAGCGATTTGCCAACATGTATGCCGAGGAGATATATGAGATACTCAGCTCCGAGATCATCGACAGTGATACGCAATATGAAGAGCAGGAGCAAGAGGAGCAGAGCCAAACCTCTCAAGGGCTAGAGAGCCAAAAAGCCCAACGCTCGCAGGAGCAGAGAGATAGTTCACTAGATGAAGAGTTTTTGGAGCAGCTCTTCAAAAAGATGCAACGACAAGGCACACTCCCCGATGATCTCAAATACCTCATACCTGAAGCCTTTTCTCATCAGATAGATTGGCGTGAAACACTCTATAGATATATCGCTTCGCATGCCAAAAGTAGCTTCTCTTTCATGCCTCCCAATATGAAGTATCTCTATAGAGGTATCTATCTACCAAGTCTCAGCTCTGATCTCTTACGCATTGTAGTGGCATTGGATACATCAGGCTCTGTAGATGAGAAGCTTTTGCAGATATTTTTGGCGGAGGTAGACTCTATCACACAGCAGTACCCCAACTATGAGATAGATATCATCACTGCAGATGCCAAGATACACTCCCATGAAGTATTCCTCCCTGGTGAATCACTCAACTATGAGCTAAGCGGAGGAGGGGGGACGGATTTTCGTGTAGTCTTCGAGTATATTGATGCTTATATAGATTATCCTACGATACTGCTCTACTTTACCGATGGCATGGGGAGATTCCCACAGAGTGAGCCATCGTATGATCTACTATGGATTATGCCTAGTCAAGTAGAAGTGCCATTTGGTGAAGTGGTAGAGATAGAAGCGACACATAAAGAAGCATAGAAGAGACACTATTTTCACTAATTATTTCCTCTGTAAATCCCGTAGGCATTCTCACAGATGATGGGATGAAAATGAACGAGAAAGTTTTTTTGTTAGATGAGCTGTTGCGTGTATCTACACTTTGGAAAACTACTACAGCCATAAAACTTATTTCCTTTGTTAGCACCTTGTTTAGCAATGCGTAAAACCAATTGACTCCCACACTTAGGGCATAAGTGGGTATTTTCCTTCTCTTTTATGATATTTTGCACATGCTTGACATGTTCTCTATGTGTTTTAAATGTCCGAGAGAGCCTGCGAGATTCTATTGTGGTTACAATTTGATTGACTTCGTCTTTGGGGATGATTTTATCCGTCTTGGATTTTATATAGTTGATAAAACCATCTGCATCAGTGACATTATTGGGCATCTTATTTTTGAAGGTACTATTACCGACAAAAACGATAAGTGAAAATATTTTGTGAGTTTCTATCTCTGTCACAGATTCTATCGTTTTTATATGTTTGTAATTTTGGTGGAGTGGGTTTTGAAACTTTCTGATATGGTTATAGATTTTTTGAGTCCAAATTTTTTCTTTTTCATCTCCGAATATCCAACCCTTCATATTTTTTGTTTCAATGACAAAAATACCAAATTCAGATACAACTATGTGGTCAATTTGTGTTGTACCATCTTCTGTTGGTAGGGTGACATTTTTGATTAAACGATACTTTTTCTTGTCAAGTTGTACATTGATAGTAGAGTTCACAAGCATTTCGCCATGTAAGCCTTTTCCAGCTCGTGACTTGAAGAACCATATAATTAATAGGAGTGGGATCAAGTACCAAACTTGAAGCAAGTTCGATAAAATAGAAGTAAATAAGGGTGAAAAGTCTAGCATTTTTTTATAATTCCTTTTGAATTTTTTGTGATCTTCTAAAAATAGTTTATCATATGTTGTTGTTGTAGTAACTTATTTGGATAATATGAGGAGTTAACAACAGTGCTACAGCTTTTGCTAGCTTTTTGAAGTTGCCGTCAGCTGGCTATCGCGACAGCTCTGGTAGCTCCTTAAGCCTTCAGGGGTCGTGGGGTGGCTTATGGTCTGCCTCTGTGAGCAGTTCTCACTCGCGTGACTTGTACTTCGCTTCGGATAGTGCAGGCTGGGGCAATATCCGTCGTGCCTATGGGCTATCGGTGCGGTGTGTGAGGGATGAAACGGAAGAAAACCCTGGGTATATTCCATGTAAAAAAACCTTAAAATCCACCAAAAGCCTCATAAATTTTCCCTCATTCCCACCATCTAGTGGGAATGTATATAGGATTACAGATAGGGCTAGGGAAGCGAATTTTTAATACAATATCTGCAAATCTCAATAGCAATGATCTATAGAAAGTACATCAAGTCATTTCTATAATCTTTTATGATACTCTTTACCTATTATATAGTATAATTTATAAATATTTGAATACAAACTAAGTTTGTGTCGAACCCTCAAGGAGTCTCTATGAAGAAGTTTATTTATCTGTTGTTTATCGCTATACTCTTGCCTATGTTTTTGCATGCTGGACATAGGTGGGTGATCACTTATGCCAAAGATACACCCTATAGATCCCAAGGGTATGTCGTAACCCCAAAATGGTCTGAACTCGCGTATGAAATCCAAAAGCGATGGGATCAAGGATATGATGTCATAGGTATCACACAAGGATATACAAAATGGGTAGCACTCTATGCAAAAAATAGAGATCTAAAGCAACAAAGCTATGTCGCTAGACGATATTGGGATGAGTTTCAAGAAGTTATGGAGAAGAAATTTAAAGAGGGGTATACTCTCGGTGACTTTGAATATGGTAATGGTAAATATGTAGGTATATTCGCAAAAGACAAAAAGATAAAAAGCTCTACATATATTGTGGCTGATTACTTTGATGAGTTACGCAACAAGATCAAAAAAGCATGGAGAAAAGAGTATGCAGTAGATGCTATACGCTATTATGAAGGACGCTGGATCGCTCTACTACACAAGGATACGAATACAGAGCAATCCCTCAGCAGTGCACGCTCTTGGAGTGCATTTCATCGTCTACTCAAACAACAATGGGCAAATGGATACTACTTGACAGATTTACACTTTGGTTTTGATAAATGGGTAGGTCTCTTTACAAAAAAAGTGGCATATAGTGGACAAGCGTATGATCTCAGTAACAGATGGGGAGATCTGCATTCTCTCATCCAAAAACGCTGGAGTCAAGGCTATCAAGTCATCCAAATATCAGAGGGGTGGTAGAGACTAAACCCTCATAAACTCCCGTCTCAATACCTCTTTGTCTACCTGTTTGCCATGCAGAGATTTGAGGGGCATGGCTTTTTTGTAGAGTATCTGCTCTGGGAGCATGTAGTTTGGTAGATGCTTTTTGAGTTCGAAGAGTATTTCGTTTTTGGCGAGTTCTGCTTTGGAGCTATAGATGAGGAGTATCTCCTCTTCTATATCAGGGTTGGGGATAGAGAAGACAGCACACTCTGTGATAGTTGGGATGTTGTTGTAGACGACACTCTCTATCTCGTAGGGACTGACACGGAAGCCTTGGGTTTTGATCATATCATCTTTGCGAGAGACGAAGTAGATATATCCCTCCTCATCTTCATAGACGAAGTCCCCACTAGCTACGACTATCTCATCGGTGAGTTGCCCCTCAGGTTTGATGAGCTTATCGAGGATGGAGATACTCTTGAAGCGTTTTTTTGTCTCTTCTAAGGTATTCCAGTGATCTTGTCATTTATCAAATGGGTGAAGAGGTCAGCAGGCAGTAGGAGCTTATGTATCGCTAGAGTCGCTTGGTTGTAGATAGAAGCAAATAGCTGGTTGAGTCCATAGTCGAGGTTGAAAGAGAGTACTCCAGAGATGACATCATCTTTTTGCAAGTTGATATAGTTGGAGACTATCCTCGCACCATCTGCAAAGGCTTTATGGTCTATGACTATACCTTTGGGGTTGCCTGTAGAGCCGAAGCTATATGTAATAGCTGCATTGTCGTGGGCCTTGGCTTTGCTATGAAATGCACTATCGTAGTATTTGCATATCTCTTCGAAGGAGACATCGCTTGCATCACTCGCTTCATAGGATATGATCTTGCCCTCAAAATCTATCGCTTTGATATTGGCTATCTTCTTCTTTGTGATGAGACACTCAATATCACAATCATTGATGATATACTACCCCATTACAAAATTTTCACTTTTATTATCTTTTATTGATTATAATATAATTATAATATTTAATAGGAGTGAAGAATGGCATTTGATCCAGCAGATTTTACAGTAGAAGAACCTAAGTCTATACCAGTAGTTTTATTGCTTGATACAAGTTATAGTATGAGTGGGGAGCCTATTCAAAAATTAAATGAGGCAGTAGAGGCTATGATTAAAGAATTTAAGAAAGCAGAAACAATGGAAACTTTTATAAAGTTATCTATTATTACATTTGGAAATGATGGTGTCCAATTACATACTCCATTAGAAGAAGTGTCTAAAATAGAATATAAACCATTGGAGGTTGGTGGTTCTACACCAATGGGAACAGCATTGAAAATGGCAAAAAGTATGATAGAAGATAAATCTATATTTAAAGGTAGAGATTATCGTCCTACTATTGTTCTATTGTCAGATGGAGAACCAAATGATGATTGGAAAGGTCCATTAGATGATTTTATTAATAATGGTAGAAGTTCCAAGTGTGATAGAATGGCTGTAGCGATAGGAGCCGCAGATAAAAGCGTATTAAATAAATTTATATCTGGTTGTGAAAACTCTTTATTTTATACAGAAGATGCAAGTAACATTATTGATGCATTTAAGAAAATTACAATGTCGGTTACGATGAGAACTAAATCTGTCAATAAAAATGCGACAATAAATATTCAACATAGTTTGGACAATGGCGATGTTGATTTAAATGATTTAGATGATTTTGTAATATAGGGGAATAGATAATGAGTAATCAAGTTTTTGTAAATCCTGAAGAGATAGATGTGTTTAGTTCTGAAATAAGAAATTTTTTAGAAACTTTATCAAGTTCAACAAATCGCTTAAATCATTCATTTGAAACTCTTGCAAATAGTTGGCAAGATAGAAAAAGAAGTGAATTTGAAGAGCAATATAGAGAACTTTTACAAGTTTTAAAGCAATTTGAAAACAGTTCTGAAGAAAAAATTCAACATTTAAATGTTTTAAGCCAAAAGGCCAGAGATTATTTAGGTTCATAAGGGTTTATATGCAAGTTAATGTGCAAAATATTGAGTATCTCTTAGAATCTATAAATATACTCAATAGATTTAGTGAAAAAATTGAAATAACTGCGAATGAAAAAATTAATAAAATTGTTAGATTTTTAGAAGAAATTATTCAAGAGTTAAATTTATCAAATAATTTTTTTTCCGTAGCTAAAGTTCAAGAAACACAAAAATTTGCAATATTAACTCAAAAAGAGGCTGAATTTGCATCAGCACTACAAAGAGAAGCAGCAGCGCTTGCAAGTGGCAATCCAGTAGTTATTGCTGCTGCAAGTGCTTATGTAGCTAAAAAAAGTAATGAGGTGTATATCGCAAATCAAAACTATCAAAGAGCAAAAAAAAATAGAATTAATATGGAAAAAAGAGTTGCACTTATAAACAAAGCAAAACTACATAATGAAAAATTACTAGAAGAAAGTAAAAATCTATTTAAAGCTAATATTGTAAGTATTAATAATTTAAAAAACCAAATATCACATAGATTATATAATGCATATAAAGAGTTGCGTGAATATTTTAATTATAACGATATTAATAGTATTGAATTAGACAATTTAGAAAGTATCATAAAGTTGAATGAAATTGATAGAATTAATAAACAATCTAAATACAGTTCAGATGTAAATCAATATATTTCAACAATTAAAGAGTTAGAAGTTTATAAAAGTGAAAATTTAAAAGAATGTGAAATTAATAATAGAAAAGTATTGCAAAACACTAGTTTAGATTATTCATTGCAAGATTCAAAAGGAAGAACAAATCTTGAACGTATGAACAAAGGTTTGGCACCACTTAATGAAGATGGAAGACCTTATAATTTGCATCATATAGGACAAAAATCAGATTCTCCACTTGCAGAGTTGAAAGATATTGTACATAAACAAAATGACGCTATTTTACATGATAAAAGCATATCAACAGAGGTTCATGGAGACAATATTAATTGGGACAAAGAAAGATCAAACCATTGGAAAGCAAGAGCTAAAAAAATTCAAGAAGAAATGGAGGAAGAGGATGTTTGAAAGATTAAAAGAGTTAAATATTGAATTAGAATCAACAAGTCCAGCAACTGATAAAGAGATAGAAGAGTTTGAAAAAGAGCTATCTATTAAATTAAGTGATGAGTACAAAAGTTTTTTACAAGAGTTTGGGACTTTGGAAATTGAATATTTTGAATTTTATGGGATTTATTTTGATAGTAATTCTCTTCCAAGTGCTGTTTATGCAACAAAATATGCAAGAGAAAATATAGAAAAATTTCCTAAAAATTTAATTGTATTTTATGAAATTGGCGATGGATCATTTTATTGTGTTGATGAAAATGATAATATTTTTTTATGTAATTACAATAGATGCAATCCTATAAGAAAATCATTTAAAGAATTTATATTTGAAAAAGTGCGGACATTAACTCATGAATAACTTTAAAGAAACAAAAAATCAATACAGGAAATTTAAAGATGATTTTTCTCATAACATCAAGGATAACTTTGGCTCATCAATAATGAATGAAGGATTGGATCCAATAGCCCAATATTTAGAAGTATTGTGCATACAGGAAAATAAAATTGAGATTGAAACATTAAATGTTCAAAAAATTTTACTCGAAGCAAAATCTATATTGCCAGATTTAGGAGTATAGATGAAATATTTTGAAATAATAACTCAAATTGATGAAGCATTTTTAGATTATGATAATGCATTACAAATAATAGAAAATGATTATCCTGAAAATAAATTGCCAACAGATAAATATACGGAAAGAAAACAACGATATCAAAAGGCAAGAACAAATTTAGAAAAAAAGATAACGAAACTATTTACTTTACTAAATAATGAAATAAAATTGCTTAGAGTTAAACAGCCCCATTTTAATGAAAATTTACAGATACAAAAGAGAGAGGTTTTTCCAAGCAATTTTATATATGGTAGAGTAAATATATCTCATGATTTATTAAAAGAAAAAAACATACCAAGAGTTTTGGAGTTTCCATTATCAACTGCACAATACAGCTATGATGAAAAAAATTTAGTATTTATATATCAATATATTTTAAGAGTGTTACAAATTTCTCCTCTTAATAAATTAGATTTTATCTTAATTGATCCTAAAACTATTGGTAAATCTTTTAACTTTTTACGACCCATTTTAAACAATAACTTTATATATAATCAAAAGATATTGACTACAGTAGATGAGATAGATGAGGCAATTACATTACTTTCATCATATC
The DNA here is from genome assembly GCA_965544395.1 of uncultured bacterium. Lineage (GTDB taxonomy): Bacteria > Campylobacterota > Campylobacteria > Campylobacterales > Sulfurovaceae > SZUA-451. The sequence goes on along the minus strand of CBEUND010000018.1, from coordinate 6,993 downwards.
TTGAAAATATTTTACAAAAACAGTTGTCAGGTTATAAAAACTGGAAAGATTACAATAGAGATAGTAAAAATGGATTATTACCTTTAAGAGTTTTAGTTATTAATGGTTACCCGAATCAGTTTAGTAGTGAAGCACTTTTACACTTGGATAGAATTATTGAATTTGGATCTATTGCTGGCATTAATACTTTTGTGATGATGGATAAAGTTGATGAAAAAAACAAAATACTAAAAGAGTATGAAGAAAAAATTATACAAAAATCGAAAAAAATCGAAAATTTTAAAGATAAAGTTTACGATTTCAAATCGTTAAATTCTAAAGTTGCATATGAAACCATCCCTTCGAAAAAGGAGTTGAATCATTTTTTGGATGAAATTAATAGAGCTTATTTGAAAACTTCAACTATAAAAGATGAAATAGATGTTTTTTGGAATGATGATAATTTTTGGAATAATAGTGCAAAGGATGGAGTATCTGTTCCTATTGGTTGGAATATAAATGAAGATGTAATTAATTTTGAATTTGGATTTGATTATAGTGAACATCACACATTGATAGGTGGAAGAAGTGGTAGTGGTAAATCTAATTTAGTAAACATTATTATTCAAAATTTAGCTTATCTTTATTCACCTGAAGAAATAGAACTTTTTTTATTAGATTATAAAGAGGGTGTAGAGTTTAATAGTTACACTACTCCTATATTAAATCATGCAAGTTTAATCGCTATCAATAGTAATGTCAGTTATGGAGTTACTTTTTTAGAATATGTTATTCAACTTAAAAATGAGAGAAGCGAACTGTTTAAAAGTATAGATGTAAAAGATTACAAAGAGTATAGAGAAAAGTCAACTGTTCCATTAAGTAGAATAGTTATTATTATAGATGAGTTTCAGACATTATTTACAACAAAAGATAAAGATAAAGTGGAAAAAATATTTGCTGAGATACTAAGAAAAGGTAGAAGTTTTGGAATACACTTTATTTTATCGACACAAACTCTAAGCGGTGTTGATATTACATCACTTTCTCAATTAAAAAGTCAAATAGGAAATAGAATAGCTTTGACAATGGGAGATGATGAGTCAAGAGCATTTTTAAATTCAGATAATGATGCTGCTGCACAATTAAATGGAAAACCAGAAGGTATATATAATGACAGGGGTGGAAATAAGCGTGGAAATAAAAAAGTTTTTATACCTTTTGCCTCAAGAGAAAACTTGGAAAGATTATTAAATAAAATTTCTAAACAATCTATAAAAAATAAGCTAAAAATATATAATGGTGAGAGCTTGCCGCTATTACCAGAGAAAAGTTATTTTCAAAACAACAATCAAGAATTAAATCTTGGTAAAAAACAAGATTTTTTAGAAACAGATTTGATAATTGATTTTAAAAAAGAGTTTGGAAATCATCTGTTAATTTCTGGAAAAAACAAAAAACAAAAGCAAAATTTTATAGACTTAATAAGTTTAAATTTAGTAAATCAAAATATTTATTATCTTCATGCCGATACTGAAATTCTTTATACTAAAAAAACTTATAATAGTGATATTTTTCTTCAAAATGTTTATTATCTCCACGCTGATAGTGAAGTATTCTGTAATCAAAAAACTTATGGTAGCGATATTTTTCTTCAAAATATAGATTCAAACAGTTTTATAATAATAGATAGTTTAGACTTATTTGATGAACTTCACCCAAAAATGAATAGTTATAGTTTTGGTAATGAAACAGAAGATTCAGTAGCCGATAAATTCAAAGATTTAGTAGAAAATGGGCATAAGCAAGGTATATTTTTTATTGTTTTTGTAGATAATTTTAAAAGAGTCAAACAAAAAGTCGGAGATTTTTTTAGTTTATTCGATTATCGTATAGGGTTTAATCTTAATGAAGAGATAGCTACTTCGTTATTGTCCTCTTCTATGTCAGATATGATTAAAAATATTCCCAATAATCAAGCAATATTCTCAAATTTTGTAGATTCAAGTTTGACCTATTTTAAACCGTATAGAGGTGAGAATGATTAATATTTATATAGACACAACTGGTAGTATGACTGAGATGGGAAAAAATAGTGCTGTTTTGTATATAACTAAGTCAATACAAGATTATTGTGATTTTAAATCTATAGAAAATTGTTTTTATCAACTAAATGGAGCAGCTATTAAGGAGTTGACATCTCTTTCATTTTCTAATGATATAAGAGTAGATTTTAAGAGTGAACTAGAAAATAGCATTTTAATTAGCGATGGTTTATTTGAAATAGAGGATATAAAAATATTTGATGTTGCTATATCAGTAGGTATTGATGCTGATCTATTTAATTTAGAAAAAATATCCCAAAAGTTATTTACTAGTGATAATGTTTTATCTGCTTTAGAATATTTGATATTTCATAATGATTTATTGGAAAGTGCACCAAAGATATTGGAAGAAGACGATGATGAGTGGTAAGCAATGGAAAGGATGGGGAGTTTCTCAAATAGGTCCATTACATGTTAAAGAAAATATACCAAATCAAGATTCCTATATTGTAAAACAATATAGTTGGGGAATAGTTGGAGTTGTTTGTGATGGACTGGGCAGTAAAAAATATTCTCATATAGGCTCTCAAGAATTAGTAAATGCAGTTGTTCAAACAGCCAAAATATTTGATTTTAAAAAAGATATTAATCTATTTGAGCCACTATTAAAATCACTCTGGGATATAAATATATCTCCATATAGTCATAAGGACACATCCACTACACTCTTGTTTACAATTGTAAAACAAAAAAAAGTTTACATAGGAAGGGTTGGAGATGGAGCAATAGGAATATTTGGTAAAAACAATTTTCTGTTTGAAGAGGAGAAAAATACATTTACAAACTATATTGTACCTTTTGGGAGAGAAGAAAAGATTAGTTGGGCTATTTTTGATGAAAATGATGTAAAGTATGTAGCGATGTGTAGCGATGGCATATCTGAAGATATTCATAATGATAAGATATTAGATTTTTTTCAAAATTATATAGATAATTACAAAAAAATATCTTCTAAAAAAAGAAATCATGAGATAAAAAATTGGTTAAAGAACTGGCCTGTAAAGGGTCACAGTGATGATAAAACTATAGTAGTACTAGTAAAGGCAGAAAATGGGTAAAACGAAATATATAGATGAGTTTAACAATAGTCACTACTTGGGTGATGAGCTGGGTCGTGGAGGACAAGGTGTCGTTTATAAAACAAAAGATGCTGATACTGTAATAAAAAAAGCATTAAATAAGAAGGAACAATCTATTACAGATAAAACTCAAATAAAACTATTTCATCAAAAAATAAAAAAACTCATATATAAACCATTACCAAATGATATAAACATCGCAAAACCATTAATTGTATTAAAAGACGAAGCAGGCTATGTTATGTATCTTTTAGAGGGTATGAAATCATTTGTAGAACTATTGCCACAAGAACTTTCAAAAGAAAAAGCTGAAAAGATAGTTGTTCCTGATTTTTTAAAAGAGTTAAGTGAAAAGGACAGTCGCAGTGCCATTTATTTTTCTTATTATCTTCAAACAGGTGGTTTAAGAAAAAGATTATATACATTAGGAAGACTAGCAATAATTTTATATAGATTACACTCAAGAGGAATAGTATATTTTGATATATCACATAATAATATATTTATGAATAACGATGATATTCCATTGGTCTATTTGATAGATGCAGATAATATTGAGTATGAATCTATTAACAAAGATGTTGTCTATACTCCAAATTTTGAAGTTCCAGAAGTAGTTAAAGGAGAGCCAAATTCCACATATAGTGATATATATGCTTTTGGGATTTTAAGCTATTTAACACTTACTACAATACACCCATTTGATGGTGTAGGACCAGCTTGGGACAGTGACGATAGTGAAACAAAAAAGAAATGGGAACTTCCTTGGATAGAAGATAATAATGATGATTCAAATAAAAGCAAAGCAGGAGGATTAAGAGGAACTCTTACTATGACAGAAGAGTTGAGTAAATTATTTCATTCATTGTTTGAAGAAGGAAAAGTGAATAAATTTCAAAGACCTACTTTGCCTATATGGATAGAGTCATTAGAAAAGGCAGCTTGTAAAACTTTATTATGCAATAATTGTAAAATGAGTTACTATGATGATCTATTTAATAAATGTCCGTATTGTCAAGCAGTCAAACCAAAAAGACTAATAATCAAATCTTATTATTATAAAGATAATAAAAAACTTCAAGAAAGATGGCACTATGTAAAAGAGATATTAGATGATACAAAAAAAGTAGACATACCAAATTATATTTTTAAATCATTTGATCTATTAAACATAGATGATGTTTTTTTGGAGATTAAATTTCCTAAAAAAACAAGAGTTGAATTATCTTTTCAAAAATCAAATGAAAGTATATATTTTGAATCAAAAACACCAATGGTACTTTTTAATAAAAGGGTGGGATTAGGTAAGCTAGAAAAAGGTATATCAATAGTAACAGAGGGCGATATAACAACTTTAGTGGAGATAAAAATAGAAGCATGATTTTAGATGTAATTAAAACAGATACAGTATTTAGAGTAGAAGCTAAAAATTTAAGTCAAGATAGAGTTCCAAATGGTGGTCTTGGTTTTCTTAAACACAATAATAACTATTCTATTTTTCTTGAAAATAAATTATATGAAATAGAGATTATTGATACAAACAAACTCAATGAAATAGATTTTTTCTTTTTAAATCGTAATTATACTGCTGTCGTAAATATTATAGAATCAATTCGTGATAAGTTTTTTACAATGGAGATTGTCTTTTTTTCTTTTCCTATTCGGGAAGTATTTGTCCCCTTTTATATAGCGTTAGATGAGAAGATAATGGAAACAGCAAAAAAAAGAAAAATCATTTCCTATAAAGACAATATAGATATTTTGGGTAAAAAATTAAAAGATAAAATATCATTTAAGATAAATGGAGAAAATTATTTTATAGCTTCCACTGCAATATCCAGTGAAAAACAAATTTTTGAAGAAGAGCTATCAAAAATTGGGAAGAACATTGAAAAGATTGAAAAAAGTACAAATCTTAACAAAAAAGAAAAAGAAAAATATATAGAAGAAAATCAAGAAAATTTACAAAAAATTAAGTCTCAAAAAAAGAATTTAGCATTCTCAATTCACGGAGAAAACATTCATCTTCCTGTTAAGAAAGATATATCGAAAAATGGAGATTATAGGTTTAATGCCACTAAACTTGTTTCATTTAAGAATATTATAAAAAAAGATTCACTTAGACTTATGAAAGGAGATATAGAGTTTAAAAATGGTCTAGTAAGTGAAAGAATTGCTAAAGACTTGGGTGATATTGTTGAGAATGAAGGTAGCTATTTAAATACTTGGGATCAATATATAGAAAAAGTGGGAGAAATTCTTTTAGATAAAGCTAAAAAAATAGGTGTATTAAAAATAGTTGATGAGCCGAGTGTAGTGGATGATGGATATGAGTTAAAGATCAAAAATTTGTCAAAAATTGAAGCATTATTAAATGAGGGTGAGTATTTAAGCTTTGTAGATGAAGTGCCTGATTATATTAAAGATGATTTAACTTGGATTGAACATATAGCTAAAATGGAACAGGAAGAAGATCTTGGTCAAAAAAATAATCAAGGTGAGTCTTTTGAAATTAATAAGATTGAACATGGCTTTGTAACTATAAAAACAGATAAAAAAATATCAGATTTAAGATCTAAAAAAGTTGTGTTATCTATATATGGGGATGAAATCCAACTTAAACGAAAACGTAAAGCTAGAAAAAGACTTCTTGAGGGAAGAAGTGCTAATCCTCTTCTTGGATTAATTATAGAAGATACGGATACTATAAAAGATTATCAAAGAACTTCAAAAACTAAAAAACTTGAACCTTTAACATATTATGTAGAAGATAAAATTTTTTCAAATGCTCCCACACAAAATCAAATAGATGCAATTGATATTGCTTTAAATACTCCTGATATTGCAATTATTCAAGGACCTCCTGGAACAGGAAAAACAACAGTTTTAACAGCTATTATTGAAAGATTAAATGAAGAAGCTGATAAAGAAAATATAAAAGGTCAAATATTAGTTGCTGGATTTCAACATGATGCCGTTGAAAATATTATCCAACGCTTAGATATCAATGGTATTCCTACTCCTAAATTTGGTAAAAAATCAACTACAACGGTAGATATGGGTTCTTATGAAAGAGTAATAGAGTGGAGCGAGAGCATTGCTAACAACTTAAAAGAAAAATCATTAGAATTGAGCAATCAATTAAAAATAAATAAACTTAATAAATATTTTGAAGTTTACTTAAAAACACCTTCAACGAAAATAGCAATAGACTTATTGAAATATATAAGAGATGAGTTAAGTCTCTATTTAAAAGATGAAATAGTTATAAAAAGTAAAGAAATATTAGAAGAGTTAAGTATAAAAAAAGTAGATACTCTAAAAGAGTTACAGTATATTTATGCTTTAAGAACTACAAAAAATAGTTTTCTAGATGATGGTAAAGCAAGAAACCTAGATTTATTAGTTTCTAATATTGGAAAAATATTAAGTGATGATGAAAGAAGTCTTTTACAACCTAAAACTATTATTAACTTGGATGAATACTTAAAAAAACTTACAAAACTTAAATATACTTTTATCGATAGATTTTATCCAAAACCCATGTTTAGAGCTGAAAAACCAAATGAGGATATAATTAAATTAAAAGAAGAAGTTGAAAAACAATTATCTCAAGGTTCATCTTCAAAGGACAAAATTAATACTATTTTATCTAACTATATAAATGAACTTAAATGTAACCCTTTTGGGTTAAAGTCTATGATAGAGGAGTATAGTTATGTTTATTCTTCAACAACAGGTCAATCAAATCAAGCTACAAAGCAGAAAATGAATAATGAAGATAAAGATGTGAGTTTTGATACAGTTATTGTTGATGAAGCTGCAAGAGT
>CBEUND010000017.1:0-32316 GCA_965544395.1 uncultured bacterium | reverse complement strand
CCAAAGTAGCTCTAGTCGGTGCTAGTGGAAGTGGCAAGACGACACTCGCCAATCTTCTTGTGGGATTTTATCCTGTAGATGATGGGACGATCCTCTACAATGGTGTCTCTGAAAAACAGATAGACCTCGCTACTATCAGGTCAAATATCCATCTCATTCTCCAACATCCAAAACTCTTCAATGACACGATGTCATTTAATTTGACTCTAGGCAAAGAGCATAGCGATGCAGAGATAGAACAAGCTCTTCATATCGCTCAGCTTGATGATGTCGTAGCCTATCTCGATGATGGTTTGCAGACTCTCGTGGGCAAAGATGGTATCAAGCTCAGTGGTGGGCAGAGGCAACGAGTCGCGATAGCGAGGATGGTGCTGAGCAATCCCAAAGTAGTGATACTCGATGAGTCTACATCGGCTCTCGATATACACACAGAGACCAAGCTCTTCGATGCTTTGAGAGAGTTCCTCGCTGACAAGACTCTCATCACTATCGCTCACAGGATCAGCAGTATCAAGAGTGCCCAGCTGATCTATGTACTCGAAAATGGAAAAGTCGTCGATAGTGGCACACCTCAAGAGCTGATGCAAAAAGATAGTAGCTATTTTAATACTATGGTTTAGCGTCAAAGTCGTGACCATCAAAGTATATAGGAGATCTCCATGGTGTGTGATGAGAGTCTGTATAGGCAGATAGGGATCAGATGTGTAGGGTGGGAGCATCCCACCATCTGTAACAATTGGTGGAATACTTCCACCCTACGATATAAGGGTAGCCTAACAAACAAAGGATAAATATTGGATATTTTACAAGCGATAATCATCGGAGTTATCGAAGGATTTACAGAGTTTTTGCCTATCTCATCGACAGGGCATATGATAGTGGCGAGTAGCTTTCTAGGGATAGAGGAGTCTACACTCATCAAAGCCTATGAAGTGATCATACAATTCGCAGCGATTTTGGCAGTGATGCTCATCTATAAAGAGAAGATTACTATATCCAAGATAGAGCTATGGAAGAAGCTTATCTTAGCCTTTATCCCTTTAGGAGCTGTAGGTTATCTATTCAAAGACTCTATCAAGGCTCTGTTTAGTGTGGAGGTTGTAGCTATCATGTTTATCGTTGGTGGTGTAGTATTTCTCATCGTGGAGTACTTCTACAATGAGGATGAGCATAGTGATACTACCGCTGTAGAGGAGGTAAGTTACTCCCAAGCTCTATGGATAGGTTTTGCTCAGATATTCTCTCTCATTCCAGGGACGAGTAGGGCAGGGGCTACTATCATAGGTGGACTCCTCGTCAAACTCGACCGCAAGACAAGTGCAGAGTTCTCCTTCCTACTCGCTATCCCTGTCATGGCAGCTGTCAGTGGCTATGATCTACTCAAACACTACCAAGACTTCGCCGATGCCAACTGGATCGCTTTTTTGATAGGTTTCGTCGTAGCTTTTATCGTGGCCTATGCCACTATCAAACTCTTTTTGGCTTTTTTGCAGAGGTTTACCTTCGTAGCATTTGGGGTTTATAGGATTGTGTTTGGGGTGGTTTTGTTGTTGCTGGTGTAGTATAATTTTTGAGGTAGTATACAGATAGTAAATGGAGAGTTCTTTGTTGGTAGCTTTTTGTTTGCTTAAAACCGCATTATGTAATAGGTGCAATGATGAATACTAGATTCGTGATTTCTATTGCATAATTCGGGTTAAATTAATGAGTGTTTAATAATTTATTCAATTGAGAAGCTAAACTATATACTTCATCAAAATCATATTTTTTACCAAGTTTTGGATTCCAATAACGACCGTGTGCTAACCAATGTCTTAATTTGAAACTAGCTTTAATATGGGAAAAAATTTGACCTTGAAAATATTTTTTATATGTATTACATAGCTCATCTATGGATATTTTATATGTTTTATCATATCTTTTGTCAATTTCCTTCAACTCTTTTGAGAGGGCATCCTTAAAACGATTTTTTACTCTATTTTCATAATCAATTCTTATCCAACTCTCGATTGAAGATAAAATCATAAACACACAACTGATTTCTAACTCTTCTAATCTACTCTTTTTTTCTTGAACTAATTCAGAAGTGCTATAAAAATTAAATTTTTCAAAATTATGGGCATTCGCATAATAAAATATTAGAGATCTTTCAGAATCTTTTTTATAATCTACAATAGCATTAATCTTTAAATGTTTTTTTGAAAGAGAGACTCTTTTAGCCATTAATAACTTCCATTAGAGCATCGAAGAAATTTTCTTCATTTATATCTATATATTTAATATTTGGTGCAGGCGTAGCAATTTTCCAAACTTTTTCTGCTTCTTTATTTTTTTTGAATATTGCATTTTTTCGTTTCTGCCATGTTATTTTATCTTCATCTGTTATTAAAACAGTAGTTTCTATTTTAGGAGTATCATTTTTTTCAGGTACTAAGACAAACTTAACTATTCCGTTTTCACCTTCCATATCAATTCTTCCCCATGCACCAATTAAATTTGTACCTATTGGAGTAAAAGTTATATCTTTATTTTTGATATGTAAAATTTTTTTATCAACTTCATAACTTCCTATATAATCTTCATTAATAGTATGTTTTTCACTTTTTAGAGAAATTTTATCTTTATAAGGCTTTAAAAAAGTGTTCATTTTCATATAAAACTCATCTATTTTTTTAATAAATTTTTCTCTTCTATCATTCCAGTCAATTTGTACTATTTCTATATTATCTTCTTGTAAAAATTCTTCAAATTTATTTTTCCCCATTTGTGTAACTCCTGTTTATTGTTGTGTTGCTAACTATTTGATAGAAGATATTTTACATCCTTTAGACTTAATAAAGATAGCAGGAGATAATAAATGTCTTTAGCTCGCTCCTATCCATCTGTAACATGTTTAGATAGTCTAATTAATACTGGGGTGGTTTTATTGTACTTTTTAGCCTAAGGAGTTTTCCAATAAGTCAATACTGTTTGGAATACTCTCATCTATAAATTTGGAAAGTTTATCTTTGTCACTCATAGCTATTAAGTATTCACTTCTATATTCATTTTCAATAAGTGGGGGAACGATATTGTTTTGAATAGCTTGAAAAGCCATTATCAACCTCCCAACTCTTCCATTGCCATCTGCAAATGGATGTACCCTTTCAAACAAAATATGAAACTCTGCAATATCTTCTAAGCTCATAGTATTACTATCAAATCTATAAAGTAGATTTTCAATATCATTTGAAATTTTATTAGGAAGTGAAAGTTTTATATCTACACCCTTGATATATCTTTCATCTATTCTATATGCTCCAATAGGTTTTGAAACAAATTGTGGTGCTACTTTGAGTGCGTCTTCAAACATAATGGCATGCATATCTTTGATAAAACTACTATCAATAATGTTATCTTTGTTTGAAGCTTCACGAACTATGACATCATACGCTTTGGCAAAGCCCAAAATAACAAGTTGCTCACCAAGTGGCTTGTGTCCTGCTGTACATCCTAGCTCTAGCAACTCTTTTGTCTCTCCAAAAGATAATGTGGTTCCCTCCATTGCATTGGAGTGGTGAGAGATAGAGATACGAAGCTGCCTAAAAAGCTCTTCTCTTTGTTTGAGTGAAAGTTTATTGAGTTTTTGCATTTTTTCTCCTATGCTGTTAGGCTACCCTTAACTGATATCGCATACTTTGCAAGAAGTCTATTATATTTTTTCGCTTGAACAGATAGCTAGGGTGAATGCAATCCACCCTCATTGAAATATTTTATTACTACTTAAGTGTCTCTTTGATCTCTTGAGCGGTTTTGACATATTTGATGCCTGTTATCTTTTTGTTTTTGAGGGTGACTAGGGCTATATCTTCACTACTTTGGGCATATTTTTTGAATGCATCTGCTATCTTTTTGTCATAGATAAGTTTGACACTATATGACTCTTTTTTGAGGTCTGGTAGGGCGAATGTGTTTCGTATCACTACAGGCATGGGGCTTACATCTGCGATGAATGCTGCTTTGTGTTGGGTCAAATAGTCTGCTGTTTGCTCTTTGAGGAAGTTTTTGACACTATGTCCAGACTCTTTGGCGAAGACTACTATAAGTGTATGGATAGAGTCGTCAAGTGTGTATGATTTGTCAAATTGGTCAGGGAGTGTGTAGGTTATAGTAGAGCCTACTTTCAATCCATCGCTAAGTGTTGCAGAGTATTTACTAGGATCATAGCTATCTTTGCCATTGATCACAAATAGTGTCCCTACTCCAGCGATGACGAGGAGCAGCAGTATTAGTAAAATCTTTTTCATTTTTTTCCTTTGTTGTGTATGAATTTGCCTTGTATTTTAGCCAAATGCAATTAAGCACCTATAAACTATTGGTTATAATGTCGAAAACTTAGGCTACCCCTTGGAGATAAACACCCAAATAGCTTTATGAGGGTAGCCTTATATGAGGAGATTGCATAGTGATACATAGTACATTTACCCCTATAGATTGGATGATATTTGGCTCTTATTTTTTGCTATTGGCTATCACCTCTGTGATATTGAGCCGTGCTAAAGTAGAGACGACGAGAGACTATTTTGTCGGTTCCAATGCTATGCCTATGTTGGCAGTGGCTATCTCTGTAGTAGCTACTTCCCAGTCTGCGGCGACATTTTTGGGTGGACCTGAATACTCGTATGGCAAGGATTTGACCTTTTTGGGTTTTTATTTTTCGGCATTCATTGCTATCTTTGTCGTGGCATATCTCTTGATACCGAGGTTTTATGCGATCGAGGCAGTGACAGTCTATGAGTTGTTGGAGAGGCGATATGGCTCTATTGCGAAGCAACAAGCAGGCGTGATGTTCCTTATCGGAAGACTCTTTGCGAGTGGGGCGAGGCTCTATATCGGTGCATTGGCTATCTCTATGATACTCTTTATGGATATTACCCCGCTTCATATCCTCATATCTATCCTCTTTTTGATGTTAGGGGCATTAGCATATACTTATTTTGGAGGTATCAAGTCAGTCATCCTGAGCGATATCATCCAAGCGGTGACTTATATCGGTGCTGCTGTGGCTGTGGCTCTCTACCTCTTTTATGCTTTGGATACAGATATTGCTACTATGATAGATATACTCTCAAGAGAAGAGAAACTCACACTTATGAACTTCTCTTTTAATAATTTTGGGGGAGGGTTTAACTTTTACACACTTATAGCTGGTTGGCTACTGCTCAATATCGCTGCCTATGGACTCGACCAAGATATGACACAAAGAGTGCTTAGCTGCAAAAGCAAGGCAGAGGGAGCCAAGTCTCTCATCTCCTCTATTATTATCACGATCCCTGTAGCACTGCTCTTTTTGGTCATAGGATTGCTCCTCTACCTCTACTATCAACACCCTGAACTCTCAGGATTTGAAGGATCTGTAGAGAAGCACTTCCAAGGGGATAAGATCACTATCATGATGACTTATATACTCAACGAAATGCCTGAGGGCTTACGCGGTCTTGTCACTATAGGAGCTATAGCTGCTGCTCTATCAAGTACCAACTCCGTACTTGGTGCGATGAGTTCAGTCGCTATAGAGGATCTCTATCGTCCTTGGAGAGTTGCTAGAGGTTCACAGATGGGTGAAGCACACTATCTCAAAGCAGGGAAGATAGCTGTCCTACTCTTTGCTCTACTGCTAAGCATAATGGCAATGTTGAGCTACTATTGGCAACATGCTACACAGACACATCTCCTAAACTTTGCTTTAGGTGTGATGGCATTCTCCTATGCAGGGCTTTTGGGTGTCTATGGAGCAGCCATCTTTACTCATAGAGGAAGTAGAGGGAGTGTGCTTTGGGCATTGATAGGTGGATTTGTGACGGTACTCTTGCTCCAGCCATATATATTGGATACTATAAATATAGAGTGGAAGATAGGTTTTTCATGGCAACTTCTTCTAGGGACTTTCGTCTCATTTGGGGTGATGATGCTTTCCAAAAGTGAAGAGCGATGAGTAGAGCTTCTCTCTATATAGGTCTCATGTCAGGTACTTCACTCGATGGAGTGGATGTAGCTCTTTGTCAGATAGATCAGGGTGCATGTAGACTGATAGCATCCTTGGAGTATCCTTTACCCAATAGGCTTAGAGATGATATACTCTCTACTATTGATGGTGTTAGTAGTGTAGCAAGGGTGGGAGAATTGGATCATCGTCTCGGTCTCTTGTTTGCTAATGCTGCCAATGCGATGCTCCAACAGGAGTCTCTTGCTGCGGATGATATCGTCGCTATAGGTTCACATGGACAGACACTCTGGCATGCACCAAGTGGCGACTATCCATTCTCTATGCAGCTAGGTGACCCCAATCTCATCACTGCTCATACAGGTATCAAAGTCGTAGCAGACTTTCGCCGTAAAGATATCGCACTAGGAGGGCAGGGGGCTCCATTTGCTCCTGCATTTCATCAGTTTCTTTTTGCTGATACCGCTAAGAGTGTAGCGATACTCAATATTGGAGGCATGGCAAATCTCACTATCATAGGCGAAACTCTTTTGGGATATGATACAGGCTGTGGCAATGTACTGATGGATGCTTGGATTATGAAACATCAAGAAAAAAAGTACGATAGAGATGGTGCGTGGGCGAGGAGTGGCAGTGTAGATTATACTCTTTTGGAAGAGATGCTTAGTGATGACTATTTTAGCCAGCCATACCCCAAAAGTACAGGGAGAGAGAAGTTCAATCTCAAATGGTTAGAGTATATATTACAAAGATACAAAAGCCTATCAAATGTAGATATCCAAAGAACCCTACTAGAACTCACAGCGATCTCTATCTCCAATGAAGTGTTGCAATTCAATAGAGATATACTCCTACTCTGTGGTGGTGGAGCTCAAAACATTTTTTTGGTCGAGCGACTCCAAACACTCATGCCAAATCTCCAGATCCTCATAGCAAACGACGCTGACTCCCTCGAAGCGATGGCTTTTGCATGGTTGGCATACAAGCGGATACATAAAGAGGTTGTCAATCTCAAAGATGTCACTGGGGCTAGAGATAATGGAGTATTGGGAGGGATATATGAATAAGCTAAATAAGTGGTTAAAAAAAATGGAGATAGACGGAGTAGTAACAAAAGCCTCTTGCGATGCAAGTTTTCGTCGCTACTATAGGCTTAGAGATAGTATACATAGCTCTATTGTGATGGATAGCTCTAAGCAGAAGGAGTCGCTAGAGCCATTTGTAGAGATCACACATAGGCTCAGAGAGGTAGGGGTACGAGTGCCTAAAATCTTGATGGCTGATGTGAGTGAGGGGTATCTGTTGATGGAGGATTTAGGAGATAGGCATCTGCTTGATACGCTTGATATATATAACTTTGAATCTTTTTACGAGAGAGCTATAGATGTAATAGTACAGATGCAAAATGCAGATATTAGCTCCTTGCCGCTCTATGATGCAGAGTTTTTGCACTTTGAGATGGAGTTGATGCCAGAGTGGTATCTTCAGAAGCATTTGGGGTTAGAGCTTGACGCAGAGCAGAGAGTGGTGATAGATGAAGCACTCCAAAGCATAGCAGATGAGGTAGTAGCTCAACCCCAAGAGGTCTTCGTGCATCGAGATTTTCATTCGCGTAACTTAATGGTTAGCCCTAGAGACGAGATAGTGGTAATAGATTATCAAGATGCTAGAGTGGGGGCTATTACTTATGATTTGGTTTCACTGCTTCGAGACTGCTATATCTCCTTTGATAGAGAGCAGATAGAGGCACTAGCATTGAGCTTTCGAGACAAAAAGGGGCTAAGTGTTGATGATGCTACTTTTCTTAGATGGTTTGATTACATGGGTCTGCAACGGCATATCAAAGTATTAGGGATATTTGCACGACTCTCTATCCGAGATGGCAAAGATGGGTATTTGGATGATATACCTCTCACATTGCAATATATTTTAGAGACTGCTAGCCGATATGATACAATGCACGCATTGAAACAGTTACTTGAGCTAAGGCTACACTAAGTCTCAAGTCGTATCAAAATATTTAGGAGGTGAGAAATGAATGGCATGATGAAAGTGACTTATACAGTACTCTGCGAAAATGATGTATACAAAGAGATAGAGCTACAAGCACTACTAGAGAACGAGAAAGTTTCCAAAGCGATTAAGAGTGAGTTTGCCAAAGGTTTGAGAAATATAGCACTCTCGCTCAAAGAGAGTACAACTATCACTATCAAGACAGAGAAACAGAAGTTTGAGTTTATGGCAAAAAAAGATGATTTTGCTGATCTTTTAGAGTTGGCAGAAGAGGATGCGAAAAAAAACAAAAGATTGAAAAAAGGGTGTGATGGGATTGAGTTGGTAGATATAATCACAGTAGAGTAAGGTTAGCCCAATATTATGCTATACTTCTAGCATGAAAATATATACTTACAACCACGACCCGATAGATTTTGATTTCAAGCAGACGATAGATCGCTTTTTTGTAGAGGAGATACCCCTCGTACACTATAACAATCATGGAAATTTCTTGATACTCAAGATCAAAAAGAGAGATATGAGTACATGGAAACTCATCCATGTCATCTCAAAAGCCACAGGTCTCCATGAGCGAGATATAGGCTATGCAGGATTGAAAGACAAGAGTGCTACAACAATACAGTACATCTCCATCCCCAAAACTGCACAAAGAGATCTCAAAAACTTAACGACAGAGAAGATAGAGATCCTTAAACAAAGATACAGTAAAGCACCTATCAAGATAGGACAGCTCAAAGGGAATAGGTTTTCTATCGTATTGTATCAAGTCTCACCACAAGATGCTAAGCAGATCGAAGAGGTCTCTAGGAAGATGCTTGATGGTGGTATCCCAAACTATTTTGGGTATCAACGCTTTGGAGAAGATAGCAAGAGTCATATTCAGGGACAAAAGATAGCACAAAGTGGCAAGAGACTCAAAGGGGCAAAAGAGAAACTGCTCGTATCTGCTTACCAAAGTCATCTTTTTAATAGTTGGCTCTCTAGTAGAGTCAGGATATCCAAAATAATCACAAGTAAGGATGCTGTAGCAGCATCTAAAGAGCTTCAATATCCTCAAGCCTTAGTAAAAGTTTTGGGGAGACAGAGACAGTTTTTCAAACTCTTTTTAGGAGATCTTCTCTCTGCATATCCTTATGGTAAATCAGAATATCTCAAAGATATGCTCCATAGCTCCAAACTCTTTGAGAATAAAAAGATCACACCGACAGGACTTATATGTGGATCACATGCCAAACGCTCGCAGAGTGATGCTTATCACTTGGAGTCAAATTATGATGATGATGAGCTGAGTAGTCTCAAAGGTGATCGTCGCTACGCTTGGATATGGCCTGAAGATGTAGCGTGTAGTTATGAGAGTGAGAAGAGAGCATTGCGGATAGATTTTGCTCTGCCTAAAGGTGCCTATGCGACAACCTTTCTCGAAGAGATAGGAAAAAACTCACTCAAAGATAGTATGCTAGAGCAAATCACTTCTTAGGAAGTTCTTTAATAGGGCTACTTCCTAAATTTATCTGTTTTTCTAGGGTCTGTGAGCTGTTTGATGATAGGTGTCACTCTTGCAGAGATACCCAATTTGTTGAGATAGATAACGAAGTTGACTAAAACCTTCTTGCCGTACTCTCTGGCTTCAACATTTTGCATCTTTTCCATACTGAGGAGAGGTTCATATCTACCAGCTCTAAAGTAATGACGATCTTGTAAGAGCCGTTTTGTAAATCCTATCCCACCATTATAAGCATAGGCTACAAAAAGAGGTGTATAGAGATAGCTAGTGAGATAGTTGAGATGATGGTTGGCATAGGCTATAGCGACTTGAGGTTTGAACATCTCATCATAATCCAAATTTTCTCCTCTCTCCTTGGCGATATGTTTGATCAAAAATGGCATGATTTGCATCATACCAAGTGCAAAAGATTTTGATACAGATGCAGGTACAAAACGGCTCTCTTGCCTAGCTATCGCATAGAGAAGTGCTTGTCTGGGTTTAGGATATCTGCCAATAATATTACGGTAAGGCATAGGATAATATACTTCTCTCTTCTTTGATGCATTTGTGCGTATATAGCTATAAACTCCTACAGACTCTTCTGCTTTGAAGTTATTGGCAAATTTGAAGAGATTTATATTGGAGTTGAATATCTTGTTTTTGATATGCGTCCAGTGGATTGGATTGGATGCGTTATAGTATTTGAGATTAATTTTTGGCAGAGATGGGGTGATAGTTTTTGGGTATTTTGCATGCATCATATCCCTTGCTAGTAGTGTATAGAGATTTGTATCCCAACTCTTTAAGAGTTGGCGGATATATGCTTTTTTCTTTGTGATGAGATAGAGCCAAAATGACGCTTGGTCTGCTTGATACTGCTCTCTTGCTAATGCTCTTGCTTTTTGGAAATAGGCAAGAGCGAGTGTCTCATCTCTTTTTTCTAAAGCATGGATCGCTTTTTTGTTAAATGCTTCAAAAGAGATACCCTTTTTTCTTGCAAGCCATGACTCTCTTTGTGCTTTTGTTGTTTGTTTTTTTCTCTCTACACAGCCCCTTATTTGTGAATTTTTGGGGTTGACTCTACACTTCTTTTTGTATGCATTGCGTAGTTTTTTGTTGAGTTGACTTGCATCTTTGATGATCTGTTGTGCTTGTGAACGGTTTGTACCTCTTTGTGTCAAGAAACGCCAAATATAATAATCTTTCTCTATACCAGTCGGCATAGAGTGGACTTGCTGATAGGTAAATGTCTTGGCTCCTGCAAGTGAATAGAGGAGAAAGAGGGCTATGATAAATTTCATCTACATACCATATACTAGACGCATCATAAAGACATCTATAAATTGTAAAGACAAGAGTATCACAACAGGTGAGAGATCTATACCCGATATCACAACAAAAGGAAAAGTCTTGCGGACAAAAGCGAAGAGAGGTTCAGTAAGTTTATAGATCGCTTGGACTATTTGGTTGTATGGATCTGGTCGTATGAAGCTCATAAGAGCAGAGATGATAATGATCCAGATATAGACATGGATAATAGTGTGTAGTAGCTGTACGATAGCAAATAGTAGGGCATTCATGAGGCGATCTCCAATAGATATGATTTGATATGTGGGTAGATATCTCTAAGCTCTGGACCATGGTCAGTTCCAGTGAGTAGGATACGCAGCGATTGTGAAAACTCTTCACCTATGAGTTGACTCTCTTGTTTTAAAAATCTTTCAAAGGTATCAAAGTCATCAATGGGCTTAGCTTGGAAGATGATATCTCGTAGGCGTTGCATCTGCTCACCCCATGTACCATCAAATACTTTTGGAGCAAAGATAGCTTTGATTTTATCATCAAGTTCGTTGAGTGTACTTGCCTCTGCAAGATAACTTTTGGCTAACTTTCCTATCGCGACATCTGCAAAACCAAAGAGCATCGAGAGTGCACGATCATCCATCATTTTGATATGTTCTCTATTGAGAGATCGAAGCTTCTCTCTATCGAATTTTGCAGGAGTTTTTGCGATATCTTCCAAAGAAAACCACTCCAAAGCTTCAGGAAGCGTGAAGATATCCTTGGGTGTTTCGTATCCTAGTTGCAAGAGATAGTTGATGATAGCATCAGGGATATAGCCTTGAGCAAAGAGGGATTTGACACTCTGCGAAATCTCTTGATCTCCAATGTTTTCGATAGCAGGGAGGTGTGCATATGTGGTTTTGGCATCATATCCTAAGAGTTGTTTGATATATATCTGTTTGGGAGTATCATAGAGATGCTCTTCTCCACGGATAATGAAGTCAACTCCTGTGAGCATATCATCACAAGCACAAGCAAAGTTGTAAGTAGGTGTGCCATCTGCATCAAGTATGATGAAACTATCTACAGCATCAGGGGGACTCTCTATAGCTCCTTTGATGAGATCATGATATTTGATTGTCTCTTTAGGTTTGCGTATACGAAGCACAAAGGGTATCTGCTCCTCTTTGAGTCTTTGTAACTCCTCATCTGTCATAGAGCTACACTTGCCACTATATGGATCTATACCTTCTCTCTCTTGGGTTGAGCAACTACAAGCAAAAGCTCGTCCCTCTTCTAAGAGTCTGATCGCTAGTGTCTGGTGGATATGGAGGTTTTCACTCTGATGGAAGACGCGATCATGTGGCAGCGCGAACTTCTCCAATATCTGTAAGATCTCTGTATCTTTGCCCTCGATATTTTTCTCTTTTTCTCTATCTTCGATACGCAAGATAAATTGATCCTCTTTTTGTTGGGCAATAACAGAGTTGAATAGAGCAACACGCAAATCTTCTATACTCATATCACCTATAGGGGAGGGTGCAAATCTTAACATTCATTCTCCATATGGTTTTTGTCGTATTATATGATATTTTTCTAAAAACTTGCTATAATTAGATTTCAAAGTAAGGAGATCCAATTTATGGTTTTGATGATAGATAATTATGATAGTTTTACATATAATGTGGTGCAGTATTGTAGAGAGCTTGGAGCTGATCTACGAGTCATTCGTAATGATGAGATGACTATAGAAGAGATAAAAGCACTCAACCCAGAGAAGATCATACTCTCTCCTGGACCTGCTACACCTGATGACGCTGGCGTGACACTTGATGTCATCAAGGAGTTTGCTGAGACTACACCTATCTTTGGTATTTGCTTAGGGCATCAGAGTATAGCACAAGCTTTTGGTGGGGAAGTGATACGAGCCAAAAACATGATGCATGGCAAAACTTCACAGATACAGATAGATGCCCAGAGTATTATATTTAGGGATCTGCCACAAGAGTTTCGAGCTACAAGATATCACTCACTCAGTGTCAATCAAACAAATCTCCCAGAGCATATCATCCCTACAGCACACAGTATGGATGATGATGAAATCATGGCTCTTAGGATAGAGGGGAGAGATATATACGGGGTACAATTTCATCCAGAATCTATCATGAGCGAGTATGGGCATGAGATGCTTGACAACTTCTTAAAGCTCTAAAATCGAATGCACAGACAACTCTTTGCACTCTTTGCTCTCCTCTATGGCGTTGCTATAGTCTACCTCGCTTCGACTACTCCTATCAGTCCACATGAAGCCAAACTCTTTGCTAAGGGGAGTGGTGTCGTGAGCTATTTGATGCACCGTGGTTATGATCTCTTTGATACTTTTATAGGTCTGCGACTCTTTTTCATACCGATAGGACTCTTCTCTATAGTATTATACTATCTTGTGAGTGGTATCTATCTCCAACGAGAGAGAGATAGATATCTAGCTACAGCACTCTATATGCTTCTTCCAGGTATCATCACAGCTTTGACATTAGCCAATATATCTATAATTGTGATACCTTTGGTGTTACTATTTGTAGTAGCTTATGATCGTGGATGGATCTTTGCACAGGGACTATTGATGCTCTCTATATTTCTCATACACGATGCCTCTATTATATTTTTTATAGCTATTTTTATATATAGCTTGATACAAAAAGAGAGACTACTTTCGATCTTGTCTGGACTATTTCTGATGCTTTTTGTTTTGATAGAGAGAGGGGTGGCAATAGGCGGGAGACCCTCTGGTCACTTTGCTGATCTCTTCGGACTCTATGCAGCGATATTTTCACCACTGCTTTTTATCTATTTTTTCTACACTATGTATAGGATACTTCTTCGAGAAGAGAAGAGTATATTGTGGTATATATCTTTCGTAGCTCTCGTAGCATCATTGATACTCTCGGTGCGACAGCGGATTGTAGTGACTGATTTTGCTCCTTATGTTATCATCTCTGTTGTGATCATGCTTGATACTTTCAATAAAAGTCTGCGGATTAGGTTAGCAGAGTATCAGCGGTTGTATAAGTTTGGATACTCTACTGTACTTTCTGTACTGCTTGTGAGTTCATTAGTGATTATCTTTCATAAATCATTTTTTTCTATTATGAAAAATCCCCAAAGACATTTCGCTATCAAACTCTATGAACCATACTGGTTATCACAAAAACTCAAAAAAGAGAATCGTTCATGTTACAAACATATAGACAAAAGTATGCGAGACCAGCTCCATTTTTATGGTATCGAGGAGTGTAGTGACTCATCTTCCTTTTTATAATGTTTCTAAAATACACATTTTGAAAATTATCAATATATTATCTATTCCTTATACTAAATTCAATGTTCCTAATGTTAAAATAGCGTAACTCATTAATTTAAAGGAGAACTCGATGGCTCAAAAGGCGATTAGAGAATATGACGCAAAGTCGATCTTAGCTAGACATTGGGATAAGTACTTCCCTGATTTTACTTATGCTTATGAAACAGTAATGGTTCAAAATGGAGCAGAACTCACAGAAGCTGCAAAAGAAAACGCATGGTTAAATGAAAAAATGTTGGTTGCAAAGCCAGATATGCTCTTTGGAAAAAGAGGTAAAAATGATTTGGTACTTTTCAAAGATGCTAAGCCAGGTGATGTTACACTCGCAAAAGCTACGAGTTGGATAGATGAAAAATCAAGTTCTAAACAAGAAGTTTTCTTCGCATTTGATGGTGATACTCCTACAGGTGAGCCGAGTGTAGATATGTTGACACACTTCCTTGTAGAGCCATTTATGCCACATACACAAGAAGAAGAGTACTATATCTCTGCTACTTGTGTAGGTGACAATGATATGCTCTATATGTCTGCTGAAGGTGGTATGGAAGTCGAAGAGGGTTGGGACGAAAAAGTCACAGAAGTTGCATTTGCTATCACTGATACAGAAGATGAGATCGCTGAAAAAATCAGAGCAAATGTCCCTGCTGATGTCTCTGAAAGTGACAAAGCAAACTTTGCTGAGTTTGCTATCGGTTTCTTTAGAGCTTACAGAGAACTCAACTTTGCATACCTAGAAATCAACCCATTTGTAATGCAAGGCAATACCATAGAGCTTCTTGACATGGTTGCAAAACTTGATGATACAGCTGGATTTATGATGGCTGAAGAGTGGGGCGATGTAGAGTACCCAACTGCATTTGGTATGGAAGAGAAATCTCCAGAAGTAATGGCAGTAGAAGAAGCTGATGCCAAAACAGGTGCATCTCTCAAACTTACACTCCTCAAACCAGAAGCTAGAATATGGACAATGGTAGCAGGTGGTGGTGCATCGGTGGTCTATGCTGATACTATCGCTGATATGGCAGGTATTGATGACCTTGCGAACTATGGTGAGTATAGTGGAGGTCCTACAACTGGTGAGACTAAATTCTATGCAGAGACTCTTCTTGACCTTATGACAAGAGAAAAAGATGCACAAGGAAGAGATAAAATTCTTATCATTGGTGGTGCTATTGCGAACTTTACTGATGTTGCCAAGACATTTACAGGTATCATCCAAGCATTTGAAGAGTATGCAGAGAAGATGAAAGAGATAGGTATCAAAATCTATGTCAGAAGAGGTGGACCAAATTATGAAAAAGGTCTCAAAGATATCAAAGAGGCAGCAGACAGACTCGGTCTATGGATTGATGTACATGGACCAGATACACATGTAACAGACATCGTCAGAATGGCACTAGAGGGAGATAAATAGATGAATCAACTATATACTAAAAGCACACAAGCGATTTTTTGGAACAATAACAAAACAGCAATCCAGAGAATGTTGGATTATGACTACACTATCAAAAGAGAGACTCCATCAGTAGCAGCTATCGTAGCTCCTACAAGTAAGAACAAATTTGATAAATTTTTCTTTGGTCCTGATGAAGTGATGATTCCACTTTTTAAGACAACAGCTGAGGCAAAAGCAGCACACCCAGAAGCTGATGTATTGCTCAACTTTGGATCATTTAGAACAGCTTATGATGTAACAATGGAAGCTCTTGAAATCGGTGGTTTCTCATCTATGATGATTACTGCTGAGGGTATCCCTGAGAGACTGGCACGTGGTATGAACCAAACAGCTAGAGAAAAAGGTGTCACTATCATAGGACCTGCAACTGTTGGTGCAATCACTCCAGGTGCATTCAAAGTAGCCAATATCGGTGGTACTATCGAGAATATTATCAACTCCAAGCTTCATAGAGCTGGTTCTTGTGGTCTTGTGACTCGTTCTGGTGGTCTCTTTAATGAGCTTAGTAATATCATCTCTCTCAATGCTGATGGTATCGCAGAGGGTGTAGCTATCGGTGGTGATAGATTTGTTGGGTCTGTATTTATCGACAATCTCCTCAGAATGGAGAAAAACCCAGAAGTAAAATATATGATTCTTCTTGGTGAAGTTGGTGGTACAGAAGAGTACAAAGTAATCGAAGCGGTCAAAGATGGTCGTATCACCAAACCAGTGATTGCTTGGTGTATCGGTACTATTGCCAAATATTATGACTCTGGTGTTCAGTTTGGACATGCGGGTGCTTCTGCAAATGGAGAAATGGAGACAGCAGAATACAAAAACAATGCTATGAGAGATGCTGGTATCCATGTACCTGCAACATTCAATGACCTCCCTGCTAAAATCAATGAAGTATTTACTTCTCTCAATCTTGACCCAATTGCAGAGCCAGAACTCAATGTAGTACCAAAAGTCAGAAGAAGCAAACAGTTCATCTGTACAATCTCTGATGATAGAGGCGAAGAGGCGACTTATGCTGGATTCCCTATCTCATCTGTAGCGACTCCTGATACTGGCAAAGGTATCGGTGATGTTATCTCTCTACTATGGTTCAAAAAACAGTATCCAAAATGGGCTACAGAGTTTATCGAGACTGTTATCAAAACAGTTGCAGACCACGGTCCAGCAGTTTCAGGAGCACACAATGCCAAAGTCACTGCAAGAGCAGGTAAATCAGTAGTCGAAGCACTCGTTACAGGTCTTTTGACTATCGGTCCTAGATTTGGTGGTGCTATTGATGGTGCAGCAGAGCATTTCAAATATGCAGATGACAATGGTTTGACTCCTGCAGAATTTTTGAGTCACATGAAAAAACAAGGTATCCCAATCCCAGGTATCGGTCACAGAATTAAATCTCTAAAAAACCCTGACCTTAGAGTGACAGGTCTTATGAACTTCGCAGCAGAGAACTTCCCTGCTACACCACTTCTTGATTATGCTAAAACAGTCGAAGCATTGACTACAAGCAAAAAAGAGAACCTTATCCTCAATGTCGATGGTACTATCGGTATCTTGATGGTAGATATGTGGAGAGCCTTAGATTATTCAGAAGAGGAGATCAATGAGTTCATCGCTTCAGGTACACTCAATGCATTCTTTATCGTCGGTAGAAGTATCGGTTTCATCGGTCATGTACTTGATGAAAAACGCCTTGCTATGCCTATGTATCGTCACCCAATGGATGATATCCTCTACGATGTACAAAAAGCAGAAGAGATTTAATCTTTTCTCTTGCTATACCTTTCAAGCCCTTTGGGCTTGGGGGTTTTTTCTCCTCATTCAGTTTCGTAAATTGCTCACGACTCCCATTATCCAAAATATCACTAAAGTGCTTATTGAAACTAAATCTGATATAATCTATAAAAAACAAAAGAGAAGATATGACAATAAAAGAAGCCATACTTAAAAGTCTTGAAGATTTACATAAACTTTCAACACATAATGAAGTGAATGAATATATCATTAGCCAAAAATTTTATGACTTTGGCGAAGCAAAAACACCTGCATCAACTATTTCTGCATTACTAGGTGATTTTATTAGAAAAAATGACCAAAGAGTTAAAAGGATAAAAGGTGAAAAATCTACATATTTATATTATTTGGCAAAATTCGAACAAGATTTAAATATCAATGAAATTGCTTCTAATATTACAGAAAAGTCAGAGCTAAAACAACAAAAGAAAAGACAAACATACAATGAAAGAGATCTACATAAATTACTGAGTAGTTATCTAAAAAATAAAAATATATACTCAAAAACAATTTTACATGAAGAGTCAAAAAATTCAAAAGATGATCATCAAAAGTGGATACATCCTGATATGATTGGAATAGAGTTTTTGAACTTAACTTCAAAAGTCAATAAAGCCTTCATGAAAATACTTGATAAGTCAGATACTTTTAAACTAACTTCTTATGAAATAAAGAGAGAGATCAATACAGATTATGAGCTTAAAAAATGTTATTTTCAAGCTGTATCAAATTCTAGCTGGGCAAATTACGGATATTTGGTTGCATTGGAAATTAATGACAATCTCAAAGATGAGATGCAGAGATTAAATGAATCTTTTGGGATAGGTATTATTAAACTTAAGTCAAATCCTTATGAAAGTGAAATTCTATTTCAATCAAAATTTAAAGAGTTAGACTTTAAAACAATAGATAAGCTATGTAAGGTAAATGAGAAATATGAAAATTTTATAGAACTTGCTGAACGAATGTTAACTATAGATGAGAGAAATTATAGGTCTGTAGAAAATGAGCTAAGTCGTTTTTGTGATGCATATTTTAAAAATAATTCAGAAGTTCAAGAGTATTGCAAAAAACACTATATACCATTTGATGAAGATGAGGAGATAGAATAATGCACAAACAAGAGATGAAGCAAATAATAATTTCTTCTTAATCTCCATTTTCAACTCCTTATATTTAAGATAATCTATGCTCTTTTAATGGATTATTATACTTAAATTTTTTGCCATACTCTTACCTTATATCATCACTTTGAGCTACTATGTGCAGATGATTTTCAAGTATCACATAGGCATAGAGTTTTAAAATCAAATAATCAACATCGCATCCCCATAAGAAAAAAATCTATAGTGATGAGCGATAGCCTCCTCATAGAGGGCGAGGGTCTTTTCTCTTCCGATAAAAGCACTCACTAGCATGATGAGTGTGCTTTTTGGGAGGTGGAAGTTGGTGAGGAGATAGTTGACTCTTTGTGGTGGGTTGTGTGGGTTGAGGAAGAGATCGCACTCTCCCTCTCTTTTGGTAGTTCTCGCATAATACTCTATCGTCCGCGTGACAGTCGTGCCGATAGCTAATATCTCTCTACTACTATCGAGTATCTCAGCCGTCTCATCTGGTATATGGAAAAACTCCGAGTGCATAGGGTGGTCGAGTATATACTCTGCTTCTACTGGCTTGAAAGTCCCTGCACCGACATGCAGAGTGATCTTGTGTGTAGCATGTCTACTTTCTAATGCTTCAAAGAGTTCAGGGGTGAAGTGTAGTGACGCAGTGGGAGCGGCTACTGCTCCTGCATTTTTGGCAAACAGTGTTTGATAGTCTCGCTCATCTTCAGCTCGATCTTCTCTATGCATATAGGGAGGTAGAGGGATATGCCCTATCTTGTCAAGTATGAGAACTAGCTCTTCAAAACGAATAGGTTTACCATCTTGAGAAAAGGTAACAACCCTAGAGCCATTATCATTGAGTGCTGTGACAAGTGCTTGCAATCCTAAATCAAAATCAATACTACTGCCTACCTTGACTCTCCCTTTGATAAGTACTAGAGAGTGGTATGCATCGAGTGGTTTGTTGAAGAGTAACTCTATCTTGCCTCCACTGCTCTTGTGACCAAAGAGTCTCGCTTTGATCACTCTCGTATCATTCAAAATGATGTCACACTCTTGAGGGAGATAGTCCAAAAGATGAGTAAAGGTTGTGTGGATGACCGTATCTTCTTTGCGATTATAGATGAGAAGCTTGGCTCTATCTCTAGGATAGAGAGGTGTCGTAGCTATGAACTCTTCAGGGAGGGTGTAGTCGTAACTACTAGTTAATAGGGCATCATTTTCCATACTATCTATTTAATTTTTCTCTGTTTCTAATTCGTCTATCTCTTCAGGCTCTTGGGATGGAGCAGGATTGACTGCACGGACTATCAAGATAGAGATTCCATAGAGTGCGACAAGTGGTCCAGCCATCAAGAGCTGTGTCAATACATCAGGTGGTGTGAGGAGTGCTGCGATGACAAAGATAAGGATGATAGCGTATTTGAAAAAATCTTTCATATTTTGATCATTGACGAGACCAAGTAGTGCCAAAAAGTAGGCAAACACAGGTAACTCAAATGCTAACCCAAAGCCAAGCATAATCTTAGTAAAAAAACCGACATAATCTTCTATATTGATAAGTGGCGTATAGAGGAATGATCCAAAGGTGATGAGAAATTGAAACCCAAAAGGTGTGACAATATAATAGGCAAAGAGTACACCGATGAAAAACATAATGGAGCCACCTACTACAAATGGCATGACCATCTTCTTTTCATTTTCATAGAGTCCAGGGGCGACAAAGAGCCATATTTGCAAAAGTATGATAGGCAGTGCAGCCAAGAGACCCCCAAAAAATGAGACTTTGAGGGCTACAAAAAATGCTCCTCCTACTTGGTGAGTAGTGATCATACCATCGGCAGCTTTTTTGGATACTTTGGCTACTTGTGCAAGGGCATCATTGAGTGGTTGTGTGATCCACGCAAGTATCTCTTGGTTGAAAAGAAATGCTACGATAAACATGACAAAGATAGCCAATACAGAGATACCGAGTCGTCTCCTCAGCTCCGCAAGGTGTGGTTTCATCTCTTCAAACATTAGGCTTCCTTATCTTCGTGAGTGAGTTTACTCTTCTCTTTTTTCCTGAATGTAATAGTATCTTTTTTAGGTTCGACTTGTGTTGTCTGTGTGGGTGTATTGCTCTGTGTAGTTGTATCTGAGAGGGTTGTCTTGGCACTCTCTATAGCATCACTGAGATCATCCATAGGATTGATACCTATATTTTTAAACCCTTGCAACTCTTGACTCGCTTCATCGAGTTGCTTTTTGTAGCTGAGTGCCTCCTCTTTGAGGTCAGCTATCTTCATCTCCTCATCGAGACTTCTCTTGGCATCACCTACAGCTTTAGTTATAGTCTTCATGAATTTAGCTACTGATACCATAGCATCAGGGAGCTTCTCTGGCCCCAAAAAGAGTATAGCAACAACCGCTATCAATAAAATCTCGGTAAAACCCATACCAAACATAACAAGCCTTGTAGTAAATTTATGATTGTGTATTCTATCAAAAAAAGGTTATTTATGGGTTAAGGAATCTTCTGAAAGTAAATATAAAGAGATTTCATCTGCTAAAAAGAGGTTATTGTTGTGATAGCTAGAGCCATCGAACTCAAGCTTCTTTTTCTCTACAAGATAATCCGCTCTTTTTTGCATAGAGAGAGACAATATCTCTCTTTGTACACCAACAGTGCTACGAAAACCCAAAAATATCTTCTCAGTCACGCTCTCTTCGGCGGTGAGATACTCTTGAGAAATAGTGAGAGGGTTTTGGATATATGCATCAATATCCTTTTGTGGATAGAAACGAGTATCTTTGAGAAAACCTACAGCACCTGCACCTACGCCTATATAGTCATCAAGTCGCCAATATCCTTGGTTGTGTCTACTCTGATAAGAACCAAAATTTGAAATCTCATAGTGGTCAAAACCTCTACTTTTGATACTCTCTACGACAAAGTAGGCTAAGGCATCATCTTCTTGCCTACGCTCTGGAGTCTTTGCAAAAAAGGTATTCTCCTCTATAGTCAACTCATAGGCTGATATATGGTCTATTGGGAGTTCAAAGGCTTGGGAGATATCCTCTTCTAGCAACGCTTCTGTATCACCTCTATAGTTGTAAATAAGATCTAAAGATATATGCTCTATGCCTAATGCATATGCACTATATATTGCCTCTATGGCTTCATCTTTTGTATGTGCTCTATTGAGTGCTTTGAGTTTGGTAGGTTCAAAACTCTGCACACCAAAACTAATACGGGTGATACCTAATGTTCGCATCCCTTGGAGCCACTCTTTCGTCGCTGAGTTGGGGTTAGCTTCAGTCGTGATTTCAGCATCTTTTTTGAGATAGGGATGCAGGAGATCAAAGAGAGGTTTGTAGAGTTGTGCTGGGATAGTGGAGGGTGTACCACCACCAATAAAAAGTGTATCTATAGATGCGTGCTTTGCATTGTATCTTTTCAATTCAAACTCTAACTGTCTATAGAGAGCTTGCATATAAGCGATGCGTGTATCAAACTTATCTACATAAGAGTTGAAGCTACAGTAGTGGCATTTGGAGTCACAGTAAGGGATATGTATGTAGAGAAGCATTTTGTTACTCATTTCAAATAGATGTAATAGCATTTTGGGTAAAATAATAGCAGAAATATACTGATAGATATAATCATATAATATAAAATTGTAAGAAGAGTAAAAATGCATAGAAAAAAAGGGTATCGCCTGAATGTTTCAGCAGTCATACTCTCTTCAAAATACCCAGAAAAATGTGAATTTTTTATTGCACATAGAAGTGACATCAAAAATGCTTGGCAATTTCCTCAAGGGGGAATAGACGAGGGAGAGACACCACAAGTAGCTCTCTTGAGAGAGTTGAAAGAAGAGATCGGTTGTAATAATATAGAGTTTATTGCAGAGTTTCCTGAGTGGATTACTTATGATTTCCCCAATGTTATCTCTAAGAAGATGTACCCCTATAAAGGACAGACACAAAAGTACTTCTTAGTTCGTCTCAAGAGAGGTGCGCATATTGATTTGCAGGCATATGATGTTCCAGAGTTTGAAGAGTATGATTTTGTTACATACGAAAATTTGTTTAAGAGGATTACTTACTTTAAGAGAAAACCTTATCGTAAGGTCATTGATTATTTTATAAAAGAAGGATTTATTTAAATGTTGATAGTGCAGAAGTATGGTGGCACAAGTGTTGGTGGATTGGATCGTATCCAAAGTGTAGCCAACCGTATAGCCAAAACAAGAAGCAGTGGCAACCAAATCGTAGTTGTAGTCTCTGCTATGAGTGGTGAAACCAACAAGTTGATAGAGTATGCAAAGCACTTTAGTGCTACACCCGCAAAGAGAGAGATGGATATACTTTTGAGTTCAGGGGAGCGTGTGACAGCGGCACTCCTCTCTATAGCACTACAAGAGATGGGTATAGATGCAGTTGCGTTGACAGGTCGTCAAGCAGGTATCAAAACAGATATCAACCATACACATGCTCGCATAGAGTCTATAAACACTACGACAATGTTTGAAGAGCTCAATGGGGGCAAAGTAGTTGTCGTCGCTGGCTTTCAAGGTATCAATAAAACAGGACAAGTCACTACTTTAGGAAGAGGTGGTTCTGACTTATCTGCTGTAGCCATAGCTGGAGCTTTGGGAGCAGATGCCTGTGAAATATATAGTGATGTTGATGGTGTCTATACGACAGATCCTCGCATAGAGCCACGAGCCAAGAAAATGGACTTTGTCTCCTATGATGAGATGTTGGAATTGGCAAGTTTGGGTGCAAAAGTCTTGCAGAGTAGATCTGTAGAGTTAGCAAAAAAATTATCAGTCAAGATAGTAGCAAAGAGTAGTTTTTCAAATGCCAAAGGCACAGTTATATCAAAGGAGAGTGAAGAGATGGAAAAGGTATTGGTCAGTGGTATAGCACTAGATAAAAACCAAGCGAGAGTAACTTTGAGAGAAGTTGTAGATAGACCAGGGATTGCAGCAGAGATCTTTACCTCTTTGGCAGATGAACAGATCAATGTAGACATGATCATCCAAAATGCTAGTGCCGATGCTACCACAAATCTCGGTTTTACAGTACCTGAGAGTGAGTTAGAAAGAGCAAAAGAGGTGATCACTGAGTATGCACATGATTATGGTGATATAGATTTTGATCGAAATGTCTGTAAAGTATCCGTAGTTGGTGTAGGTATGAAGTCGCATAGTGGTGTAGCAGCAAAAGCTTTTGCTATTATGGCGAAAAACAATATCAATATAGAGATGATTAGTACGAGCGAAATAAAGGTATCTATGATTATTGATGAGAAGTATGGAGAGCTTGCTGTGCGTACACTCCACTCTGTGTATGAATTGGATCAATAGAGTAGATGCAAAAACTACTCAATTGGACACTCGAAACTATCCGTACGGAGGAGTCAGAGTTTAGTTGGATGGAGGAGTATCGGTATGATTGGGCTCCACTTGTTGCAAGTGCTACTTCCAAGATCATACAGGGGCAGACTATTTTAGTCGTGACAGATGATGCGAGGCATTGGTTTGGAGAGTATGTTACAAGCAAGATTAACTCTATAGATAAAAATCGTCCATTTTTGCCATTCTATCTTCTCGAAAATATCTTTCCAAATTTGTCACAAACAACTTCTTCTCAAAGCTTAGAGTTATTAGAAGATATGTTAGACCTTTCCTATTCCAATGGCTACTTTATATGGTATATAGGGCGAGGAGATCATCCCTATACGAAGATTATCTATCGTAATGATGACAACTTCATGTGGATGATAGATGAAGAGATACAAAATAGCTTCCAGATACGAAGTAGTGATGGATTACTTGATATCAAGCTACTGCAACTCTATAAATTGTTTAATAGTACTATAGATGTAATACTCTTTGGCGATATTGATTTAGAGACATGATATTGCGTAGTCAAATAGTCATCACTACACAGATAGGCAAAGCTATCAAAGATCTCGAAGCTCAGCGTCACGATGAGCATATAGTCGAGATCATGACACCAGCTATAGCTAAAGAGTTGCATGATATAGAGATGGAGCAGACGATAGAGTATACTATCAATCGTACTATAAGCACAAAAGATACACTGCTCGTAGAAGATAGCAAACTTGCTATAGAGAAAGCTTATATCTCTAGTGATGTGCAGACCATCATAATACTCGCTTCCAAAGAGTTTACACCATTGATACAAAACAAACTGCTCAAAGTGATAGAGGAGCCACCTGATCGTGTAGATTTCATACTTTTGACCCAAGCTAAAGCGATGATACTACCGACTATTCGTTCTCGACTCCCTATGAAGATACTCAAAAGCAAAGAGCTAGAGATACTATTTGATTTAGATGTAGATCAACTAAATCTCAAAACAGTCTATGAGTTCATACAAGAGCATAAGAGGATCAACACGATAGAGGCCAAAGAGATAGTCCAAAGAGTAGCGATAGCAGTAATGCGATCACAGAGATTTGTTTTGGATTCAGGAACACTGCAGCTATTTCATAACGCCTTTAAGGCATTAGAGTTTGGTTCATCTCCACAATTTGTTTTGACTACGATATTTTTGAAACTTTTAGCAAAAAAGAGGTAAGAGCATATGTATATCTATAGATTGGGTGATATGGTTGACAAAAAGGAACTTCTCAGAACCTTGGGTGTGCAGAGTGCTGGTATCGCTATCATGGCAAAAAAGATGCAACTCTACTACTTTTATATCAAAGAGCTTCGGACTCCTGCTATCAATATACTCAAGCAAGATGCTCTTAGTATCGGTGCAGAATTGGCTGTGCCAAGTGGTGTGATTACTTGTAGCAAAGAGCATTATGATTGTATATTGATAGGGAACAAAAAGCATATAGAGATACTCTCCAAAAAAGAGTTGACACAGCCATTTGGATTGAAACGAGTAGCAGAGGAGCTCGGAAGATCTCTCCACCCTCGCACGCATCAAGTAGAAATCATGGGTATTATCAATGCAAACTCTGATAGCTTTTTTGCAGGGAGTCGATTTGTCGCAGAGGATGCTATCGTAGAGATCAAACAGATGATAAAGAGTGGTGCTTCTATCATTGACATAGGTGCAGTGTCGAGTCGTCCTGGTGCAGCCTCTGTCCATCAGAATGAAGAGTTGGAGCGTATACGACCTATATGTGATGCTATAGAAGATCAAAAACTCTATAAGCAAGCACTCTTTAGTGTAGATAGCTACACACCATCAGTGATAGAGTATGCACTCCAAAAAGGTTTTGGTTTAGTCAATGATATCACTGGTGCTTGTGATGATGCAGTTATAGAGTTGAGTCATAGATATGGAGCTAAGTTGTGTATTATGCATATGCAAGGTAGACCACAAACGATGCAGTTAGATCCCTACTATGATGATGTGATGACCACAGTTGATAGTTTCTTTGAAGAGCGTATATCTAAATGTGAGTCATTAGGACTCAATAGAGAGGATATCATTCTTGATGTAGGTATCGGTTTTGGAAAGAGTTTAGAACACAATCTTACGCTCATCAAAAATTTGCAACACTTTCAGAGGTTTGGATGCCAGATACTTATAGGAGCGAGTCGTAAATCTCTCATAGACAAGATTACACCTACACCTATAGAGGAGCGACTAGCAGGGACACTAGCACTGCATCTCAAAGCTATAGAGCATGGTGCTACCATCGTTCGATGTCATGATGTAGCAGCACATGACCAAGCAGTGAAAGTGTGGAGAGAGTTGCATTAGAGAGAGTTCTCTGCTATAATAGATAAATAATTGATGTTACGCACCCTGTTCAAATAGTTTGATGAAGAGTGCTGGTACATAACATAAGTAAATAACCAAAAGGGGTATATATTGAGTCAATTAAGTGAAAAAGATAGAGAGATAATCATGAAGAGTATCCGAGATATTCATGACTTTCCAAAACCTGGTATAGTATTTAAAGATATAACAACACTGCTCAATAGCCCTCAAGCATACAAAACATTGATGAATCATATTGAAGCTCGTTATGCAAGTTATGATCTTGATTATATCGCTGGTATTGATGCAAGAGGATTTATATTTGGTGCTACTTTAGCAGATAGATTGGGTATAGGTTTTGTTCCTATCCGAAAAAAGGGTAAACTCCCCTATACGACTGTCGCTGAGAAGTATTCATTGGAGTATGGATTTGATGAGGTAGAGATCCATATAGATGCTTTTGGAGAAGATGGTATAGATCATACCACTGGACGCAAATCAAGAGTACTTCTTATAGATGATCTTATCGCTACAGGTGGGACAGCCAAAGCAGCAGAAAATCTTATCAACAGCATAGGAGCTGAGTGTGTAGAGTGTTGCTTTGTGATGGAGTTGACTTTTCTCAATGGCAAAGATATCTTCAAGAGTCCAGTCTACTCTGTATTGGAGATAGATTGATAACGCTAAATTTTTTAAAAATGGTGACTTTTACAAGGGTATCTTCGATCATTAGTCGTGACCTTGGCGAAAAGTGTGAGAGGGAGTTGTAGCTCTGATGCTATCTCTTGCACAGATGTCAACTGCTTTGGAGATATGCCTATGAGCATCTCATACTCTTCACCACTCAAACCTACCTGCTCATCTATAGCAACTATAGGCTCAAATCCCAAACTATTATAATCGAGCAATTTATTGGTATCGCAGTAGAGTCCATCGGAGATATCCATACCGACTCGTAGATACTCTCTTGCTTTAGTGATGAACTCTTGACGCAGTTTGGGTTCATAAAATCGAGAATTACTCTCTATCTTTTGACCAGCAAAGAGTCTGTCCAAATCCTTTTTACTCTCACCTAGAGTACCTGTATAGAGGAGCAAATCACCCTCTTTGAGTCCATTTCGCAGGAGAGGATTGTCACTTTTTGATATGATAGTGATAGAGATATGGAGTTTGTCACCACCTACTGTATCGCCCCCTATGATTTCGCACCCATACTCTTGAGCGGTATTCTGCAGGGTTTTTGTGAGTGTTACTATATCCTCTTGAGAGAGGTAGGGAGGGAGTGATACAGTCACAAGTGCATAGAGTGGTTGGGCGTGCATAGCTACAGCGTCAGAAATATTGATGAGCATCGCTTTATGGGCTATCTGCTCTATACTCATCCACTCTCTACGGAAGTGTACACCCTCAAAAAATGCATCATTACTATAGATCATGTCACCTACGACAGCACCATCATCACCTATATATTTGGAGTCTATTTGATTTATGAGAAATTGTTCTTTATCCATTGTCTCTACTTTTTTGGTAAAATTGTAACATACTTATTGCTATTGTCACTTATAGCTTATGATTATGATATCTCTTAATCTCCATAACACAAAAGCTCTGCTATACTTTATACAAATTTATTGCAAAGGACAGAGCAACCATGGATGTTCAAATCTATCAATATGATGCCGTCATTGTCGGTGCAGGATTAGCAGGTCTAGCAGCTGCTAGAGAGCTGACTGCCGCTGGTAAAAAAACAGCAGTCATTACCAAACTTCACCCACTAAGAAGTCACTCAGGTGCAGCACAAGGGGGTATCAATGCTGCCCTAGGAGCAGAAGACAGTGTAGAGTTACATGAGTTTGATACTATCAAGGGGAGTGACTATCTTGCTGACCAAGATTGCGTAGAGTTATTATGCTCTAAAGCACCAGAGACTATCCGTTGGGCGGAGAGAATGGGTGCACTATTTTCCAGAGATGAGAAGGGTGATATCGCTATCAGACCTTTTGGTGGTCAATCAAAACCGAGAGCTTGTTACGCCAAAGACCGTACAGGTTTGACACTACTTCAGACGATCTATGAGCAAGCACACCGTGCAGGTATAGAAGTCTTTGATGAGTGGTATGCAGCTGATATCATCTATGCAGATGGCAAAGTCTCAGGTGTAGCAGCATTCAACATTAGAGATAGCAAACCTGCTATATTCAATGCCAAAGCTGTGATGTTCGCTACGGGTGGCTATGGTAGAGCATTCAAGATCAACTCAAATGCACATGCCAACACTGGCGATGCACTCTCCATTGTCGCTAGACATGGTTTGCCTCTTGAAGATATGGAGTTTGTACAGTTCCATCCGAGCGGACTTGGTGGATCAGGTATCTTGATATCTGAAGCAGCTCGTGGTGAAGGTGGACGACTCTTCAACTCAGAGGGCGAAAGATTTATGGAGAAGTATGCTCCAAATGCTATGGAGTTGGCTTCTCGTGATGTGGTTGCTAGAGCTATTACCAAAGAGGTGCTAGAGGGTAGGGGAGTAGGTCCAGAGAAAGATGCTGTCTATATCGACCTTACACACCTTGATCCATCTATCATCATGACAAAACTTCCAGAGCTTCGTGAACTCGCTATCACATTCCTCGGTCAAGATATGCTCAAAGAGCCTATATTGATCGCTGCTACTGCACACTACTCAATGGGTGGTATACCTGTAGATAGAGATTGTCATGTACGCAAATCCCCTAAGCAGCTCGTAGAGGGGTTCTATGCAGCTGGTGAGTGTAGTTGTGTCTCTGTGCATGGAGCCAACAGACTAGGAGCCAACTCGGTACTTGAAGCACTACTCTTTGGACGACATGCTGGAGAGAATATGCTCAAAGATCTTGAGCATCTCGAACTACGAGAAGCGACACAAGCTGATGCACAAGCGATGCTCGATGAGATAGAATGGATCAAAACCAACAACGGAACAGAGCATGTACCAACACTTAGAGAAGAGTTGCAACAAAGCATGACTGAGAATGCTGGTGTCTTCAGAGAAGAGAAGGCACTTCTCAAGCAGAAGAAGATTTTGCAATCACTTGCAAAAAGATATAAAAATATCCGTATAGAAGATAAGTCAAATACTTACAATACAGAGCTTCAAGAGGCGATAGAGCTAGGGCATATGATAGAGTATGCAGCATTTATAGTAGAAGGAGCGATAGAGAGAAAAGAGAGTCGTGGTGCTCATTTCCGTGAAGATTATCCGACAAGAGACGATGAGAATTACATGAAACATACATATGCTAGAGTGGACAAAGAGGGGAATATCTCTACAGAGTATGCAGATGTTGTCCCAGGCAAATTTGAGCCTCAAGAGCGAACATATTAAGGAGCGCAGAGATGTTTACACATAAATATAAAAAAATAACCATCAAAGCATTTCGATTTAATGCGGAGAGAGACTATCTTCCTTCTTATAAGACTTACGAGATGAAGGTAGAGAACCATGAGTTGATCCTCGATCTGCTCAATCGTATCAAGTGGGAGCATGATGGATCATTCTCTTATAGAAGATCTTGTCGTCACGGTATCTGTGGCTCTTGCTCTATCAAAGTCAATGGCAAACCAGTACTCGCCTGTAAAGAGAATGCTTGGGATATGATCAATCTCTTTGGTGATGAGCTTATCTTTGATCCTCAGAATAAAAAGAGAGCAATCAAAGATATGATTATAGATAAATCAGACTTTTGGGAGAAACATGCCACTGTCAAGCCATTCGTAGAGGCAGATGTCGATCCTCATCCAGAGCATGAGACACAGATGTCTATAGCACAAGTGGATAATATTTTGGATGCAGACTACTGTATACAGTGTGGTAACTGTCACTATGCTTGTCCAGCTCTTGAAGTCAACGAAGAGTTCTTTGGTCCAGCTGCTTTCGCCGCTGCATATAGATTTACAGCTGATCCACGAGACACAGCAGGCAAAGAGCGACTTGAGATGACAGCTCAACCTAGCCAAGGTGTGTGGGATTGTGTCAAGTGTATGGAGTGTGCAGAGGCTTGTCCAAAAGATGTCAATCCTATTGAGAAGATCACCAAGCTACACAACCTCCAGTTTGAGCAAAAAGTAGCCAAGAGTAATGTAGCTACACGCCATGCAGAAGGTTTCATGAGGAGCATGAAAAAGCATGGCTTCTTAGATGAGGCTGATATAGTACTCTACTCAGAGGGCTATCTAGGCATGTATAAACATTTAGGTACAGCTATTAGGATGCTCAAAGCAGGCAAAATACATTGGCAAGATGGTATTCCATTGATAGATAATATGCCAAAAATTAAGAATCTTGATGAAGTTCAGAAACTCATCAAATCTTCAATGACACATAAGCTATAAGGAGAAAAGATGAGTCAATTACACTATGCACTTTTTACAGGATGTACAGCCAAACAGTCGACACCAGAGTTGCTATCATCTACTCTTGCAGTAGCTGACAAACTAGGCATCAAAATCACTATCTTAGAGGAAGCATCTTGCTGTGGGGCGAGTCACCTTCAAGATTTTGATGAATTTTTAGCACATGTACTCAATGCTAGAAATATATGCTACGCTGAAAAACTAGGATTGACGATGATTACTATCTGTAACACTTGTCAACTCAACTCAGCTATGACTAAACATGCACTCGATACAGACCCAGAGCTCAAAGCACGAGTCAATGAGAAACTTGCAGAGGTTGGTTTGGAGTACAAAGGTACGAGCGAAATCAAACACTTCCTCTATACGCTTATAGATGAGTATGGACTTGAAAATATCAAAGACAAAGTGACAACACCACTCAGTCACCTCAATATCGCACCATTCTATGGCTGTCACAATATCCGCCCATCAGAGCTCCATGCTCCGAGCAATAACCACGAAAATCCATACAACCCTACATCACTAGATAGTCTCATAGATGCTCTTGAAGGGCATCCTGTAGATTATGATAGAAAGAATAAATGTTGTGGATTTCATGTAGAGCTACAAGCCAATCATACGAGTGAATTGCTTGCTGGAAATGCCCTCCTAGATGCAGTAGATAACAATGCAGATATCATGGTAACACCATGCCCACTCTGCCACCTCAAAATGGATACATATCAAGGGAGTATCAGTGCTACTATGGGTAGAGATGTAGAGTTACCAGTACTCCATATGCCTCAGATGGTTGCACTTGCACTAGGCTGTAGCGAAAAAGAGATCGGTCTTGACTACCATGTCACCAAAACAGATAGAGTTCACGCGTAGATAGAACTCTCCAAACAGACTCCTACTACTTCAAGTAGGAGGAGATAAATATTAGATTATTTTTTTGTTTCTACTACTATTACACCTCTGAGATCTCCTTCTTTGAAACCAGTTGCTAAGTCATTTGGATATTTACTTTCTATTACTTTTTTAATCTCTGGTGAGATATTCTTTTTATCTCCATGACACTTGAGACATTTTTTTTCTACAAAGAGTGCTTTGTATATACGGGTGCTACTATTTGTATCTACGACGAAAGGCTTACCTAGATTTGTTTTGCTTGTATTCATGTCATTTAATATTTTTTGCATCGTCTCTCTATCTATCGCATCAGGTTTATTGGCTTCATTTCTATATCGAAGAGCTGTTCTTCTTACGGTCGTCCCCTTAGGAAGTTTACTATTGACCTCTTTTGTCAAATCATCTGCCTTTTGACTACAAAAATGCATCGCTCCTAGACCACTCATATCACTCCTCATCTCTTTTTGAAGATTGCCCTTAAGTGTTTTGCCTAACATTTTGATATACTTCACACCTTCTAGTTGAGAGCTACTATTATCACTTGCATTCACTTGACTTGCAATCACAATCGAACAGAGTAAAATTTTTCGTAACATATTATTTCCTTATATTTTATATTAATTATAAGTATACATATTTTTTATTAAAACTGCATTATGTAATCATATTGTTCAAATAGAATATATATTCTAAATCTATAATTTTTGCATGTATTAATGTAAGTAAAATATAGTATAAACAAAAAATTTGCAATAATTTTCAACAAATCCCCCAAAAACCCTTGACAAACAAAACCAAACCCGC
>CBEUND010000016.1:0-32874 GCA_965544395.1 uncultured bacterium | reverse complement strand
TTCATCTCAACCCCCTACCCAAACAAAACCCACCCCCAAAGCTACTCTTCTCTCCTAATCCACAAGCCAAAGCTATAAAAGCTAGTTTTTGACTCACCGCATCTTCATTGGGGACTATGCAGAACTTGTTGCCATAGAACTTGACAGGAGAGCCGTTGCTATGGGTTTTTTTAGTTTGAATGGTTTGGAGGCGGTTGTTTTTGAGTTCAAAGAGTTGGATGAAGCTCTGGAGGGGTTGGAGTGTTTTGCTGTAGAATGATTTGTATTTTTTCTCTAAGTTCTCTTGGAGTTGTCTGTGGAGGAGCATCAAATCATCCTCTTTTGTCCAAAACCTATCGCTTCCTTGGAGTGAGACTATGACAGGGGTGGCTGAGTAGAGTTCAGAGACAAAAAACTGTTTGATGACTCTTTTGTGAGTTTGGACTACGAGGAGGTGGGGGTTGTCTATGTTTTCTCGTAGACTCTTGGATATTCTCTCGATAAACCCCTCATCAAGCGAACGGATAACAAACTGATAAGTGCCACCTTTGGTATATCTCCCCGATCGTTCTATAGGGAGTAAACCACCAAAGATATAGTGTTTGTAGCCACTGCTGTTGTGTAAAGCCTTAAGCTTCTCATTTCGCATCATTGCATAAGTGATGTATGTAGAGAGCCTCTCAAAGCTCTCAGTGAAGGTTATATCGTTTTTTATATATGCGGTGCATGTTAGTTCAAAATATTTCAAAAAAATCCTTTTTGTTTTAGTAAAATTATATCACACAGCAACAAGGAACACTCAAAAAATTACAAGCTGTTATACTTGCATACTCTCCTTCTTGTTTGTGATCCTTTGGAGATAATCACTTATCTGTATGAGAGAAAATGTAACCAAAAATATCATCAATCCAGGAAAGAAACTCACCCACCATGCTATCTCCATGACTGATTTGCCTTCGCTGAGGATAGTACCCCAGCTCATGTTGGGCGGTGTGACACCAAGACCAAGGTAGCTCAAACCACTCTCTGCGAGGATAGCTCCACTCACACCAAAGGTAAAACTTACGAAAAATATAGGAGCGAGGAGAGGGAGAAAGTATTTGAAGATGATTTTGACTTTGGAGACTTTGGCAAGCGTGAGGAGTTTGATATAGGGTTGTTTGGCTATACGGTAGCTCTCTGCTCGAATGAGTCGCGATGTCCCCATCCATCCTGTGATAGATATGACGATGATGAGTATCATGGTAGAAGCAGATATATAGCTCACAAGTGCCAAGAGCAAGAAGAAGGTAGGAAAAGTCAAAAAGAGATCGACAATGATCACAAAACTTTTGTCAAACAAGCCTCTAAAGTAACCAGCACTCACACCCAGAACTAACCCAATTAAAGAAGCAATCACAGCAGAACCCACACCAATGATGAGTGATACTTGCCCCCCTTGTATGATACGAGCCAATAGATCTCTGCCTAACCTATCTGTACCCATGAGATGACTCCAGCTAGGAGCTTCGAGGATAGCCATCTTGTTGAGGTCATAGGGAGAGGTGGTATAGAGTAGGGGAGCAACGAAAGAGAGGAGAAAGATAGTTGCCAATATGAGGATGCTAAGCGTCGGAAATCTATAATACATTGGGGCTATTGATCGCACTGCTTTGCTCGGTAGTAGCTAAGTGTACTTCTCCCAAACTTTTTGCGTTTGACAAACTCTAGCTCACCTATAGAGTGGGGGAGGTCGAGTTTGGTCATATGCTCTACGATAGCCATTTCACACACGGTAGGGTCTATACTCTCCAAAAGTACCAATGTCTTCTCATAGACATCATCCATACCATCACGAGTAGCAAACGGAGGATCGAAGTAGAAATAGCTCTTTTTGCCACTACTTTTGACTAAGTCATGCACAAGTGCAAACTTTTCAAAACTATCTCCATAAAATGTTTGACATTTGGATGGCTCTATAGCTTTGATATTACTTTGGAGTATACGGTAAGCTTCTTTGTTGTATTCGATGAAGTAGCACTCTGCTGCACCACGGCTCAGAGCTTCTAACCCAATAGAGCCACTCCCCGAGAAGACTTCTACGAAGTTCTTGTCTATAAGATCAAATTGTAAAGTATTGAAGAGTGACTCTTTGAGGATAGATTTGGAACCTCTTGTTGTATGGATAGCAGGTATCTCTATCTTTCTGCCACGATATTGACCACTTATGATTTGTGTTGTGAAGATTTTCATTTTTTCATTTTTTTTCATAGAAAAGATTGTATCATAATAATACAATTTAAAAGTTGAAAGGATACAACCATGACAATGCCCCAACAGATCAAAAAGGTATCACTCGCACTTTTGCTTACTGCGATAGGTTATGGCTTGATGATACTCTTTTTTACTCCCGAGCA
This sequence comes from uncultured bacterium, assembly GCA_965544395.1. Lineage (GTDB taxonomy): Bacteria > Campylobacterota > Campylobacteria > Campylobacterales > Sulfurovaceae > SZUA-451. The sequence goes on along the minus strand of CBEUND010000016.1, from coordinate 30,499 downwards.
GTCTGCTCTTGTGGCTACGATCATACTCCTCGTGACACTATGGACAAACGATGGTTTACCGATGGCTGTGGTATCGCTACTGCCTATTGTACTCTTCCCTGCTTTTCATATCTTGACGACGAAAGAGACAAGTATCAACTATGCTAACCCTATCATATATCTCTTTTTAGGTGGTTTTTTGATCGCTATTACTGTAGAGAAGACAGGACTCCACAAATGGATAGCCAACAAGATGTTAGGACTCTTTCCTAGCAGTATACGAGGGATCATCTATGCACTCATCATCACCTCTGGTCTGCTAAGCTCTGTACTCTCCAATACGACGACGACACTCTTGCTACTGCCCATAGCACTCTTCTTGACAGACAACAATAGACTCAAGATGCGTCTCGCTCTAGGGATCGCGTATGGTGCAAGTATCGGTGGGATACTTACCCCTATCGGTACACCACCCAATCTTATACTTATGGGTATCATGAGTGAGTATGGGATGAAGCCCATAGCATTTGTCGAGTGGATTTGGATGGTGGCACCACTTGTCTTTGTGATGTTTGGAGTAGTGGGATTTATACTAGGATTGGGGTTAGAGGATCAAAAGATAGATGAAGATATCGATAATAAACCACTCAATATTGAGCAAAAAAAGGTTTTGCTCATTCTCTTTGGATTGATTGCACTACTTTTGGTCAATGCACCTATCAAACCATACTACAGTGGATTAGGCTTGAGTGAACCTGGTATCTTGCTCGCAGCTGGACTTTTGCTTTTTGTTCCACCATTTTCTCTCCTTGACTGGATGGAAGATAAAGAGAATATACCCTATAGGATCATGTTTCTTTTTGGAGCAGGGTTTGCCATCGCTGCAGCTTTTACAAAGACAGGAATGGCAGCAGAGATAGCCTCCCATCTGATGGTATTCTCTTCTCTACCTCTCATCATATTTTTACTTATTATCGCGATGATGGTGACATTCACGACAGAGATTACGAGTAATACAGCTCTGATCTCTATCATGCTTCCTATACTCTATGAAGTTGCCAATGAGTCAGGACTCAATATCACTCTAATTATGATGCTAGCTACAGTCTGTGCCTCATATGCATTTATGCTTCCTATCGCTACACCACCCAATGCTATTGCTATGAGTTCTGGTGTGATCTCTATCAAAACAATGGCAACCTATGGATTGATATTTAATCTCTTGGGTATACTTTTCATTCTCTTGGTTGCCAACACCCTATGGGTCAATGTATTATAGTAATATACAAGAGTCTAAGTAATTATAGGCTATAGTTCACTTAAAAACTAGGGATAGTATATGGATAAAGTAAAAATAGGAGTCATCACTACAAGTGATAGAGCAAGTGCAGGGATTTATGACGATATCTCAGGTGTAGCTATAATGGATACGATGAAAGAGTATCTACTCAATGAGTGTGAATATATCTATCACTGTATACCTGATGAACAAACTATTATTGAGACTACGATTATCAAATTGGCGAGAGATATGGAGTGTGATTTGATCGTGACTACAGGTGGGACGGGTCCTGCTACGAGAGATGTGACGACAGAAGCGACAGAGAATGTATGTCAAAAACTCCTCCCTGGATTTGGAGAGCAGATGCGAGCAGTGAGTCTACAGTATGTCCCTACAGCTATACTCTCTCGTCAGACAGCAGGTATCTGTCATAATGCTCTTGTGATCAATCTCCCTGGAAAACCAAAATCTATACGAGAGTGTCTGGATGCCGTTTTCCCTGCTGTACCCTACTGTATAGATCTCATTGGCGGTAGCTATATGGAAGCCAATGATGCTGTCATCCAAATCTTCAGACCGAAACAAAAATGAATATAGACTTCATAGAAGAGAGACTCAACGAGATCTTTCAAGAGTTAGAAAAAGAGGTTATGGAAGTGTTGATGGATGAGAGCTTAAATAAAAAAGATACAAATCTACGAATGAAACCGCTCACATCCTCTAAACAGATACTACTCAATGCTCTTGAAAGTATCAAGATGGTAGATCGTCTCTCAAAAGAGGAGAGCGAGTAATTTATTAATTATATTTGATACAGATTTCCAAAAAAAGAGAATGTAGTGACATTTTATGGAGATAATTACAAATATAATACTCAATAAAAGGTAGAGAAGATATGTGTGGAATAGTAGGATACATCGGAAAAAAAGAGAAAAAAGAGATCATGCTAGATGGCTTGAAAGAGTTAGAGTATAGAGGCTATGACTCTGCTGGTATTGCTCTCATCAAGGGTAAAAAATCAGATAGTTTTAAAGCAGTAGGCAAACTCAAAAATCTCCAAGAGAAAATGAGTCATTATAGTACAGATGGCTTTGGTGTCTCTATAGGGCATACGAGATGGGCAACACATGGCAAGCCTACAGAACTCAATGCCCACCCCCATAGAGGTCAATATAGCTATGTAGTCCATAATGGTATCATAGAAAACTATCAGATACTCAAAAAAGAGTTGCAAGATGAGGGGGTAGTCTTTCTCAGCCAGACAGATACAGAAGTTATCGTGCATCTCTTTGAGAACTATTATAAGCAAAGTAGTGATCCGTTGAGTGCTTTTGATAAAATGATATCACGACTTGAGGGAGCTTATGCTATCTTACTCATCAGTGAAATAGCTCCTGATACTATCTTCTTTGCTAAGAATGGTTCTCCTCTATTGCTAGGTTTTGATGCAGATGAGATCTACTTCGCCTCATCTGATACACCTATTATTGGACATGCTAAAGAGGTCTATTATCTCAAAGATAATGAGTATGGATACGCCAATCGTACCAAAGTAGAACTATTCGATAGCGATGGACTCAAGAGCTTCCAAAAAGAAGCACTCATTACAGACAAAGTAATGGCACAAAAAGATGGATATCGCTTTTTCATGGAGAAAGAGATCTATGAGCAGTCACATGTAATCAGTGATACGATAATAGGGCGGATAGCTGATGGAGATATCATCTTTGATGAGCTTGATGAAAATATCTTTGATGATATCACTGCTATCAAGATATGTGCTTGTGGTACAAGCTACCACGCGGCTTTGACTGCAAGCTATCTTTTTGAACGGCACTCTCGTATCCGATGTGATACTGAAATAGCGAGTGAGTTCCGATACAAAGAGCCTCTTTTAGATCCCAATACACTCTTTATCACTATTTCGCAGAGTGGTGAGACAGCAGATACCCTAGAGGCTCTGAAAATGGCAAAAAGAGCAGGTCTCAAGAGCCTCTCTATCTGTAATGTAGACAACTCCTCTATTGTCAGAGAGAGTGATGCTACTTTATTGACTCGTGCAGGCATAGAGAAGGGTGTAGCAAGTACTAAAGCATTTGCGACGCAGACGATGGTTCTCTGGATGCTCTCACTCTATATAGCCAAGAAGAGATCACATATCACTCAAGAGTTTATGGAGAGAGAACTCCAAGCGATACGACAAACGCCCAAAACACTGCTCGTGACAGAGAAACTCCATAGTAAACTCCATAGACTCTCAAAGAGATATCTCCACGGTCATGGTTTCTTCTTTATTGGTAGAGATATCTTCTATCCACTTGCACTTGAAGGAGCATTGAAACTCAAAGAGATATCCTACCTCCACGCAGAGGGATATCCCGCAGGAGAGATGAAACATGGTCCCATAGCCTTGGCAGATAGTGAACTCTTTACGATCGCTTTGATGCCAAAGAGTATGCATTATGAGAAGATAAAGAGCAATGTAGAGGAGCTGAGTACAAGAGATGCTACGATACTCGCTATCTCTCCTGAGCCATTTGAACTTGCAGATGACTTCATACAGACAGAGCAATCCTCTCACCCTATGTTAGAGTTTTTTGAGATGATGATGGTGACACAGATATTTGCACTAGAGATATCTATACGATTGGGCAATGATGTAGATATGCCACGAAACTTAGCCAAAAGTGTGACAGTGGAGTAGTAGATGAAAGCGATGATATTGGCAGCTGGCTTGGGAGAGAGGATGCGTTCTTTGACCGAGCATACCCCCAAACCTCTTTTGGAGATAGGTGGGATACCATTGATCGTATGGCATATAGAGCGATTGGCTCATTGTGGTTTTCATGAGATTGTGATCAATATCGCTCACCTAGGATACAAGATAGCCCAAGCACTAGGAGATGGCTCTGAGTGGGGTGTAGAGATAGCGTACTCTGATGAGCAAGAGGAGGGAGGGTTGGAGACAGCTGGTGGCATCATCAAAGCACTTCCACTGCTTGGAGAAGATCCTTTCTTGGTAGTCAATGCAGATATATGGTGTGATTATAGATTTGATGCTCAGTTGCAGTTAGCTTCTGGTATTCAAGCACACTTGATACTCGTACCAAACCCAGCACACAATAGCAGTGGGGATTTCTCTTTGCAGGGTAATTTAGCTAGAGATGGGGGAAATAGTGCATACACTTTTTCAGGTATAGGCTACTATAGCCCACAGCTCTTTGCGTCGCTCTCATATGGCAAACAAGCACTTGCACCGCTTCTAAGAGAAGCGATGAGAGAGGGGAGAGTCACTGCTGAAGTGTTTGATAAAGAGTGGTACGATATAGGAACTCCAGAGAGGTTAGAGAGTCTCAATCTCCATCTCTTCTCAGAAGATTAGACTCAAACCTATTTTGCCTTTGACCTTATCTATGGAGATGATCTCTTCCTTTGACAAATTGCTCTACTTATTTGTGAAACTCTTCTAGGGTGAAGTTACTACGCTCTGTCATCTCTATAGACTACTCCTCTTGAGTCTTTATATCCATAAGCTCTTCTAAGAGTGCTTCTACCTCTTCATCTTCTATCTCATCTCTCTCTATATCTTCTACGATAGCATTACACTCTGCTCGCATGTCACGAAGCTCTTCTAGCTCCTCTTTCTGTGCAGGGGTAGCCTTTTTGCTCTTCTCTATCACTCCAAAGAGTTCATCTATAGCTGTCTCCAGATCTGGGATCATCTCCAATTGGAGGAGATTTTTTAATTTTTCACTATTTTCCATTGTTTTCCTTATTGTGCTTGAGTAGAGGAGTTTACTATAATCTTGATGAATATCGTATGAAAAACTTAATCTCGACCATTCATCAATTTTCTATGCCCACTCCAAACCCTCAGGCAACAGATAAGAGGAGTACTCTATATGTACTATTCTCCGATGTTTGGGATGTGTGGATTTGCTAGAGGCGTGGAGGATGTGGGGTCGTATGATGACCATGTCTCCTGCTTGCACGATACAAGTATCTATGGTTTTGTTCTGTGTGAGTTCTCTGATGGTTTCACTAGAGAGTAGTCCTAGTGCGTGAGAGCCACGAATAACTTTGAGACAGCCATTCTCCTCGTCTGCATCATCGAGATGCACTCGGAAAGTCACCATCTGCTCTAGCACATCTATGGAGGGTTGGACATGGTGGGTCTCATCTTTGATACTCCATCTCCCCCAGCCCTCTATGTCTGCCTTTTTATTCAGGGCAATAGTCTTGTCTTGGTGCCACGGAACGAGCCAGTTTTTCTCTGCGGTCTTGTCGAAATATATCACTCTGACGATCTGAGGTGCTTCACCCAATATCTCAGTAGCGAGAGCTTGGAATTTGGTCGAGTGGGCTAGGGCATCTATCGATTTGATCTTTTTGTTGGCATTGCGGATACCATATTTGGGAGTAGAGAGCTGTAGGGTATCTACCTCATCCTTGATACTCCTCATCTGCTCCGTAGAGATTACTTGTCTGCGTATCTCTACACCATCTTGTTGTAGGTTGTACATTGGGGCTCCTATGATGATAGATTTCACCTACTCCTGAATTGTCCAAATAAACTTATCTTTATCAAACTGCAATGCTGGGAGTTTGGCAAGTAGTTTTGCTTTTGTCTGCTTATCTATCGTTTTAGTTCGGCTCAATATCCAGAGGTATTTTCTATCTGGACTCCCTACAAGGGCATAGCTATACTTTTTATCTAAGTCGAGAATCCAATAATCCCCATAAAAGGGTCTAAAAAAGCTTACTTTGAGTTTGGAGTTGCTCTTGTCTGTAGCGTACGCTACACCTATAGACTCTTTTCGTTTGTTGCTCTTAGTGTCGGTGCATTGGTTGATGACTTTTATCTTGTTGTCTTTGCGTAGTTGATATGTGGCGGTAACATTTTTGCACCCCTCTTCAAAACTATGCTCAAACCTCGCTATCTCGTACCAAGTCCCTTTGTACTGCTCTATATCTACCTTGGTCACTGTCTCTAATGGTGGATGTTTGTCGCTGTTACACCCCATAAAGATAAATGGTAGGAGGAGGCATAGTTTTTTGAACATAGTTTATCCTTTTGTTTCCCATATTGTAGCATACTCTTCCTCGGTAAGCTTCAGCAACTCTAACTCTTCTAAAAATTTATAGAGTTCTAGCCATCTTTTGCTATCTGCTTTGATCTCTGTCTCCAATCTAGGGATAGTATCGGCTATGATGTTGTTCATAAGTTCTGATTTCTCCTCTTTGGTATATTTATAGTAGAGATTTCTCGCATCTGTAGCATACCCTTGACAATATTTTGCCATATCTTGGGTCACCTCTATAAACTTACAGAGTGCCTCTGATTTCTCATGGGCTATTGTCTCTGTAGTCATAAACTCTAGGGCAGAAAAGTTAGGATATGGAGACTCATATTGGTCTATGAAGAGGTGATCAAACTTCTCATATTGAGCCTCTATACCCTCAAAGTTATAAAAACAGAGCCACGCCCCATCAAAACTCTCATCATTTTTCATATTAGTAATATGCCAAAAGTCAGTCTCTACAAACTCTACACTCTCAGGGCTGAGTTCAAACCCCTCTTTGTCTGCATATCTTTTGAGTATTTCAAATCCTATCTTGTTTGTAGTGGGATTGGCTGCTGGTGTAGTGATTTTGATTTTTTCATTGGCTTTGAGTTTGGCTACTCTATCTGCTCGTATCATCACTCCTCCACGCGTCTCAAAGAAACAGCCCATAGACTTCAAGCCATCAAAGTGGTGTTCAAAGAGATGTAATGGCTCATTGCAGTGTATATCTATCGCTCCCTTTTTGAGATCTTCAAATCCATCATAATGTTCATCTGGTTGAATAATCTCCAAGTTTATCCCTGCTTTTTCATACGCTTTGGATTCAATCCCCACAATCATAGGGAGATGGTCTGGATTGATAAACCACTCTAGGGCTATTTTGATAGTTGTCATTTTCTTTTCCTCTCTTTTTTTATAAAATTGACTCTGACGAATAATCTCTGCATAGTGTGACATTTGTACTCCTTTGCTATTGAGGCATCTTGTATACGATATTACCTACAAACTCCATATAGAGACTCTTCTTTGTCTTCTCTATAGCAGTTTTGTTGTCTATATAGTAATTTTTAAGGTGACGGTTAATCTCCTCTTCTCCTATCGTCTGCTTAATGATATGCTCCATACATGCATAATTGGTCACAATATCATCGAGTATTGCCTTGGCGGTATCTTCATGGGGTGTGATAAGCATATCCCAAAATTTTGATTTGGGTGTTCCACCCAAAATATCATCTTCATCTTCAAATAGTGCTTCATAACTGCTCATAGTTCTCCTCCTTTGAATTTATTGGTATAGTGTTGTGACTGTTGGGTTATATCTACACTACTCCATATATCACTGATGACACTCACCATGTCAGGTCTGTAGTACATCACCTCATCTAAGTTTTGGGTTGATATCCCACCTATGACACAGATAGGGATATCGAGTCTATTTTTGGCTATCTTGATAGTATTAATCGGGACGATAGCAGAGTCGGGCTTGGTAGGTGAGTTATAGAATGAGCCAAAAGCCACATAGTCTGCTCCCAGCTTCTCAAACTCTTGTGCAAGAGAGATATTTCCATAGCAACTTACCCCTATAATGCCATCAAACTCTTCTCTTATCTGTGAAAAATTTTCGTGGTCTGATTTGCCTATATGGAGTCCATCTAAACCTAGCGAAATAGCTAACTCTATCTTGTCATTGAGTATAAAGAGTGCATTATATTGATGAGACAACTCTTGAAGTTTTCGAGCTTTTTTGGCTACCACCTCATCACTGCTATGTTTGTCTCGCAATTGGACAACAGTAGCACCTCCTCGGAGTGCCTCTTCTACTTGTCTATAGAGTGTTTCATCTGGTGTGAGTCTATCGTCGGTGATGACATAGAGTCCTCTTAACTTGCTTTGATATGACATATTTCCCCTCCTGTTTTATGAGCTATCACTCCTTTTCCATGCCCTATATTGGGTGCATTTTTTATCGATAGATAGATAAACTTTTTTGCTTCTTGTATAGACTCTTGAAGCGTTTTGCCAAGTGCCAAGTTTGCAGTGATAGCAGAGCTAAAGCTACACCCTGTACCGTGTGTAGAGTTGGTTTCACGATACGGAGTATCAAAGACGAACTTCTCTCTACCAATATAGAGTGTATCCACACTGCGATGGTGGTTATTTATCTCTTGGATATGATTTTTGATAACCACAGCACATGGAAGCTCAAAGATACTCTGCAAAGAGTCTGTATGTGCAAATCTATATCCTAATAGTTCGTATGCCTCATGAAGATTGGGTGTGATAAGTGTTACAAAAGGAAAAAGAGATTTAAGATTCTCTATCGCATCATCTTGGAGAAGCTTTGACCCAGCCTTAGAGATAGACACAGGGTCGAATACGATAGGAATATCAAGCCCCTTAATGTACTCTCGAATTACATCTATAATCTCATTGGAGTAGAGCATACCTATCTTGATAGCACTCACTTCATAGTCATCAAAAATAGCATCTAATTGTGCCTTGACAAACTCAGGAGAGACTCCAAAAATATCTGTGACTCCTTTTGTGTTTTGTGCCGTAAGCACACTCACCGCACTTGCTCCAAAAACCCCAAATGCTTCAAATGTCTTCAAATCTGCTTGGATACCAGCTCCACCACCGCTATCAGAACCAGCTATAGTTACAACTACTTTCATCTCTATCCTTTATGATATTATAAAAGTAGTTTATCCTAGTAGTGTGTTTTTTTGTAGAGAGAAATTGTTAGTTTATAAACTTCTCCTCTCCAAATACTCTCGAAACTCTTTAGCTCCATCTTTGGAACTAGTAACCACATCATCTATACCGTCAAAGCTTATCTGTAATTTTGACTGTTCTACACTCTTCATAGATTTAATCTTATCAACATTGACGATGAGAGAGCGGTGGATACGGAAGAAGTTTTTTGTTTTGAGTAATCTATCCATATCCCCTATTTTTCGTCTCACAAAACATTGAGCATTGGGTATCTTGATAATCACCTCATCTAAATCTGCTTTGATATAATAGATATCATCTAGTTCAATAAGATAGATTTTATCCCCACTCTTTCCCATTATCTTTTTACTTTTTTCTTGGGAGCTATTTTGGCGGTATCTCTCTACCTTTTCGAGAGCTAGTGCAATACTCTCTTTTGTGGTTGGTTTGAGTATGTAGTCTACTCCACCACTTTTGAATGCCTCTATAGCAAACTCTTGATATGCAGTTTGAAATATAATAAAAGTATTCGGTTCAAGCTCTACTATTTTGTCAGCTAACTCAAGCCCTGTAATAGAAGGCATATTTATATCCAAGAACACAACATCATATTTGATTTTATTACAACTCTGTAGAGCCTCTATGGGGTCATTGAAAGTAGTTATATCTTCATAATTGAGTTCACCCAAAAGCCTCTTGACTCTTGCTGTGGCTAACTTCTCATCATCTACTATAGCTATTTTCATTTTGTTCCTTTGAGTTTGATTATAAATGTTGTCTGCTCTTGCTCTTTGAACTCCAGACTCCCTACACCCAAAAGCCGTAAGCGTGTAGAGAGGTTGGAGAGTCCTGTACCAAAAGAGAGTTTCTCTATCTTTTTACCATTATTTGTGACCGTTATATGCTCTTGTGTTACTCTCACTATTATAGTCAACTCTTTTGAAATATATCCATGTTTTATAGCATTTTCGACAAGCAGTTGTATAGAGAATTTAGGGATTTTTATATCTGTTGTCTCATTGGCTTGAATAACCTCTAACTTTATCTTGTCATCAAATCGTATATTTTCTATATCGACATAGGTTTGTACCATAGAGAGTTCCTCTTGGAGAGTGACTAAGCTCTCTTGATTGATGGCATTTCGCAAAAATTTAGAAAGATTGAGTATAGACTCTTCTGCTCTTTGGGGGTCGATATAAACGAGTTCGCTCATAGAGTTGAGGGCATTAAACAAAAAGTGAGGGTTGAGTTCATTTTCGAGGGCTTTTATCTTGCTCTCTAGTGTCTCACTCTTGACATACTCATGTTTATACTTCATAGAGATAAACTGATGCAGTATCAACCCCACCAAAAAAGTCAAACACCCTATCGTAAAACTCAAATAGAGACTATAAGAGGCGATTAAGTGAGCGATAGCGGTATCAAGCAGATAAAAAAGGGCAAAACTACTCAAAAACCCCAAAGCACCACTCAAAAATGAGAAAACAAAAGAGATAAGATACCAAAATTTTTGATTAATTTGTGGCAAAATATAGATATTGGAGAGTGTAATAAAAAAAGATGCAAAGAGTGTAATAATCACTGCAGATGTCGTCCCAAATGCAAGTGTAGAGAGATACTCAAACTCTCGCGACAAAAAGTAAAAAAAGAGCGAAATAAAAAAGCCAAAAAATGCACCAATTATTATAATATAGAGCCAATCTTTTAGAGATATTTTGAGTTCTAAGGTTTGCATAGCGATGCCTTTTGATTTAATATGTTATTTTATACTAATTTTGGAGAGAGTTCATACTCTTCGCAACTCCCTATCCAAAACCTCTACCCCCAATGCTACCCCTGGCCAACCTTGACCTGCAAATACTGTATCGCCTACATTATAAAGCCCCTCAAAGGGAGTATTGCCACTTGGGAGTTGGGTAATGTTTTTGAAACCTATCGCTTTACCTCCGCAGTTGTATCTGCCTATATATCTGTTGAAAGTGAGCGAAGTAGCCGAAAATGCTCGTGTGATTTGCTCTTTTTTGATCGTGCTGAAGTAGTCCAAAAATTTGGCTATGATGAACTCTTGGGTTTTTGCTTTTTCTCGCTTATACTGCTCTTTGGAGAGAGTTTTCCAAAAGAGGGCTTTTGTGTGGGTAGAGATGGTGATACTGTAGCCATTTTGAGAGAGTTTCTCATCGTCTCTTTTGGAGAATGAGACAAAAAAGGAGTTGGAGATAGAGTTGGGCAGGAGTGCATCATAGATAAATTGATAGTGGTGCAAAAACTCCTCTGAACTCTCAAGCGTGAGATAGAGTACAAAAGCACTCTGATCGCTAAAAGGGAAACTCTCGTAATATTTTTTGATTTTGTCATCCTCAAAGAGTGTGCTTGATTGGTAGATAGAGCTATTGAGTATAAGCTTTTTTGTTCTATATTCTCCTTGTGCGGAGTGGAGGATAAACTCTTTGCCATCTCGGATAATTTTTGTAATAGCTTCGTCTCTTTTGACCTCTATATCTGCTACAATATCCTCTATGAGACTCCCCATTCCTCCATTGACATAAAAGACATCATGAAAAGGATAACTCAGCCCAAGAGCCAAAGAGAGCAGAGAAACATCCGTAGAGGTAGTCTGTATAGTGATAAGCAGTTGTGCATTGATGAAGTTTTTATACTCTAAGGATATATCACCTAGAGTCTCTTTGATAAAACTATCTGCACTCTTGAAGAGATCCAAGCCGTAAACACTCAAGAGTTCAGAGATAAAACCTGCTGTTTTGAGATAGTTTTTGAGTGAGTGTTTGGCATAATGTACCTTTCTAAGTTGCCAAAACTGCCTATCTATCTCTCTAATTTTTGACCAAAATACCCTATTGTTTTGGTTGGGGTAGTTCTCTTCTATCTGCTCCAAAAAAGTCTCAAAATCTTGCACTCTATCTACACTCTTGCCCTGTTGCACGACTCTAATAGCTATCTCACTTTTGCTTATATTTGGTTCTACTCCTATGGTGTCAAAGAGCTTTTTCACTACATGCCCCTCTTCATACCCCACGAGCGTGGTAGCCCCTGTATTGTAGTAGTTACCAAACCTTTGGAAACTGCTCCCGCAACCACCTAAATTGTGGTCTTTTTCAAAGAGTAGTATATCTTGGTCAGAGTGCAAAGCAGATATAAGAGAACCACCTATTCCACTCCCTACTACTGCTATATCCAATGAGTGCATCAGAGTACTCCTCTATTTTTTATTAATTATATAGGTTTTTTTGTTATTTTGGTAGGGGATTTGTGTCTGTTGAGGTGTATTGCATAATGAAATGATTAGGTGGGTTGTAGTGTGAGTTGGGTATAATATCTGCAATCTAGTGATAGACAAATCAATAGACTTTTTGCAAGAAGTCTAATATCTATATGGAGAAGAGATGGAAACAGTAGTTAAAAATAAATTTATGGAAGCCATGATGTTTCGTCATGCGTGTAAAGAGTTTGATAGTAACAAGAAGATAAGCGATAGTGATTTTGCTACGATTTTGGAGATGGGACGACTCAGCCCTAGTTCGTTTGGCTTTGAACCGTGGAAGTTTATCGTCATACAAAATGAAGCACTAAGAGAGAAACTCAAAGCGTTTACTTGGGGTGGACAGGGACAGTTGCCAACAGCAAGTCACTTTGTCATCATCCTCTCACGCAAGAAGCCTAGTATGCTCTATAGCTCTGAGTATATTGATGGAATGCTTGATTACAAACAACTTCCGCAAGATGTCAAGGCTATGTATCAACAGTTTTATGAAAAATTTCAAAAAGAGGATTTCAAGTTGCTTGAAAGTGATCGCACACTCAATGACTGGGTATCAAAGCAGAGTTATATCGCACTCGCCAATATGATGACTGGTGCAGCGACTATGGAGATAGACTCGTGTCCTATAGAGGGTTTTGATATAGCTTTGACAGAGCAATTTTTGGCAGAGGATCTTGGGATTGATACCGATGAGTTCGGAGCTTCAGTGATGGTCGCCTTTGGATACCGAAAAGATGAGCCTAGATCAAAAAGCCGACTCCCTATCAAAGATGTGACGCAGTGGTTTAATTAGGTCTCTAAGGAACTTCACCACTGCAATAGTGGGTAAATCCCACTAGGAGTAAGGAACCTCCCAAAAGGAGAAATGAGGTTATACGCGATGCTTCTCTTGAAGATATCGTACTCGAAACCACATATAATAAAACGCCGTAACGATAAATCCTAATCCCAAGATAGTAGTGATACTCTCTAAGCTCAACCCATACTGTGCACCATATCCTATAAAGAGAGCCACTATCACATTGGCGAGCATGAAAAACATATCATTATAGGAGATGACTCTCCCCATGTAGTTAGGGTCTATCTCTTCTTGGATGATAAGATAAGTGTATGACCAGAGTGTAGTCGTCAAAAATCCAGCAAAAAAGAGCCCTATCAACCCTATATAGAAATCAAACTGTAATTGTGACCAAAGAATGATAGCCAAGCCCTCTAGCAAAAAGAAGTAGTGCAAAGTATCTCTATGAACCAATTTGCTTACAAAAAATGGACCTATTGTAAGAGCCAATGCACGCATAGCATTCATCCAGCCTATAGCTAGAGGAACTGCTATAACTTCTTTGTAGGAGAAATCAGCAAGTAGAGTGACAAGAGCATCAAAGGAGGTGAGACCCAAGGAGGCATGGAGGAGGACTAGATGGATTATTTTTTTGTGGGATACAAAGTAGTGAAGTCCATCCTTGAACATTATCCAGTTGGACAGTCTCCTGATCTCTTGTTTGACAGATAGCTCCAGTCCGACAAGTACCAAAATGGCGATAGAGTAGAGGAGGGCATCGAGAAGAAATGCACTATCATATCCCATATAGTGTGTAGTGATACCACCTAAAGCCATACCAGAAGCGTAACACAGAGACCATATGATAGAGTGTATCTCATTGGTGTTTTTGAGCATTTGCCCTTCTACTATCTTAGGGAAGAGAGACATTTCAGCAGAGAAGAGCAGGGAGGCAGCAGATGAGCGGATAAATATGAGTAGCATCAATACCCACACGAACTCCAAAGAGTCAATCAGTATAAATGAGAGGGTCATCGTTATTTCGATAGCTAATAGTACCATCATGAGCTTTTTGAATGGGATACGATCAATGATAATGCCTATAATAGGAGCGAGCAAGACAGCAGGGAGCATACCCATCGCAGCGACGAGAGCTATGGTAGACTCATCTGCACCATAGGCTACAAGCATAGAAAATATAGCAACTTGAGAAAACCAAGTCCCAAAGTAAGAGATGAGCTGTATGAGTGATAGGCGAGCTATAACGGGGTGCTTGAGTGTATCAAGATAGCTAAGATTCATAGATTGTTAGCAGCTTGATTCATCTACAAGAGAGTAGGGGATACCACTTGTGTCGAGTTTGTCTCTGTAGATTTGGAATGCATCTTGAGCTTCATTATCATCATGCGAAGCGACAGAAATAGTTACCTTCCATACATCATCATAGAGTTTAGGTAGAGAGGAGAACTCGACACTCTTTGGCATCTGTTGCATCTCTTCAATGAGGAGACTCTCTTTGCACTCTGCTGTGAGCGTGTATCTATAGTATTTTTGCTTATTTACAAAGAGTTCTGCAAGGATATCTTCAACCATAGGGTGACTCATCTCTGGAAACCCTGGCATGAAGTAGTAGCGACTATCTAGGGAAAATGCAGGCATATTGTTGAAGCTGTTATATAAGAGATTGGAATTTTTAGGTAAATTTGCCATCTTGATACCATGTGGATAGGCTCGCTCTCCTAAATGTCCGATGATAATCTCTTTGGCTTCTGCATGCTCATAGAGTATACTATCTCTTAGGGCTATTGCAGCACACTTGCGAGTATAGTCATCAGGTGTAGAGCCTATACCACCAAAACTCAATATGATGCTATTGGGTTGCGAAGCCAAAAACTTCAGAGTCTGCACTATAAGGGCAGGGTCATCCTCTATGACAAAAGATCCTGCAAGCTTCTCTCCATAAGAAGCGACTGCTTTGGAGACAAAATCAAAGTGTTTATCAACTCTGCGACGGTTAAGTATCTCTGTGCCTATGATGAGGGCAAATATTTTAGCTTTTGACAAGAGATTACTCCTCTATGTAGTTTTTAAGTTTTCTACCAACTTTTGGATGTTTGAGCTTTTTGATAGCAGAGGACTCTATCTGTCTGACTCTCTCTCTTGTGACATTGAGTGCTTTACCTATCTCCTCTAGTGTTCTATCACTCTTGTCATCGAGTAGACCAAAACGCATACGCACGACAGCTTTCTCTCTCTCATTGAGTTGGTCTAACACTTCATCTATCTGGTTATTGAGGTCATCTTTGAGTACTTCATCTGTTGGGCTAAGCGTCGTTTTATCTTCGATAAAGTCACCAAATCTACCATCATCTTCATCTCCTACTGGAGTCTCAAGCGATACAGGCTCTTTAGTGATTTTGATGACATTTTTGACTTTGTCAACCGTCAATCCAACCTCTTTGGCAATAGTATCAAGGTCTGGCTCTTTGCCTGTCTCTTGAAGATGTTTTCGTATGATTTTGTTGATACGATTGATCGTCTCTATCATATGTATTGGTATACGGATTGTTCGTGCTTGATCTGCTATAGCTCTGGAGATTGCTTGGCGGATCCACCAAGTCGCATAGGTAGAAAATTTGTATCCTTTTTGATACTCAAACTTATCAACAGCTTTCATCAATCCTATATTGCCCTCTTGTATAAGATCTAAGAAAGGGAGTCCACGGTTGGTATATCGCTTTGCTATAGAGACGACAAGTCTGAGGTTGGACTTCGCCATTCGCGTTTTTGCTTTTTCGCTCTGTTTTTTTCCTTGGCGAATTTGGTTGAGTATCTCTGCAAGCTTTGCAGGGTCGAGGTCGAAACTATCTTTACTTGCTTCTCTCGTCTCAAAGAGTTTTTTGATCTCTACATAGGTACTTACCATCGTCGTCTCAGGTACAGAGTTGGATATCTCCTCTTTGTCCATGTTGATGATGTTTGCTAGTATCTTATTATGATTTTCTTTGAGTGTATCATTGAAAAGTGGGAGTTTATACTCCAATCTTCTCAACTCTTTATCGAAAGAGTCATCACTCTTGAGGGCAGTCTCCATTGCTTTGACAAGTTCATTGATGAGTTTGCTTGTAGGTCCTAGGTCAAGAAGAGATTTTTTGAGTTGCTCTTTTCTAAAAGCGACTTTGAGTCGTTCATGGACAACTTTTATCTCATCACTCTCCTCCTCTTGTGCCTTGTGGAGTTCATCTCTTGCTTTCATCCACTCTTTTTTATTTTTTTCGACAAGTTTAAAGCTATCTATAACTTGTTTGACTCTCTTATTATCTTTTGATGACTCTGTTGCATCACTGTCATCATCCTCGTCATTTCCCGAATCTTCAAAACTCTTAAAAAGCTCTTTGACGCGTCGCTCTCTATTGAGGAGAGGTTCACGGTAATTGATGATATAGTCTATGAGATATGGTACAGAGCAGATAGCATCTATGATGACATCTTCACCCTCTTCAATCTGCTTACTGAGGTATATCTCCTCCTCTTTTGTGAGGAGAGGTATCTTCCCCATCTCCCGTAGATACATCCGCACTGGACTGTCACTTCGACTCCACTCTAATAACTCTTTCTCTTTGGTGAAGTCAAACTCCTCTCCATCGCTATTTTCTGATACTTTTTTACGATTATTTTTGCGTCTTTTTTTCTCCAACATAGAGATATGTTTTGCATATTCAGATGCAGATACCATATTGATATTGTATTTTTCAGAGTATTGCTGAATTTTTTTGGCTTGGGAGAGCGTAATTTGTTTGTCAAATCCTTTTGCTATATTTTCAAAAGTGACGATATCACCTTTCTTTTTCTCAATGAAGAGTGCTTCCGTTCTTTTGATACTATCTTTTGCAGCCATAATAGTGAGTTCCTTCTAGTAATTAGCAGAGTATAAGCAGATAAGACTGCTAAATAATTGTATGATTGATTGTTTTTAAAGTATGTATTATATCGAAATTTTCTCTATTTTTGTTTTGAATTTCTCATGTTGTTTGTTTATTTTGCACTTTTTGGATAAAATACCGTGTAATTAACTTCAGAGGTAACTCTAAAAAAGGAACAAATTTTGCAAGGAAAAGTTTGGAAATTTGGTGATAATATTGATACGGATTTGATAATCGCCGCAAGATATCTCAACACAAGTGAAGCCAAAGAGTTGGCAAATCATGTGATGGAAGATGCAGATCCAGAGTTTGTCTCCAAGATGAGCGTAGGTGATATCATCGTAGCAGGTGAAAACTTTGGTTGCGGTAGTAGTCGAGAGCATGCACCTATAGCCCTCAAAGCGGCAGGTATCAGTGCTATTATAGCACCTACATTTGCGAGGATTTTTTATCGTAATGCTTTCAATATGGGGCTACCGATCTTTGAGCTTCCCCAAGCTGCTGAGATAGATGAAGGTGATGTAGTCAAGGTAGATATGGATGCAGGAGAAATTATCAATATAACACAATCTAAAATATATAAGTTTACTCCTATCCCAGAGTTCATGCAAGAGTTGGTAGATGCAGGTGGGTTGATCAACTTTGCCAAAAATAAAATAGCAAACAAAACAGCATAAGGATAGAGACTATGAATAAAAGTTATAAAATAGGTGTTATCAAGGGTGATGGTATTGGTCCAGAGATCGTTGATGAAGCTATCAAAGTTTTAGATGCAGTCTCAGTCGCACAAGGGTGTAACCTCAAATATAGTGAGTTTCTTTTGGGTGGTGCTGCTATAGATGAGACAGGTGTACCGCTCCCTGATGAGACGATACAGGGTGTCAAGAAGTGTGATGCAGTGCTTTTTGGTGCTATTGGTGGACCAAAGTGGGATAATCTGGAGCGACACTTACGACCAGAGTCAGGTCTTTTAGGTTTACGACAAGAGATGGGTACATTTGCCAATCTTCGTCCAGCTACCGTCTATGATGAACTGATCAATGCTTCTACACTCAAGGCAAGTGTTGTTGAAGGTGTAGATATCATGGTTGTTCGTGAATTGACAGGGGGTATCTATTTTGGTCAGCCTAGAGAATTACTCCAAGATCGCGCATACAATACTATGATTTATACGAGAGAAGAGGTCGAACGCATAGCAAGAGTTGCTTTTGATATCGCGATGAAACGAGAAAAGCGTATCTGTTCTGTAGATAAAGCCAATGTCCTTGAAGTGAGTCAATTTTGGCGTGAAACTGTAGAGAAGATAGCACAGGAGTATCCTGAAGTTGAGCTTAGCCATATGTATGTAGATAATGCCGCGATGCAACTCATCCGTGAACCAAAGCAGTTTGATGTCATATTGACTGGGAATATCTTTGGTGATATCCTCTCTGATGCGGCAAGTATGCTTAGTGGCTCTATCGGTCTACTCCCAAGTGCAAGTACAGGTGAGGGTGTAGGTCTCTTCGAGCCTATCCATGGTTCTGCTCCAGATATAGCAGGACAAGGTATAGCCAACCCTCTAGCGACTATCTCAAGTGCGAGTATGATGCTCCGTTATGCTCTAAATGAAACTAAATCAGCAGACAAGATAGACGCAGCGATCAAACGAGTCCTCAAAGAGGGCTATCGTACAGGTGATATTAGTGATTTTGATGCAGTAGAAGTAGTAACTTGCTCAGAGATGGGTGACATCATAGCTGGATATGCATCTAAATAGTAGTAAAATTAAAGTAGGCAAAAATGGCAAATAGAGCTCGTGTATTGATAGATTGTATAGATTCTGAGGGCTTGGTGTATCGCTTTTCTAAAGTATTTTATGAGCAAAATCTTAATATTGATACCAATAGAGAATTTGTCGATATAGAAAAAGGCAAATTTTTTATGCGTAGTGTCGTCACTGGGGAGTTTGATATTGATGAGCTTCAAAAAGAGCTTATCGCCATAGCACCACAAAATGCTCACATAAGAGTGATAGAACCAAAATCCAAAAAGATAGTGCTTATGGCGACCAAAGAGTCTCACTGTCTTGGGGATATATTGATCCGATGGGCAGCAGGAGAGTTAGAAGCAGATATAGAAGCTGTGATTTCAAACCGTGATAACCTTAGAGATTTGACGCGTCGCTTTGATATACCTTTCTTGTATATTTCGTCAGATGGTGTAGAGCGAAAAGAGCATGAAGAGCAGATCATCAATGTCTTCAATGGGTTGGATTTTGATTATATCGTTTTGGCAAAATATATGCGTATATTGAGTAGCGATTTTGTTGATAGGTATCCAGAGAGGATTATCAATATCCACCACTCTTTCCTCCCTGCATTTATCGGAGCAAATCCTTATAAACAGGCGTATGAAAGAGGCGTGAAGATCATGGGTGCTACAGCTCACTTTGTTACCAATGATTTGGATGAAGGTCCTATCATCTCCCAAGATGTTATACCTATCAACCATAGATTTGATTGGAAAGCGATGCAAAAAGCAGGTCGAGATGTTGAGAAGATTGTATTGGCAAAGGCACTCTCCTTTGTCTTGAATGATAGAGTCTTTGTCAACGGCAACAAAACAATAGTATTTTAGGTTTTTTATGTTCAATATCGTTTTGGTTAATCCACAAATTCCACCCAATACAGGGACAATAGGTCGTCTCTGTGTCAACTTAGATGCCACACTTCATCTCATCAAACCTTTGGGGTTTGATATCGATGACAAAGCGGTCAAGAGAGCAGGTTTGGACTATTGGAGTCATCTCAATCTTGTCATATGGGAAGATTTGGCTAGCTTTCTTCAGGCACATCCTATTGATAATCATACACACTTAGCGACTACCAAGACAGATAAAATTTACTTTGATGCTACATTTGAGAAAGATGATTATATCCTTTTTGGTTCTGAAACCAAAGGGATTGATGAGCAAGTTTTATTGGACAACCCATCAAGATGTATCACTATTCCTATGGGTGGAGAAGGTCGTAGTCTCAACCTTGGCATAAGTGTAGGTATAGTAGCGTATGAAGCACTTCGCCAAAATTATGAGGGCTTCAACAAAATCACAATCCCAAATCAACTCAAGGAGAATGCATGCCAATAGGAGATATAGTATATATCATCGTTGTGATAATATTTAGTTTTATGACTTTTGTTTTTATCCGAAACTATTATCAAAATAAATTCAATGATAAAGGTCAGAGAATGGATATGCTAGATGAGTATGAAGATAGAGGAGAATAAAAATAGAGGAGGAGAGATGAAGTTAGCAGTATTTGATTTTGATTCGACATTAATGGATGGAGAGACCATCGACTTTTTGGCTGCACCTTTGGGCTTGGAGCAAGAGGTCTCTGCTATTACAGAGCGAGCGATGGCAGGTGAGTTAGACTTTTTTGCTTCTTTGGTTGAGAGAGTATCATTGCTCAAAGGCTTAGAGCAGAGTAGGGTAGATGAGATATGTCGTACGCTTCCCATGATGGCAGGTGCACAAGAGGTAGTTGCAGGATTGAAAGAGCAAGGCTATAAAGTGGTATGTTTCTCAGGTGGTTTCCGAAATGCTACGACACCAGCAGCAAAGAGACTCGGAATAGATGCGGATTTTTCCAATATACTCCACGATGAGAATGGTCTCTTGACAGGTAAAGTCGGAGGGGATATGATGTTTGGATTTTCCAAGGGAGATCTCTTGCAAAGATTACAAAACTTATTGCAAGTGGATAGAGCTGATACACTTGTAGTCGGTGATGGAGCCAATGATTTGAGTATGTTTGAGTATGCAGATACGAGAGTAGCATTCTGTGCCAAGCCTATACTCAAAGCAGCAGCGACACATATAATAGATCACAAAGATCTTAGAGAGGTTTTGAAGATTTAAAATTGTGACTTCAATGGAGTGCTTCTAACTTCTGTTCATACTCTAAAGATATCATATCCAAAGAGTCTTGGGCGACTTCTAGTCGTTCAAAGAGCTCTTCAATGAGATTACTATCATAAGCGACTTTTTTTGATAACTCTTGTATCTGACCTAAATCAGCACTATTTGAAGCCTCTATAAGTAGTTGGTTATTAGACTCTACAGACTCTTCTCGTTGTATTATCTCATTTTCGCAATACTCTATCTCTTTTTTGAGTGGATTGAGAAGTTTGCTTCTTGCTTGTATCAGTTCTGATCTCTGCCGTTTGAGCTCTTTTCTTGATAATCCTGAACTATTGACTACTTTTGTCGATTTGATTTCAGGCTCCTCCTCCCAGCCTATCTTGGAGAGAAACTCCTCATAGTTACCATCAAAAAACTCTGCACCATCCTTATGAAATATGATCAGTTGGTCAGCGAGACGACGCAAAAGCATCTCAGAGTGTGTGACCATGATGACAGAACCCTCGAAAGCTTCTATAGATTCACACAAAGAGTCAATAGATTGCATATCCAAGTGGTTGGTTGGCTCATCGAGATAGAGGAGGTTAGCAGGGGTGGCGATAATCTTCCCGAGCATTACTCTACTGCGTTCTCCTCCAGAGAGAACAGATATTTTTTTCTCAGCGAGATCGCCACTAAACATCATCGTGCCACAGATAGAACGCACAGAAGCTATACCTAGCTTGAGGTCCACACTCTGTATCTCATCAATAATAGTACTTTGAGGTGAGAGTCGTTCTATATTTGTTTGACCAAAGTGTGCGATAGTAGTCTCAGGGTGATAATATATCTCCCCACTCTGTAGCGGAAGCTCTCCTGCTAGATAGTTGAGGAGTGTCGATTTTCCTTTTCCATTTTTCCCTATGATAGCTATCTTCTTGCCTCGCTCTAAAGCAAAGGAGATATCACGAAAGAGAGGTTTTTTTGCATCATATCCAAAGCCTAAATCTTTGACATTGAGTAGCACTTTAGATGCTGTCTTCTTATAAGTAAAGCTGAATTTGAGATCAGACTCATTTGAGAGTTTCTCCATCACCTCTATCTTTTCTAGCTCTTTGACTTTCCCCTGTGCCATTGCTGCTGTAGAAGCTCTGCTCTTATTTCTAGCGATGAAATCTTCCAACTCTGCTATTTTTTTGACTTGATTGAGACGCATCTTCTCATAGTGTATCTCATCGTCTTTGAGTTGCTCATAGTATTTGTTTGTGCCACCTTTGATGAGTTTGAGTCCTTTACGGTGTATACCCATAGTATGTGTGCATACAGCATCCATAAATTCTCTATCATGCGTGATGAGTATCACTTCTCCCTCAAAGTTACGCAAAAATCCTTGTAGCCATCGCATAGATACGATATCTAAGTAGTTGGTAGGCTCATCAAGCAAGAGAAGATTGGGTTCTGTCGCAAGGAGTTTGACGAGATTGATGCGTATCTGATATCCCCCAGAGAAGCTATAGGGATCTTTGTCGAGATCTTCATGTGTAAAGCCAAGACCAAAGAGCATCTTCTCTATCTTGTATATATTGTACTGTTCCTCTTCGCTCAATACTTGGGCGCACTCATCTATAAGTCGTGATTGACTAAATTCAATATGTTGTCGTAATGCTCCTACTCTGTAGCCTTTGGATATATTGATTTCACCTTGATCATAATGCTCTTCACCTAACATTATCTTAAAAAGTGTTGATTTACCAGAACCATTACGACCGACAAGCCCTATACGGTTTGATGGAGCCAGTGTAAAGTTTAGATTTTTGAATAGTGGTACAGCATGAAAACTTTTTGTTAAATTTGTAATTTTTATCATATATCTCTCTCTTTCACTCAAGTATAGAATTATACAATATTCTATATTCTGAAGAGTTGTTAGGACAAAACTACACTTGAGGTATTTTATTGATGCAGTGAATAATATAAATTTATCATTTTGTAACAATAATTTCAATAATTAACAAAAAAGACTCAATAATTATCAAAAATAACTATAGTTTAACCCAAAATTCTATAAACTTAAAAGCAAGCAAAAATTCCTTGAATAGATATTTAAGGAGTGCTTATTTTAATTATAATTTGAGAGAACTTGAAGGAGGAAGCATGAAACTAGGTTTCTTGGTTGACCTAAATCTCTGTATGGGGTGTAAAGGTTGTGAAGTCGCATGTAAAGTGGAAAATGAAGTACCACTCAGCTCTTGGCGTTTGCGTGTCAAATATATCGATGTAGGGGTATTCCCTGATGCATCTAGAAATTTCACGCCGTTGCGTTGTAACCACTGTGAAAATGCACCATGTGAGAGAATTTGTCCTGTATCTGCATTACATTATTTAGATAACGGTATTGTTAATATTGATAATCATAGATGTATTGGGTGTGCAGGATGTATGATGGCATGTCCTTATGGTGCTATTTATATGGATCCAGAGACAAACACAGCAGATAAATGTACCTATTGTGCTCACCGTATAGAGAGTGGTATGATGCCAGCATGTGTGGTCGCTTGTCCTGTTGGTGCCAATATATTTGGAGATGTCGAAGATGATACAAGTCATATCTCTTTGTATATCATGGAGCATCAAGGTGGGGTACAGGTGCGTAAACCTGAAAAACACACAAATCCAAAACACTACTATGTTGGTGGTGGCAATCAGACGCTCAATCCACTTGCACATGAGAGAATAGAGGGATACAATCTCTTTAACAATATCACACACTTAGAGCATAACGGTGATCCTCACCATGGTGTGATAGATAGATTCCTTGCACCATTTGCAGGACACGAAGAGGTAGACAATAGCAGTTTTATGAATTTCAAGCAATCAAATGCAGGGGATTCACACAAAGATGAGTCACATGAAGAAGAAGGAGGTCACTAATGGTTGAGCATGGTATTAATGCAACACATGCTGTTGTCACAATGGATGCAGCCCTTCCAGGGATTATTTGGGGTTGGATGATTACTCTCAATATGTGGGCGAAAAGTATCGGTACAGGTGTTATACTCATCGGTGCTTATCTCCTCTATAGACACAAAAAAGAGGATATGCCAAACCTTAGATGGACTATGCCACTTATATCATTTGTCTTTTTGAATATCTTTCTACTCTTTACATTGACTGATTTACACCAGCCATATAGAATGGTCAATATCTTCCTCCATCCACACTGGACTTCTGCTATTACTGTAGGGGCTTGGATGGCATCACTCTTTACTCTGTTGATCTCTATTATGATGATTATAAGTGGTTTGACAGCATTTCCTGACTTGAGAAGACATTGTGCAGTGGCAAAAACTGCTAGAGACAACAATGATCTCTATGAAAAACTCTTTCCATTTGTAGTCTTTTTGGCTATACCTGTGACACTCTATACAGCTATCATTATGGCAGAATCGAGTGCGAGAGAGTTATGGCAAGCACCTACTGAGTTGATGCAAATGTTACTTGCTGCATTTATGGCTGGTTCTGCTGCTTTGATCTTCGTCTCTGACTCTTGGAGCAAAGAGGCGAGAAAAGATCTCTCACTTGTATTGGCTATGGCAGTATTTTTTAGTTTTACGATGTATATGGGAGAGTATTTCTTCTCATTCAAATCATCTGAAGCAGAAGCGACATTGGCGTATGTCCATTCAGGTGGTGTTTATAATGTAGAGTTTTGGTTAGCTATGGCATTTGGATTTATCATTCCATTCTTTTTGAGTCTATCCAATATGAAGAGTGATAACAAAACCCTTATGAGATTTGCAGCTATACTTGCATTGGTTGGTCTATACATGGCAAAAGATGTATGGCTCAAAATTCCACAAATGTTACCGTTAAGTTAAGAAGGAGATATTAATGACAAAATCAATGAATAGTGAAAAACCTTCATTTATCGAAAGTAGAAGAAGTTTCCTTAAAGGCACAGCATATACTGTAGCTGGTGCTGCTCTTGCAAAAGGTGTATTTGAAACGATAGCAGATACACCAGCTATGGCAGAGGATACCAAGTTTACCTCTACACCAAAGACGCTCGCATTCTATCCACCTCTCAAAGATTGGAATAGCTTCAAAGAGCTTGATGGAGATGATTGGAAAAGAGGTGGTACGAGTAGAAATGGCGTACAAAGTGAAGAGAACCCAGATGGTATCAAAGCTACAGAGTATATGCTTGTTCCAACAACATGTTCTAACTGTGAAGCACAGTGTGGTATGACTGCTTGGGTAGATGTCGGAGTATACAAAAAGACTCAAAATCCAAAAGATTTAAAAGTCAGAAAGTATATGGGAAATCCACTCCATGCAGGGAGTCGTGGTAGAAACTGTGCCAAAGCCTATGCAGCGCTCTCTCAAATGTACGATCCAGATCGTATCCCTTTCCCTCTCAAAAGAGCTCCTGGTAGCAAAAGAGGTGAAGGGAAATGGGTGAGAGTCACTTGGGATGATGCGATGAAAGAGATCGGTAAAAAAATGCACGATACTCTCAAAAGTGGTGACGAGTTATCACGCAAATCTATCATGTACCATGTCGGTAGACCAAATGAAAATGGTTTCGGTCACAGAGTACCACACTCTATGGGTTGTGATGGATATGATTCACACACCAACATCTGTAGTGCAGGTGCGAGAGAGGGGACCATCCAGTGGGCGAATGATGATAGAAACTCACCAGATTGGGCAAATGCAAAACTCATATTCCTCCAGTCGTCTCATGCTGCAGATGCTGGTCACTACTTCCAACAATCAGCAGGCTATATAGCTGATGCGAGACGAAAGGGTGCTAAACTTGTAGTTATGGATCCACGAATGTCCAACTCTGCTGGTATGGCAGATCTATGGGTACCGACATGGCCAGGGACTGAGGCAGCACTCTATCTCTATCTTGCTAACAGAATTCTCAATGAGAAAGGCAAAGATGGAAAAGGACAAGTAAATCACGCATTTGTGAAAAACTGGGTCAACTGGGATCGCTTGATGGCTGACAGAGAGTATCTTGATTATCTCGTCAAAAAAGGGTATATCAAATCAGTTCCAGAGGGGAACACATACGAAGATTTCATCACTATGATATCAGAAATGTATAGTCCATATACACTTGAATTTGTGACAAAAGAGTGTCGAATAGAAGCGAGAATTGTAGAAAAACTCTATGAGATGTTTATTGATGCTGGTGATAGAATAGCTACATATCTATGGAGAGCTGGACCTATAGGGCATAGAGGTGGATGGATGAATACAAGAGCTGGATTCTTGCCATTTGTACTCAGAGGTGCTATGTCTGGTGATGAGGGGAATGTGGGTCTGCACCATTGGCATGTCATATCTGTCAACGGCAAAGGAGACGCAGCTACACAAGCAGGTATACGCCCTCCTAGAGTTGATGTATGGAATGAGATCGCTTGGCCACCTGAATATCCACTCAGTACTTATGAGATGAGTCACATCATGCCTCACCTATTGATGGATGATGCATGGCAGAAGAAGTGGACTGACAAAGGACTCACAAGTGTTCCTAAGAAATTGGCAGTTTGGATTCCTAGAATGTATAACCCAGTATGGATCAATCCAGATGGTTTCAGATGGATAGAAGCCCTCAAGAGAGAAGATAAAATAGAGATGAGTTTCAACCTCTCTCCAACATGGTCAGAGACCAACTGGTATTGTGACTTTGTACTACCTGTTGGATTGGCAGGAGAGCGACATGACCAATCTTCAGAAGCAACGAAGCCAGCGAGATGGTTGAGCTTCCGTAATCCAGCCCTTAGAGTGGCTCTTGAGAAGACAGGATGGAAACCAAAAGATCCTACAAGAGCAACACTAGAGGCACATATAGCATCAGGTCTTGGTGAAGTATGGGAAGAGGTAGAGTTCTGGGCGAATATAATGGTTCACCATGTAGATCCAGATGGTTCATTGGGTGTCAGAAAATATTGGGCATCCAAAGAGGATCCAAGCCGTGCAGTGACAATTCCAGAGTGGTATCAAGCAGCATTTGATAAGTTACCAAATCTCAGAAAAGCAGCGAAGATTGCTTATCCTAATGATAAGTATCCTAACTATAAGATGATGAGAGATAGAGGAACTTGGCTTGAAGAGGATAATATCTATAGACCTCAAGAGAGAGAGTTACACAAAAAAGATGGTAAATATATTGCACATGGGCATGAGTATGATGAGAGTGATGTAGAAAAAGATGAATTTGGTGCATTGCTTGTAGAAGATCATGTCTTTGGTGGCAAAAAAGCTATTGGTGTAGAGGTAGAGGGAGAGATAAAACAAGGGTATCATACACTTAGTAAAAAACTAGAGTTCTACTCAGAGTGGTTCAAAGAGTGGAAATGGCCTGAATATGCTATACCTATCTACCCAACAACAAAAGAGCAGAGAAAAGAGATGGTGCATTTAGTAAGTCAAGTACACCATGACTTTATGGAGAAAGATAATGAGTTTGCACTCAATACTGTCTTTAGACTTTCATACAATATCCATACTCGTTCTGTAAACTCTAAACACTTGATGGAGATTTCTCAAAACCACAATCCAGTATGGATCAACACTGATGATGCCAAAAGATTGGGTATCAAAAGAGGAGATGCTATCAAGTGTACTATCACTGATACTCTCTCTGGATTGGAGTCAGGTTACTTCATCGCGATGGCAGTACCTACAGAGGGTACTATGCCAGGTGTGACAGCTTGTTCTCACCATGCAGGAAGATGGAAACTCAAAAATGCAGTAGAGATCCCTGGATTTGAGCAAAAACTTGGTGTGATGGGTCTGGGTGCTCCACTCTATGATATGACTATGGATGGAAAAGTCGGTACACTCAAACCAAAAGAGGGACTTGATGAGGGTATGATGGCTCGTAGAGATACTTGGCAATTCAAAGAGTTCAACAAAGACCTCGATAATATTTGGTGGGATGGCTTGAGTGGTGCTTGGCAAAATGCTGTAGCTCCATCACATCCAGATCCAATCGCTGGTAACCATGCGTGGCATCAAAAGATTACTATTGACAAAGCTGGCAAAGATGATAAGATAGGTGATATCTATGTCAATTATGAGAACAACTTCAAAGTCTACCAAGAGTGGAGAGATAAATTGACTCGCCCACTTGATAGCACTGATACTCTCAGAAGACCAGTACACACAAAACGACCTGCCGTACCTTTGAGTCTCAAAGGATACAGCGTCAAACTTTCATAAAAGAGTTTTGAAGGTAGGGATCTTTTCCCTACCTAATAATATTATTTGAGTTTTTTACCTACAAGTTCATTCACTACTTTTGGATTTGCTTTTCCTCCTGTACTTTTCAATACTTGCCCCACAAAGAAGCCTAAAAGCTTTTTATTTCCTGCCCTAAATTTTGCTACATTCTCTGGATTTTTTGCAATAACCTCATCAATAATAGGCAAAATAATAGCAGGGTCACTTATCTGTATAAGTCCTTTGGCTTGGACTATCTCGGCTGGGTTTTCTCCACTCTTTGCCATCTGCTCAAATACTTGTTTTGCAATTTTGCTAGATATAGTTTTATCTTCTACCATTGCAACAAGCTCTGCTATCTCTTTGGGAGTAAACTTTAGTTTATCTATCTCTATCTGTTTGAGTTCTCTTGCTACCTCATTGGTGATGATATTTGCCAAAGCTACAGGAGTATTCTGTACCAAGAGTGCCTCTTCATAAAATGCAGAGAGATTTGCATCACGAGCAAGAGTATTGGCTACTTCAAAGTTGAGTCCAAGCGTAGTAGTATATCTCTCAAAAAGTGCTTCTTGTGCCTTGGTCATTGCTACGACTTCACCATCTATCTGTATCTTTTTGGGTTGTGGTGTAGGTTCAGCTTTTTTGCTTTTTTTACCCCAAGAGTCTTTGAGTCCAACAATCTTATTAAAAACTGGTTTCTCATCAGTAGAGTCAATAGGGTCAATATAGAAATAGCCCTCTCTCTCAAATTGAAATCTCTCATCAGGTTTCTCATTGATAACAGCAGGTTCGATAAGAGCATCTTGAATGACTTCTAAAGAGTGAGGATTTATATCTTCTAATCCCTTAGGGGCTTCATCTTGAAAGAGTCTATCATAGAGTCTAATCTCTACTTTTTTTGCTTCTGAAGCACTCACCCACTGAATAGCACTCTTGACTTTGATACCACTACTGTCTGAACCACTTTTGGAGTCTGGGTGGTACTGGGCTTTTATCTCTATGATATTACCTTGCGTATCTTTGATGACCTCTTTGCAAGTGATGATATAGGCGTGTCTTAGTCTTACTGGTTGGTCTGGTGTGAGACGGAAGTAACCTTTTGGAGGGTTTTCCATAAAATCACCTCTATCTATATAGATTTCACGAGAAAATGGCAACTTTCGAGAACCCTCTTTGGGTATATCATGGGGATAGTAGGGAGCATCTATCTCTTCACTCCCTTCATAATTTTCGATTGTTACTTTGAGTGGGTTTAAGACACATAAAACTCGTGGTACTTTGGTATTGAGGTCATCTCGTATTGCAAATTCAAGCTGTGCTACATCCACCATAGAGTTGGCTTTTGCTATACCTATCTGGTCACAAAAATTGAGGATAGACTCTGGTGTATATCCTCTGCGTTTATATCCTGCAATTGTAGGCATACGAGGATCGTCCCAACCACTCACTGCACCACTTTGCACAAGTTCTAGTAGCTTTCTTTTGCTCATTACTGTATAGTTGATACCAAGTCGTGCAAACTCATACTGATGGGGACGCTCTACTTTGAGATTGAGTGTTTCAAGAACCCAATCATAAATAGCACGATTGTTTTCAAACTCTAGCGTACACAAAGAGTGCGTAACACCTTCTATATAGTCAGATAAACAGTGAGCAAAATCATACATAGGATAGATACACCACGCATCGCCTGTTCTGATATGGTGTGCATGTCGGATACGATATAAAAGGGGGTCTCGCAGTTGCATATTAGAAGCAGACATATCTATCCTAGCTCTTAAGACATGCTCTCCATCTTTGAACTCACCATTTTTCATTCTCTCAAAAAGGTCTAAATTCTCTTCGATACTACGGTCGGCATATTGGCTTCGTTTCCCTGCTTGGGTCACTGTGCCTCTATACTCACGCATCTCTTCTTCATTGAGACTATCGACATACGCTTTACCCATCTTGATAAGTTCTACCGCATACTCATAGAGCTTTGGAAAGTAATCAGAAGTGAAATAGATATTTTTCCCCCAGTCAAATCCTAGCCACTCTACAGCATCTTTGAGTGCTTCAACATACTCTCTATCTTCTGTAGTAGGGTTGGTGTCATCCATTCTGAGATTACAATGCCCCTGATAGTCATCTGCAATACCAAAATTGAGACAGATGGATTTTGCGTGTCCAATATGTGGGAAACCGTTGGGTTCTGGAGGAAATCGTGTCACTACTTCACTATATTTACCTGCTTTCAAATCCTCTTCAACTATTGTGCGTAAAAAATCTTTGCTCTCGCTCATTGTCAATAAACCTTTTTGATTGATAAATGCTATATTTTATCAAATAAGTGCTTAGGTCACCCCACATGG